>DASTGG010000324.1:0-2719 GCA_035719385.1 Usitatibacter sp.
AGCGGGTTCTTGATCTCGTGGGCGAGGTTGCGGATCAGCTCGCGGTTGGCCTCCTGCTGCTCGAGGATCTTGGCCTCGCGCGCGATCTTGAGCTGCTGCTGCAGCTCGCGGAACTCGAGCATCAGGCACGCGCGCTCCGCGTCCACGGGCGTGATCACGCAGTGCAGGTGGACCGGGTAGCCGTCCACCTCGAGCAGGAGGTCGTTGTCGTTGAAGCCCGACTGCGTGCGCAGCGACTGGCGCAGGCGTTGCACGAATTCGTCGTTGCCCGGCAGCGCGCGCTCGAAGGGCACGCCGACCAGGTGGCTGCGCCCCTGCGCGAAGAGCGTCTCCGCCGCGGGGTTGGCGAAGGTGACCTCCAGGTTCTCGTCGAGCATGAGCACGGCGGTCGTGAGCAGCTCGAGGCCGGCGTACGCGTTCACGAGGCGCTCTCGCGGGAAGCGACAAGATGCGCGCCAGCCGGGGTGGCTGGCGCGGGGCGAGGGAACTGCGGGAAGGGGAGACTGCGGGTCGGGGCTAGGGCTTCAGCGCGCCGAGCTCTTTCCTGAGCGCCTCGACGTTCTTCTCGTGCTCGGCGACGGTGGCTTGCAGGCCGCGGATGCGGCCGGAGGCCTTGTCGAGTGCCGCACGCATTTCCATCAGCTGCGCGGGCGTGGGCTCGGTCGCCTGCTGTGCGGTGCGCACGGCGGCGATCAACGTGGGGTTCTGCTGCTCCTGCGTGAGCGCGTTGCGCGCGGAAGTGAGCGACTCCTCTTCCTTCGCGAGCTCGCCCTCCAGGATCCTGCGGCGCTCGTCGTCGCGCTTGCGCTGCAGCTGCGGCTCGATCGAGGCGAGCGAGGGCTGCGTCACCGTGAGCGCGGCGGGCGTGGGCCGCGCGGCGGATTTGTCCGCAGCCGCCGCGCGCGGCGTCGCCGCCGGGGCCGGAATGGTCGTGATCGGCTCCAGCTCCATCACGGTCGCGCCCTTCATGGGCTTGTTCGAATACGTGACGCGACCGCTCTCGTCCACGTACTTGTAGATCGTCGATTGTGCGAGTACCGACGTTGTCGCCGTGACCGCGATTGCCGCAGCGATCCACGCGCTCTTCATCTCGTACTCCCTTGGGCTTGTCGGGGAGCCAAGAATAGGCAGCGCGCCGTAAAAATTGCAATGAAGTCAACCACATAACGTCATGCCGGCCCCATAGGTTGTGGTCGGCGGCCCGGCGCGACACAAGTCGCGGGCGGGGCGGGAAGAAAAAAGGGGCGGCGCACCGCCCCCTTTCCGGCCATCGACGCGGCTTACGACGAGTAGTACATGTCGAACTCGACGGGGTGCGTCGTCATGCGGAAACGCTGCACCTCCTCGTACTTGAGCGCGATGTACGCGTCGATCATGTCGTTCGAGAACACGCCGCCGCGCGTGAGGAACTCGCGGTCCTTGTCGAGGCTCTCCAGCGCCTCGTCGAGCGAAGCGCACGGATGCGGGATCTTCGCGGCCTCCTCGGGCTCGAGGTCGTAGAGGTTCTTGTCGAGCGGATCGCCGGGATGGATCTTGTTCTGCACGCCGTCGAGGCCCGCCATCATCAGCGCGGCGAAGCACAGGTACGGGTTGGCCGTCGGATCCGGGAAGCGCACCTCGACGCGGCGCCCCTTCGGGCTCGACACGAACGGGATGCGGCACGACGCCGAGCGGTTGCGCGCCGAGTAGGCGAGGTTGATCGGCGCCTCGAAGCCGGGCACCAGGCGCTTGTACGAATTGGTGCCGGGGTTCGTGATCGCGTTGAGCGCCTTCGCGTGCTTGATCACGCCGCCGATGTAGTAGAGCGCGAATTCGGACAGGCCCGCGTAGCCGTCGCCCGCGAACAGGTTCTGGCCGCCCTTCCAGATCGACTGGTGCACGTGCATGCCCGAGCCGTTGTCGCCCACGACCGGCTTCGGCATGAACGTCGCGGTCTTGCCGTAGGAGCGCGCGACATTCCAGACCGTGTACTTGAGGATCTGCAGCCAGTCGGCGCGCACCACGAGCGTGTTGAACTTGGTGCCGATCTCGCACTGACCGGGCGCTGCAACCTCGTGGTGGTGGACCTCCACCTCGACGCCCTGCTCCTCGAGCGCGAGGCACATGGCGCTGCGCATGTCCTGCAGCGAGTCGACCGGGGGCACCGGGAAGTAGCCGCCTTTCACGGGCGGGCGATGCGCGAGGTTGCCGCCCTCGAGCTTCGCATCGGTGGACCAGGGCGCTTCCTCCGAGAAGATCTTCACGGAGCTGCCCGACATGTCCACCTTCCACTCGACGGCGTCGAAGATGAAGAACTCGGGCTCGGGGCCGAAGTAGGCGGTGTCGCCGAGGCCCGAGCTCTTGAGGTAGGCCTCGGCCTTCTTCGCGATGGAGCGCGGGTCGCGATCGTAGCCCTTGCCCGTCGTCGGCTCGAGCACGTCGCACGTGATCGCGAGCGTGGGCTCATCGTAGAACGGGTCCATGCGCGCCGAGCCCGGGTCCGGCATGAGCAGCATGTCCGAGGCCTCGATGCCCTTCCAGCCTGCGATCGAAGAGCCGTCGAACGCGTGGCCATCCTTGAACTTGTCTTCGCCGAAGGATTTCACCGGGACGCTGACGTGTTGTTCCTTGCCTTTCGTGTCGGTGAAGCGAAGGTCGATGAACTTGACCTCGTTCTCCTTGATCGTCTTGAAGACGTCGGCGACAGCGGATGCCATTGAATCTCTCCTGATTGATGGTT
>DASTGG010000325.1:0-5552 GCA_035719385.1 Usitatibacter sp.
GGGACAGGCGATCGTGAAGTCCGTGCCGAGCGCCTTCATGAGCGCATCGCACACGGGGCCGATGTTGCCGCGGGGCGTGGAATCGAACGTCGAGCAGTACTTGAAGTAGAGCTGCTGCGCCCCCTGCCCGCGCAGCCACGCGAGCGCCGCGAGCGAGGTGTCGACCGCCTCGGCGACGGGACAGGTGCGCGTCTTCAGCGCGACGACGACCGCGTCCACCTCCTCCCCGAGCGGCGCGGCCGGCACGCCGATCGTCTGCACGACGCGCATGCCGGCGCGCACGAGGTTGTTGGCGAGGTCCGTGGCGCCGGTGGAGTCGTCGGCGATGCAGCCGAGGATGAGGCTCATTTGCTTGCGGGCAGCTCGATGCCGGGAAAGATCTTGATGACGGCCGAATCGTCCTCGCGGCCGTGGCCGGCGGACGAGGCCTGCATGAACATCTGGTGCGCCGTGGCGGCGAGCGGCAGCGGAAACTTCTTCGCGCGCGCCGTATCGAGCACGATGCCCAGGTCCTTCACGAAGATGTCGACGGCTGAAAGCGGCGTGTAGTCGCCCGCCAGCACGTGCGCCATGCGATTCTCGAACATCCAGCTGTTGCCCGCGCTGTGCGTGATCACGTCGTACACGGCCGCCGGATCCGCGCCCGCGCGGATGCCGAGCGCCATCGCCTCGGCGGCCGCGGCGATGTGCACGCCGGCGAGCAGCTGGTTCACGATCTTCACGGTGCTGCCGGGGCCGGCGCGATCGCCCAGCCTGTAGACGCGCGCGGCCATCGCATCGAGCGCCGCCTCGCACTTCGCGTACGCCTCGGGACGGCCGGAGGTCATCATGGTGATCTCGCCCGCCGCCGCGCGCGCCGCGCCGCCCGAGATCGGCGCATCGAGGTACAGCAGTCCCTGCGCCTCGAGGCGCTTCTCGAGGGCGATGGACCAGTTGGGATCGACGGTCGAGCACATCACGAAGACGCTGCCCGGCCGCAGGGCCGCCGCGGCGCCGCGCGGCCCGAACAACACGGCCTCGGTCTGCTCCGCGTTCACGACCACGGAGATCACGACGTCGCAGGCGCGCGCCAATTCCGCGGGATCGGCGCAGGCGGTGCCGCCTTCGGCCACGAACTCGCGCACCGCCTCCGGGCGCACGTCGCAGACATGCACGGCGTGGCCGCCGCGCCGCAGCGACGCCGCCATGCCGCGGCCCATGGCCCCGAGGCCCACCAGCCCGACGTTCATGAAAGACACCGTCGCCACCGGCGAAGGCACGCCGCTCGGGGCCGTACTCCGCGCGAATCCTCCAACGGTTCCCCGAAATCCACGAAAGTCCTATTCCTTGACGGCGCCGGTCATCCCGGAGACGTAGTACTCGACGAAGAACGAATACATGATGGCCACGGGCAGCGAGCCCAGCAGCGCCCCGGCCATCAGCGCCCCCCAATGATAGACGTCTCCCTCGACGAGCTCGGTCACGACGCCCACCGGCACCGTCTTCACCTCGGAGGAGGATATGAAGGTGAGCGCGTAGATGAACTCGTTCCACGAGAGCGTGAAGGCGAAGATGCCCGCCGAGATGAGGCCCGGCACGGCGAGCGGCAGCACGATCTTCACCAGGATCTGCCAGCGCGTGGCGCCGTCGATGAGCGCGCACTCCTCGAGCTCGTAGGGGATCGAGCGGAAGTACCCCATCAGCAGCCAGGTGCAGAACGGGATGAGGAACGTGGGATAGGTGAGGATCAGCGCCCAGCGCGTGTCGAAGAGGCCCAGCCTGAAGACGATCGCCGCGAGCGGGATGAAGAGGATCGACGGCGGCACGAGGTACGCGAGGAAGATCGCGAGCCCCGTCTGCTTCGAGCCCTTGAAGCGCAGGCGCTCGATCGCGTAGGCCGCCAGCACGCTCGCCGCGAGCGAGGCGAACGTGGAGACGACCGAGACCACGATCGTGTTCCACATCCAGTCCGGATACGGCGTCTCGAAGAGGAGGTGGTGGAAGTGCTCGAGCGTCGGGCTCACGACCCAGAACGGGTTGCCCTCGCGCGAGAGCAGCTCCGCGTTCGGCTTGATCGACGTGGTCGCCATCCAGTAGAACGGGAACAGCAGCACGAAGATGAAGATCGCGAGCGGCAGGTAGAGCGTCACGAAGCGCCGCATCGGCGTCTCGAGGTAGCCCATGCCGGTCACGTCGTTGATCGTGTCGGTGGTCGGGGCCGCCGGCCGGGTGCTCATCGGTCCGTGCCTCCCTGCTGCCACGCGCGGCGTTGCAGCCCGAAGTAGCTGAAGAGAATGGCCGCGAGCAGGAACGGCACCATCGCCGTCGCCACCGCGGCGCCCTCCCCGAGCGAGCCGCCGGGAATCGCGCGCTGGAAGGAAAGCGTCGCCATCAGGTGCGTGGCGTTCAGCGGGCCGCCGCGCGTGAGCACGTAGATCAGCTGGAAGTCGGTGAACGTGAAGAGCACCGAGAACGTCATCACCACGGCGATGATCGGCGTGAGCAGCGGCAGCGTCACGAAGCGGAAGCGCTGCCAGGGCGTGGCGCCGTCGAGCGCCGCCGCCTCGTAGAGCGACGGCGAGATCGTCTGCAGGCCGGCGAGCAGGCAGATCGCGACGAACGGCACGCCGCGCCAGATGTTGGCGGCGATGGTGGAGAAGCGCGCGAGCCACGGATCGCCGAGGAAATCGATGTACCGGTCGATGAGGTGCATCTTCATCAGCGCCCAGCTGATGATCGAGAACTGCGCGTCGTAGAGCCACCAGAACGCGAGCGCCGAGAGCGCCGTGGGCACGATGAAGGGCAGCAGCACGATCGCGCGGATGAAGGACTTCAACGGGATGTTGCGGTTCAGCAGCAAGGCGAGCCACAGGCCGAGGGCGAACTTGATGACGCTCGCGACGACCGTGTAGAAGAGCGTGTTGAAGAGCGCGAGCCGCGTGACCGAGTCGCCCCAGAGGAACTCGTAGTTCCCCAGGCCCACCCAGTGGCCCGCGCGCCCCACCTTCGCATCCGTGAACCCGAGGTAGGTGCCCAGGCCCAGCGGGTAGGTCAGGAAAAGCAGCAGCAGGACCGCCGCGGGCAGCATGAAGAGCAGCCCGAGCACGTTCCTGTTGTTGAACCATCGCGACATGGGTGTTGCCTCGTCAGCCCGGAGGGCCGCCCGGTTGAACGGCGCCTGGCCGTTCCAACCGGGCGAGGTGAACGGGCGCGGCTTTCGGCCGCGTCCCGCTCACAGCTTGTAGTACCGCTCCGCGCGCGACTTCGCGCGTTCCATCGCCTCCTTCGGCGACTTCGAGCCCGACACCGCCTCCGCCACCATGTTCACCATGATGAAGTCGGCCATCGTGGCCGCGGATGCGTAGCCCATCGGGCCGGCGTAGCCGTTGGGCAGCATGACCTTCATGGAATTGCTGTACGGCCCGTTCTTCGGGTCCGACGTCCAGAGCGGGTTCTTCTCGTAGGCCTTCAACGGGTGCGACACGTAGCCCAGCGCCGCCTGCTGCCACGGCTCGTATTGCTCCTTCTCCATCATGAACGCGAGGTACGCCTTGGCCGCGTTCGGGTACTTGGAGTACTTGAAGAGCATCATCGGGAAGAACAGGTTGAGCTCGGTCGTCTTGCCGACGGGGCCGACCGGGAAGTTCGCGTGGCCGATGTCGTTGGCCATCTCCTTCAGCTTCGCGTCCGGCGAGGTCTTCGCGGCGTAGTAGATCGAGATGCCGTTGGCGGTCATGCCGATCTGGCCGTCGAGGAAGGCCTTGTTGTTGTTCGGGTCGAGCCAGGACAGCGTGCCGGGGATGAACGTCTCGTAGAGCTGCTTGCCGTAGTTGAGCGCGGCCTCGGTCTCGGGGCTCGCGATGACCACGTTGCCCTTCTGGTCCACCATCTTGCCGCCGTGGGCCCAGACGAGCCAGTGGGTCCAGACGTTGCCGTCGCCCGTGGCGTTGCCGAGCGCGAAGCCGGGCGGCAGGCCCGCCGCCTTGTATGCCTGCGCGAGCTTCAGGAAGCCGGCGAGGTCCTTCGGGAACTCCTCGAAGCCCGCCTTCTTCATCGCGCTGATGCGATGCACCACCGCGTTGCCCGCGCAGCCCATCGGAACCGCGATCCACTTGCCCTTCTCGGTGCAGTAGTCCTTGCACACGTCATACCAGCCGCCGTACTTGCCGCCGAGGTAGTTGCAGACGTCGGTCACGTCCACCAGCTTGTCGGGATACTGGTGCGCGTCCTCGAAGGTCGAGATGATGATGTCCGGGCCGCTGCCGACGTTGGCCGCCACCGCCGCCTTCGGGCGCACGTCTTCCCAGCCTTCGCTGTCGACGCGCACCTCGATGCCCGTCTTCTTCGTGAAGGCCTTGGTGTTCTCGAGCCACTTGTCCTCGTCGCCCTGGACGAAGCGCTTCCACCGCAGGACCCGCAGCTTGGCGCCCTTCTCCGGCGTCCACTTTGCCTGGGCCATCGCATCCTGCGACCACATCGCGCCGCCTGCGCCCAGCGTGCCGGCCGCGGCCGCGCCCGCCGTCGTCTTCAGGAAATCCCGCCTCGAAAACTTGGACATGCTTCCCTCCTCTCGTTGTTTGGGGACGCACCCCGGGTTATTGCACTCTCAAAGATCTTCCCGACTCTGCATCGAACACGTGCGCGCGCGAAACGTCCGGCATGAGCCGGATCGGCTCGCCCGCGCGGAAATCGTGGCGCTCGCGGAAAACGGCGTTGAGCTGCGCCTCGCCCACCTTCGCGAAGACCTGCGTATCGGCGCCCGTGGGCTCGACCACGACGACGGAAACCGCGAGGCCCTGGCCGTCGGAGACGAGCGTGAGGTGCTCCGGCCGCGTCCCGAAGATCACGCGCTGGCCATCGGCCGCGCTCACGGCGTGGGGCACCGGCAGCGGGGCGCCGCCGTCGACCTGCACCTGCACGCGGTCGCCCTCGCGGCGCACGACGCCGGGCAGGAAATTCATCGACGGCGAGCCGATGAAGCCCGCGACGAACAGGTTGGCCGGGCGGTCGTAGAGCTCGAGCGGCTTGCCGCGCTGCTCGACGATGCCGTCGCGCATGACGACGATCTGGTCGGCCATCGTCATCGCCTCGATCTGGTCGTGCGTCACGTACACCGACGTGGTCTTGAGACGCTGGTGCAGCTCCTTGATCTCGGTGCGCATCGCCACGCGCAGCTTCGCGTCCAGGTTCGAGAGCGGCTCGTCGAAGAGGAACACCTGCGGGTCGCGCACGATGGCCCGGCCCATGGCGACGCGCTGGCGCTGGCCGCCCGAGAGCTGGCGCGGATAGCGGTCGAGCAGGTCCTGCAGGCCCAGGATGGCCGCGGCCTTGTTCACGCGCTCGTCCACCTCCGCCTGCGGGCGCTTGGCGAGCAGCAGGCTGAAGGCCATGTTCTCGCGCACCTTCATGTGCGGATAGAGCGCGTAGTTCTGGAACACCATCGCGATGTCGCGCTCCTTGGGCGGCACGTTGTTCACCACCTTGCCGCCGATCGCGATCTCGCCGCCGCTGATCTCCTCGAGTCCCGCGATCATGCGCAGCAGCGTCGACTTGCCGCATCCCGACGGGCCGAC
>DASTGG010000326.1:0-6735 GCA_035719385.1 Usitatibacter sp.
GAAAACTCCTTCACCTGCTTGCCGTCGCGGCCGAAGATGCTGATCGCTTTGCGCGCGGTGTCGACGACGTAGAGATTTTCCCTGGCGTCGAGCGCGATGCCCGAGGGCACGCCCACATCGCCGAATTTCGTGAACTTCTTCGCCGTGAAGTCGAAGCGGAAGACCGCCTGCTGCATCATGTCCGAGACGTAGAGCCGCTGGCCGTCGTCGGAGACGGCGAGCCCCGCGGGCTCGGCGATGCGGCCCGAAGGCATCTTCTCGCCCGTCAGGAACGCGGCGAGGTTGTCCGTGAACGTCGTATCCGTGGTGAGGTCGCGCTCGCTCGAGATCGTGCGCACGAACTTGATCCGCGGCTCCTGCGGTGCCGGCGGCCACACCATCCGCGTTTCCTTCTGTGGGGCCGGCGCCGTCGCGCAGCCCGATGCCATCGCGAGCAACACCGCCCCCATCGCCGCGCCGATGGACGCGACGGCCGAACGCCTGTCGAACATGTTGGTCTCCCCGACTAAGCTCTAGCCTTCAAGGTAGCTACGTCTCGACCTCGTGCGCTTGATGTTTATCAACGGCATCCGGATCGGCGTCCGCGATCTTGCGATAAAGGCTCGCGAGGCTGATGCCGAGCCGTTGCGCGGCGACCCGGCGGTCGCCGGCGCACGCTTCGATCGCACGCCAGATGATGTCCTGCTCGACCTTCTGCAGCTGCTCGCGCAGGCTGCCTTCTCCCGAAATGCCGTTTCGAGACACGGCGCGCGGATCGACCGCCGCGACGAGCGAGGCGGGCAGGTCCGCGACGGTGATGCAGTCGTTCTCGGCGAGGATTCGCGCGCGGTTGATCACGTTGTCCAGCTCGCGCACATTGCCGGGCCATCTGTGCGCGAGCAGGTACGCTTCGGCTTCCGGGTCGATCTCCATGCCCGCGGCGCCGGAGCGCTCGCTCGCGTTTCTCATGAGGTGGCGGACGAGCGCGCGGATGTCTCCCTGGCGCTCGCGCAGCGGCGGGATGGAGATCTGGAACATGCCCACGCGGAAGTAGAGGTCCTCGCGGAACTTGCCCTCGCCGATCATCGCCTGCAGGTCGCGGTTGGTGGCAGCGATGATGCGCACGTCCACCTGGCGCGTGACCTCGCTGCCGACGGCGCGCACGTACTTGTGCTCGATCGCGTGCAGCAGCTTCGTCTGCATCGGCATCGGCAGCTCGCCGATCTCGTCGAGGACGAGCGTGCCCTTGTCGGCCTCGAGGAACAGGCCCTTGCGAGCGCGATCGGCGCCCGTGAACGCGCCCTTCGTGTGCCCGAAGAACTCGCTTTCCATGAGCTGCTCGGGAATGGCGCTGCAGTTCACCGAGATGAATGGCCGGTTGCTTCGCAGGCTGCGCTGGTGGATCTCCTCGGCGAGCAGGCCCTTGCCGGTGCCGCTCTCGCCCACGATCAGCACGGTGCTGAGTGTCGGCGCGACCTTCTCGACGAGGCGCTCGATCTGGACCATGCCGGGCGCCTGGAAGCGGAATACCGTCGAATTGCGCTGCTTCATCGCCTTGCGCAGCGCCAGGTTCTCTTCGCGCAGGCCGCGCACGGCTTCGATCTGCTCGAGCCGGTGGATGAGCTCCTCGTTGTTGACGGGCTTGAGGAGATAGTCCTGCGCACCCGTCCGTAGCGCCTCGACCGCCGTCGCGACCGAGGAGCTGCCGGTGATCATCACGAACGCCGTGTCCAGGCGCGAGGCCTGGGCGTCGCGCAGCAGCTCGATGCCGCTGCCGTCGGGCATGTTTACGTCGCACAGGGCGATGTCCACGTCGCCGCGCGCGAGCCGCGCCTTGCCGGCGCGCATGCCGTCGGCGGTGTCCACGAAGTAGCCGGCCTTGGTGAGCACGACCGAGAGGATCTCGCGCAGCGCCGGCTCGTCGTCGATGATGAGGATCTGTGAGGAGTGCATGGCTCAGCTCGTGGTCGCTGCGCCCGTCGCGGGGTGCAGCGGAAAGTGGATCGTGGCGGTCGTGCCTTCGCCGGGCACGGAGGCGAGCTCGATGCGCCCGTCGATCTTCTCGATGAGGCTTTTGCAGATGAAGAGGCCGATGCCGCGCCCGCGGGCGGGCGGCTTCGTGGTGAACGATTCGTCGAACGCGCGCGCGAGCACGTCCGGTGTCATGCCGCGGCCGTGATCGGTGACCGAGAGCTGCACCTCGTCGCCGGCCACGCGGGTGGATACGCGGATGCGCAGGCGCGCGGCGTCCGTGACGCCTTCGAGCGCGTCGGCCGAGTTGAGCAGCAGGTTCATGAGGATCTGCGTGACGTGGTCCGACACCGCGGTGACGGCCGGCAGCTGCGGCGCGAGGTCTTCCTCGAATTCGATGCCGCGGAAGCGCTTGTCGTAGCGGATGAAGCCGCACGTCGAGCGCACGAGCACGTTCAGGTCGAGCAGCGCGGGCTCGGGCGAGGAGGGCGCGGTGAGCGCGCCCAGCTGCCGCATGATGTGCGAGATGCGCTCGGTCTGCTTGACGATCTGCTGCGCGAAGTCGTGGATCTGGCGGCCCTGCGGCCGCGCATCCTCGGCGCTCTCGGAAGCGATGAATTGCGCCACCCCGGAGATCGCGGCGATGGGATTGCGCACCTCGTGGCCGATCGCCGAGGCGAGCGAGCCCACGGCCGCCATCTTCTCCTGGTGGAAACGCTGCTGGCGTGCGACCTCCAGTTGCCGCTCGGAGCGCCGCAGGTCCGCCTGCATGCGGTTCACCGCGTCGATGAGCGCGCCGATCTCGTCGTTGCGCGTGTTGGGCAGCGGCTCGCCTTCGTAGCCGCCCACGATTGCGGCGGCGCGTCCCTCGAGGCGGCGGATGTCGCGCGCGAGCTTCGTGAAGAACACGAGGATCACGACGACGCTCGCCACGGCGCCCACCACGTTCGCCGAGATCGCAAAGAGGCCGATGAAACGCTGTTTCTCGTAGAAGATCCTGGCGACTTCGTTGCTGCGCCTCTGGTACATGAGCACGACGCCATGCACCTTCGAGAGCAGCACCTGCTCGGCGTCCCGGACCGCGGCGAGTCGGTCGGGCTCGGGCGTGGCCTTGAGGAGGCTGACGGTATCGCGGAAATGGTCGATGCTTTCTCGCAGGCTGGGGAAGCGCAGCCCCGAGTCCTGCAGCGCGATATTCAGCATCTCGAAATCCGGATCCTGGGCATGCATCTCGACCGCGTGGACGGGATGCGCGCTCGCGACGTTGAGCACCTTCTGCGTCGCGACGAGCGAATGGGCCAGCGCGTTCTCCACCGGCTCGAGAACGCCCACGGCATGCTGGCACGCGTCCATCTCCTGGCCCAGGCCGGTCAGCTTCGCCCGCTCGTGGCCGATAAAGACGGCGATGAGGGCCAGGTAGCCGATCAGCACCAAGATGGCCAGCACGCCCTTGGTTCGCAGGCTCAGATGGATCGCCACGGACCGCCAAACGCCCCCGGATGGACAAAGTCAAGACCAGCCTAATGTGCGGGAAGCGCGCGAATTGAATCTGAATCAAAGTCGCCCCTTTTTTCCCATGCAAGAGTGGGGCCATGGGATCGAGAACCGCGATGGCCTTCGCATGCCTGTTCATGTCGGCCTGGACCTGGGCCGGGGCGGGGGACGCAGCGCCGCCGGGTCCCGCGACCGATACGCTGAAGGGCGAGGTGCTCGAGGCGCAGGACGTGGGCGCCTATACCTACCTGCGGCTGCGCACCGCGGCGGGTGACGTCTGGGCGGCGGTATCGCGCGTGCCGGTGCACCGGGGCGCGAATGTCACCATCTTCGGCGCGGCCGAGATGCAGGATTTCAGGAGCGAGGGCCTCGACCGCACGTTCGATTCGATCTATTTCGGCGTGCTGGGCGTCGATGCTAACGAGCGCGACGTGGTCAAGGGCGCCGACAACCAGCCCGTCGTCGCGCCCGTGCCGAAGGCCGAGGGCGCGGACGCGAAGACCGTGGCGGAGATCGTGGCGGGCCGCGAGGCGTTACGCGACCAGCGCGTCGTCGTGCGGGCGCGAGTCGATCGCGTGAGCCGCAACGTGATGGGCCTGAACTGGGTCCATTTGCGCGACGGCAGCGGCACGCCCGCCGAGGGAAACTACGACGTGGTCGCGACGAGCGAGGAATCGCCGCAGGTGGGCGACGTCGTCGTGGCGCGCGGCGTCGTGCGCACCGACGTCGATGTCGGCATGGGCCACGCCTTCAAGGTGCTGCTCGAGAAGGCCTCGTTCCGCTGAGCCGCTCAAGCGGCGAGGCGATCCTCTTCGCGCTTTAGTCCGGGCCGCGGTGCCGCCGCCGCATCGCGTTCGCGCGCCATCACGGCGTAGACGTTGTGCACGAAATAGTCGCCGAGCCCGGGCGTGCCGCACACCCGCGAGGACATGTCGCGAAGCGCGCGGCTGCGCACGAACGCGTTCGTCTGCAGGAATTCGAACCGCCATCCGGTCTCGCGGGCGTGGCGCAGGAATTCGCTGTACCGCATGAGGTTCAGGCCGCCGGCGACTTCGGTATAACGCGTCGCGGGATCGGTGGGGCGATAGAACTCGCGGCGCAGCCGCATGATCGCGCGCTCCGAGAAGAGGGCACCTCGCCAGGGGATCTGCACCTTGAAGAATTCGGCCATGTGGTCCCCGAACGGCGAATGGAACAGCGGGCCGAAGGAGATCGCGGCGACGCCGCCGGGCTGCAGGAAGTCCGCCATCCGCGCCATGAACGCGCGCGGATGGTCGATATGCTCGAGCGCGTCGAACGAGATCACCACGTCGAACTTCCGTGGCGGTGTCCACTGGTGCAGGTCGGCGCACACGAACTCCACGCGCTCGCCCATGCCCAGCGCATCCGCATTGCGACGCGCCATGGCGATGAAGCGCGGCAGGTAGTCCACGCCCACGACGTGGCGCAGGCCCATGCGCGCGAGCGCGAGCGTGAGCTCGCCGCTGCCGCAACCCATGTCGAGGTAGTGCAGGTCCGGCGAAATCGGGAAGTGGCCCTCGAATCGCGCGAGGATCCGCGGCAGCTTGGTCAGCATCTGGTCGCCCAGCAGGCTCGAGCAGCCTTCGCGATCGAGCTCCTCCTCGGTGGCCCGGTTGCCCGAATGGACGAAGGGCTTCAGCAGGAGGTAATCGAGCTTCTCACCGAACATGTGCGCCTCCGGTTTATTGTCGTCATCGAGCGAACCTATCGATGTCGCATTTCGGAGACGTAACGGTTCCGCCCTGCCGGTCGGCACAGGTCCGAACGGAATGGAACGCGATGGGTGGCGCTACTCCGCGGCCTTTCCGCGCTGCATCTGCATGGCCGCCTGGAAAAGGACGTTGCTGCGGTGGCCGCTGCGGCAGAAGGCGAGGACGGGACGTGGCAGCCGCTCGAGCAATGCGGCGAACGCCTGCACGTCCTGCACGCTGATCATGGAGGAATTGACCGGCTGCCACTCGTAGTCGAGACCCGCCCGGGAAGCCGCCTCCCGGAGCGATTCCTGCGCGGGCTGGCCCGGCTCGTTCTCCATGCGGTTGTTGATCACGCTGCGGAAGCCTCCGGCGGCCAACGCGGCCATGTGTTCGGGCAGGACCTGCGGCGCGACCGCGATGTCCGGCGCGACGTACGTAAGACGTAGCTCGCTCATGCGAAGTGTGAATCCCCGATGCGGCCGAAGTTTCGGCAAAGGCGCGATTGTGCCATCGGTAGGCGCATTCCTACAGAAAAACGGGCCCCGCCCATGGGATCATCGCCCGCTGATGGAGCTCCCCGACAAAGCCCTCTCCGCTGCCGTCGCTGCCCGCATCCAGGCAGCCAGGGCGCGCCTTTCCGGATGGATGGAAAGGCAGGGCCTGCGCGAGCAGGACGGCTGGCGCGTCAGCGAGGAGCTGCGCTCCTGCGCCGAGGGCACCCAATTCGTCTATCGCCCGATCCACCTGCGTTTGCCCTCGCCGCAGCACGAGGAGGTCGTGCTCGTCGACTCGGACGGCGTTCCCTGCTAGGCGAGGGCGCTCGCATCGCCCGTCCGAATGCGCGATCATTGCGCCTGTAGGAGGGTTCGATGCGCCCATCGGCCAACTGCTTCAGTCGCAACTGGATTCGCGTCTTTTCGCTGCTGATTCCCGTCGGCCCGCCCCTGGGCCTGGGGCTTCGCGACGGGCGCGCGTGGGAACACGTCGCCGAGCGCCTCTAGCGCCTCAGTGGAAGGTCGGCCCCGAGGCGGGCTGCTCGCGGGCTCGCCGCCGCAACGGCCGCGAGACCGGATCGAAGACATCGTATGCGGCCTGGTGCCGCGCGATGATCTCGGCGATCACCGGCGCGCAGCTCTCGCAGACCGGCGGCATTCCCCCAGGCGACCAGTTCGGCGCGTCGGGGCCATCGGGCTCGATCAACTCGGGCAGCGGCATGCGGCACGCCGAGCATTGCTCGGGGCGCCGCTCGTGGAATTCGCGGGTGAGCAGCCAGTAAAGGCGCCCCGGCGTGATCGCGGTTCTCATGGCTCATATTCTCCCCGCCAGCGCTCGACACGCCGACCCCGACGGCGCCGATTTTCCTATAGGTCTTCGCGAACCGGCGCGCGGGCTTCGTCCGTCGTGAAATGACACGGGCCCCGAGGGGCCCGTGTGGCGGGACGATTACATCCGTCCCTTTTCGGCGTCGTCGCGCGAGTCGCCGGCGTTCTTCTGCAGCTTGCCGAGCCCCCGCTTCAGCATTCCCTTGGCCTGCTGGCTGCGGTTGCCCGTCGCCTTGCCGGCCTTCTGCTGGATG
>DASTGG010000327.1:0-2388 GCA_035719385.1 Usitatibacter sp.
GGTGCGGGCGCGGGCAGCGGCTCGAGCGGCGTCGCCTGCATCGGCGCGGGCTGAACGCGCGGCTCGGCCTGTGGCGCGCTCTCCTCGGCCTTGGGAACGGTGAACTCGGGCGCTTCGGGCGGGCGCTCGAGGCGATCGAGCATCGGCGGGACCGCGACGGACGGGGCTTCCGCCTTCGGCGGCTCGACGACCGGCGCGGCGGGGGGCGGCGCCATGCGCGTCGCGGGCGCCGGGGCGGGCAGCGGGAGCAGGCGATCCAGCCTCAGCACGGGCGCCGCGTCCTGGAACGAGTCGCGAATGACCACGTCGAGCGATCCCCACATCGCGCGTCCCTCGCGGCTGCCTCCCGACGGCGCGCCGAACGTGAGGATCGCGAGCACGTGCAGCAGCATCGAGAGGAACACGAAGCGCCATAGCGGCACGTCGCCGGGGCGGCGCGCGCGTGCCGCGGCGTGCGCCCAGCGCGGCGGCAACGGCGGCAATGAACGCCCGGGCGGCTGGTAGCGGCTGGCGGGTTCGCGGTCGGGAGCGAGGATCGACACCGGCACATTCTGCCCTCCGGGGACCGTTTTCGTGCAAACTGCGCACGCCACCAACTCCGGGGGGAGGAACCATGGCCAGCACCCAGCTGCACGCATCCCTGGGCCGCATCAAGGGCGAGCGAAGGCTCTACACGTGGGCCGCCGCCATCGCGATCGCGGTCGTTTTCTTCGGCTTCTCGCGGACCTACTATCTCAAGGGTGCGTTCGGCACGCCGGAGCTCTCGACGCTCAAGCACATCCACGGCGTGCTCATGACCGCGTGGTTCGTCCTGTTCTTAACGCAGGTACGGCTGGTCGCGACGCAGCGCATCGCCGTCCATCGCCAGCTCGGCTTGCTCGGAGTCGTGCTGGCCGCGGCGCTGGTGTTCGTCGGCACGCAGCTCGGCATCGCTTCCGCGCGCAGCGGCATGTCGCCGATCCCGAGCGTGCCGCCGCTCGTCTTCCTCGTCATGCCGATGGGCGAGGTCGTCATCTTCACCACGCTTTTCACCTCGGCGGTGTTGTTGCGCCGGCGCAGTCCCTGGCACAAGCGCCTCATGGTGCTCGCCTCGCTCGCGATGCTGACGCCGGCGGTGGCCCGGCTGCCGTTCGATTTCGTGCGCAGCGGCGGCCCGCTCGCCTTCTTCGCGCTGACCGACCTCGTGATCCTGTCCTGCATCGCCGTCGATACGGCGAGGAACCGCCGGCTGCATCCGGCGTTCGCGATCGGGTTCGTCGTGGTCGTGGTGGGCCAGCTCGGACGCCTCGCCTTGTCGCAGACGCCGGCATGGAACGCTTTCGCGCGCTGGCTGGTCGCATGAGCGTGAAGAATCCCGAGCCCTTCGCCGCCTGATGCGCTGCACGGTCGCGTCGTGGGTCATCGCCGCGATCCTGCTGTACCTCGCGCTGCACCTGAAGCTGGTGGCGGCGCTGCTGTCCGGCCTGCTGGTATTCGAGATGGTGCACGTGATCGCGCCGCGCATTCCGCTCACGCGCGGGCGCGTCGGGCGGGTGTGGGCGGTTGCCCTGCTTTCGGCGGCGATCGTCGTCCTGCTCGCCGCGGCGCTCTTCGCATTGATCGCGTTCTTCCGCAGCGACAACGGGAGCATCGGCGCGCTGGTGCAGAAGACGGCGGACATCCTCGATGCGGCGCGCAACAAGCTGCCGCCGTGGGTCGTCGCGAGCCTGCCCACGGACCCCGATGCCATGAAGGAGCAGGTCATCGCCTGGTTCAAGGAGCACGCAGCCGAGCTGCGGGGCTTCGGCGGCGAGGTGGGGCACGCCGTGGTGCACGTGCTCATCGGCATGGTCATCGGCGCCATGGTGTCGCTGCGCGAAGCGCTGCCCGAGCACCGGACGGGGCCGCTCGCCGCCGAGCTCATCGAGCGTGCACGCCGTGTCGGCGACGCGTTCCGGCGGGTGGTCTTCGCCCAGGTGCGCATCTCCGCGTTGAACACCGCGTTCACGGCGGTCTACCTGCTTGTGGGCTTGCGCCTCGCCGGCATCGAGCTGCCGTTCGCGAAGACGCTCATCGTGGTCACGTTCCTCGCGGGATTGCTGCCGGTTATCGGAAACCTCATCTCCAACACGATCATCCTGGTGGTGAGCCTCAGCGTATCCGTGGACGCGGGCATCGCCTCGCTCGCCTTCCTGATCGTGATCCACAAGCTGGAGTACTTCCTGAACGCGCGCATCGTGGGCACGCGCATCCACGCGAGCCCGTGGGAGCTGCTGCTCGCGATGCTGGTGATGGAAGCGGCGTTCGGCCTTCCCGGGCTCGCCGTGGCGCCCGTGTATTACGCGTATCTCAAGGACGAGCTCGCCTCGCGCGGGCTCGTCTGAAAACAGGCGCCGCGGCGGAAGCTCC
>DASTGG010000328.1:0-4771 GCA_035719385.1 Usitatibacter sp.
CCATCCCGGTGAGCCCGTGGTTCATCTCGCGCAGCGCGTTCAGGAGCTCGGCGGCCTCGTCGGAGCCAAGCACGTCGATCTTCGACTTGAGGTCGCCCGCGGCCACGCGGCGCGCGACCGACACCGCCTCGGCGAGCGGGACGGTGATGCTGCGCGTGAACGCCCAGGCCACGAGGCCGGCGAGCAGCAGCACGATCGCCTGCACGACGTAGATGCTCGCCGCGAGCCGGTCGCCCATCGCGCGCGCGGCGCCGATCGCCTCCTGGTTCGCCTTGCTCTGGATCTCGATGAGGCGGTTCAGCTCGGCGAGCGACTTCTGAACCTGCGGGTCGATCTCGGTCATGATGACCTGCGCCGCTTCCTCGTTGCGGAACTGCGTGGCCTGGCCGAGCGCTTGCCGGAACGGCATTTCGAGTTCCTTGTCGATCCGGCCGAGCGTCTCGATGATCCCGCGCTCCGCCGCGGAGAGCTGCAGCTTCGACATGCGCTCGAGCACGCCGTCGTACTGCTTGCCGAGTTCCTTGGCGCGATCCTCGTCGGCCTGCATCGACTTGATGTCGGAATGCAGGCCGACGTTGCGCATGACGGCCGATTGCTCGAGAACGAGGGCCTTCATCTGCGCGGCGAGGCGCTCCTTCGCGGTGGCCTCCTCGATGGTGGTGGCGAGGTCGTCGCGGCTCTTCTTGCCGAGCGCGGTGCCGCCGACGGCGACGACCACCATGATCACGAGGATCGCGCCGAAGCCGAGCCCCAGACGCGTACCGATCCTGAGCTTGCGCAACATCATTTCCGGTTCTCCCTGTGGGCCCTTTTCCGGGCTCTTCAGTCCGCACGTCAACGCCGAGGCGGACTATGTTTTCTCACGCGCGTCCGGTCAACAAACGGGCACTTTCAACCGTAACGCCTTCGCTGCTCGGCTCGATTCGGGCTGCATGCAATGCGACGCGATGCAGGGGCGGGGGCCGGCACGCAGATTGTGAGCGCGCGGCAGGTGCCAAAAAGTTAAGCAGCGCACAAAAGTGCGCTGCGTCGCTCCCGGGAGGCAATTACAGCGGTAATGTCAGGCGGCGACCTTGCGCGGCGTGGCCGGCCTGCGGCACGCGGGACCCGCGTGCGTCATCTGCAGGAGGAACTTCTGCATGTCCCACGCGCCGGTCGGGCAGCGCTCGGCGCACAGGCCGCAATGCAGGCACACGTCCTCGTCCTTCACCATGATGCGGCCCGTCTTGAGGGGGCCCGAGGCGTAGAGCGCCTGCGCGAGGTTGTCGGCCGGCGCGCTCAGGCGCACGCGCAGCTCCTTCTCGTCGCCGTCGGCGGTGAAGGTGATGCAGTCCATCGGGCAGATGTCGACGCACGCGTCGCACTCGATGCACAGCTTGCCCGTGAACACCGTCTGCACGTCGCAGTTCAGGCAGCGCTGCGCCTCCTTCCACGCGAGCTGCGGGTCGAACCCCAGCTCCACTTCCTCGTGGATGTTCTTCAGCGCGATGGTGAGCTCCTTCAGCGGCACGCGGAACCGCGTCTCCGGCGCCACCTGGTTGTCGTAGCTCCACTCGTGGATGCCCATCTTCTGCGACACGAGGTTCACGTGCGGCGCCGGGCGCTCGCGCACGTCCTCGCCGTTGCACAGGCGGTCGATCGAGATGGCGGCGTCGTGGCCGTGCGCCACGGCGGTGATGATGTTCTTGGGCCCGAACGCGGCGTCGCCGCCGAAGAACACGTCCGAGCGCGTGGATTGCATCGTCTTCGGATCCACGACCGGCAGGCCCCACTTGTCGAAGTCGATGCCGATGTCGCGCTCGATCCAGGGGAACGCGTTCTCCTGGCCCAC
This sequence comes from Usitatibacter sp., assembly GCA_035719385.1. Classification (GTDB taxonomy): domain Bacteria; phylum Pseudomonadota; class Gammaproteobacteria; order Burkholderiales; family Usitatibacteraceae; genus Usitatibacter. Next base: position 1,832 of record DASTGG010000328.1, read on the forward strand.
GGCGACCAGCACCTCGTCGCACTCGAACGCCTGGTCCGGCTCGCCCGTGGAGACGAGCGAGCGGCGGCCCTTGTCGTCGTAGACGGCCTTCACCTTCTCGAACACCATGCCGGTGAGCCGGCCGCCGTCGTGCAGGAATTTCTTGGGCACCAGGTAGTTGAGGATCGGGATGCCCTCGTGCATCGCGTCCTCCTTCTCCCACGGGCTCGCCTTCATCTCCTCGAAGCCGGAGCGCACGATGACCTTCACGTCCTCGCCGCCGAGGCGCCGCGACGAGCGGCAGCAGTCCATCGCGGTGTTGCCGCCGCCCAGCACGATCACGCGCTTGCCGATCTTCGTGATGTGGCCGAAGGACACCGACGAGAGCCAGTCGATGCCGATGTGGATGTGCTCCGCGGCTTCCTTGCGGCCGGGGATGTCGAGGTCGCGGCCGCGCGGGGCTCCCGTGCCGACGAACACGGCGTCGTAGCCGTCCGACAGCAGGCTCTTCAGCGAATCGATGCGCCGACCCGCCTTGAAGTCGACGCCGAGGTCGAGGATGTAGCCGACCTCCTCGTCGATGACGCTCTCGGGAAGGCGGAAGCGCGGGATCTGCGAGCGGATCATGCCGCCGGCGAGGCGGTCGGACTCGAAGACGGTGACGTGGTAGCCCAGCGGCGCGAGGTCGCGCGCGACCGTGAGCGACGCCGGACCCGCGCCCACGCAGGCGATGCGCTTGCCGTTGCGCGCGCCCGCGCGCTTGGGCAGCCGCCCGCGGATGTCGTCCTTGTAGTCCGCGGCGACGCGCTTCAGGCGGCAGATCGCGACGGGCTCGGGGCGGGCTTCACCGCTGCCCTTCTGCGGGGAACCATCGCCGCCCTCCTCCACGCGCGAGCGGCGGCAGGCCGGCTCGCAAGGACGGTCGCACGTGCGCCCCAGGATTCCGGGGAACACGTTCGACTTCCAGTTGACCATGTACGCATCGCTGTACCGGCCCTGGGCGATGAGCCGTATGTACTCCGGGACCGGCGTGTGCGCGGGGCACGCCCACTGGCAGTCGACGACCTTGTGGAAGTACTCGGGATGGGAAATATCCGTCGGTTTCACACACGCTCCTTGGAGGGCTCTACGCGAAGTCTATACCGCGCCCTGAACGTATAGGTGAAGGGCCGTCCGCGGGTTGACGCGAATCAGAAGTCGCGGCCACGGCCGTTCGACCGCCCCGGGAAGGCGCGAATTCCGGCCTTCAGATGACCTTGCGGCTGCGCAGGTCGGCGATCTCGGCGTCGCGAAGCCCGAGCACCGTGCGCATCACGTCGTCCGTGTGCTCGCCGAGCAGCGGCGGCGCGCGGTCGTGCGCGATCGGCGTGGCGGAGAACTTGATGGGATTGGCGACCATCGAGACCTCGCCCGCGGCCGGATGCGCCGCCTTCACCTGCACGCGCCGGTGCACGACCTGCGGATCGGCGAATACCTCGTGGAGGTCGTTGATGGGGCCGCACGGCACGCCCGAAGGCTCGAGAAGCCGCAGCCACTCGCGCGCCGGCCTCGCGTGGAGCCGCTCGCCGATGAGCCCGACCAGGAGGTCGCGATGGCGCACGCGCTGCGGGTTGGTCGCGAAGCGCGGGTCGGCGATCCACTCGGGCGCGCCGACGATCTCGCAGAACTTCGCGAACTGGCCGTCGTTGCCGACGGCGACGATGAGGAACTCGTCCGCGGCCCTGAACACGTGGTACGGCACGATGTTCTGGTGCGCGTTGCCCATGCGCCGCGGCGCCTCGCCGGAGACGAAGAAGCTCGCGCTCAGGTTGGCCAGCATGGCGACCTGCACGTCGAGCAGCGCCATGTCGATGTACTGCCCGCGGCCGCTGCGGCCGCGCTCGATGAGGGCGGCGAGGATCGCGCTCGTCGCGTACATCCCGGTGAAGAGGTCCGCCACCGCCACGCCGACCTTCTGCGGCCCGCCGCCGGGCAGGTCGTCGCGCTCGCCGGTCACGCTCATGAGGCCGCCCAGGCCCTGCACCATGAAGTCGTAGCCGGGCCGGTCGCTGTACGGGCCGTCCTGGCCGAATCCGGTGATGGAGCAGTAGATGAGGCGCGGATGCTCGGCCGAGAGCGTCGCGTAGTCGAGGCCGTAGCGCTCCATGTCGCCGACCTTGAAGTTCTCGATGAACACGTCGCTCGAGACCGCGAGCCGCCGCGCGAGCGCCCGGCCCTCGGGCTGCGAGATGTCGAGCGTGACCGAGCGCTTGCCGCGATTGCAGGCGAGGTAGTACGCGGCGTCGCTGGTCTCGCGGCCCTCGCGGTCGCGCAGGAAGGGCGGGCCCCACTTGCGCGTGTCGTCGCCGAAGCCGGGCCTTTCGATCTTGATCACTTCCGCGCCGAAATCGGCGAGGTTCTGCGTGGCCCACGGGCCCGCGAGCACGCGCGTCAGGTCGAGGACGCGGACACCTTCGAGGATCTTGCGCACGGGGGAAGGAGGACGGCGGGAAATGGGAATGTGAGCGGCCGCGTGGGAGAGCCAGCCGGCGATGTCCGCGAAGCGCTGGCGGGCCCATTATAGTGGCCGATCCGGGATTATTCGCGTAGATTCGCGCGCCATTCCCTTAGAATGCGGGGCAATGGCCACAAAAGTATTCACAACGGATCTGAAGATCGGCATGTTCGTGGCCGATCTCGATCGCCCGTGGGTCGATACCCCTTTCCTGCTGCAGGGCTTCCTCATCGAGGACGAGGAGCAGATCACGGCGCTGCAGGCCCATTGCGAATACGTGATCGTGGATCGCGCCCGCTCGACGGGAGACCAGTACCAGGCGCCCGCGGCGAACGACGTGGCGCGCAAGGGCGCGCCGAACGCGCCGCCCCCCGCGCCGGCTCCACGGCCGGAAACGCCGCCTGCGCCGCGCCCGGCGGACGCGGCACCCGAGGTGCGCATCGACAAGGAAGGCAAGCCGCACCCGG
>DASTGG010000329.1:0-7967 GCA_035719385.1 Usitatibacter sp.
GGGTGAAATCATCTTTCTCGGCAAGAAGCAGGCGTAGCCCGATTTCGCAGCCCTCACGGCCCCGCGCTCGACAAGCTCCAACCCGTCCCGGGCCCCAGGATCAACGGCGTGCTGGTGGGCGCCACCCCGTTCATCAACCACACCGCGACGCTGCCGTCGGTATGCTGCCAGATGAGGTCGCTCATGCCGTCGCCGTTCAAGTCGGCGGTGCGGGCCACGCTCCAGCCAGTGCCACCTCCCAGGATCAACGGCGTACTAATGGGCGTCACCCCGTTCATCAACCATAGGGCGACGCTGCCGTCGGTATGCTGCCAGACGAGGTCGGTCTTGCCGTCGCCGTTCAAGTCGCCGGTGCGGACCACGCTCCAGCCAGTGCCAGGTCCCAGGATCAACGGCGTGCTGGTGGGCGTCGCCCCGTTCATCAACCACACGGCAACGCTGCCGTCGGTATGCTGCCAGACGAGGTCGGTCAGGCCGTCGCCGTTGAAGTCAGCGGTGTGGATCACGCTCCAGCCAGTGCCAGGTCCCAGGATCAACGGCGTGCTGGTGGGCGCGACCCCGTTCATCAACCACACCGCGACGCTGCCGTCGGTATGCTGCCAGACGAGGTCGGTCTTGCCGTCGCCGTTGAAGTCGCCGGTGCGGATCACGCTCCAGCCAGTGCCGGCCCCCAGGATCACCGAGGTGCTGATCGGCACCGTCCCGTTCATCAACCACACGGCGACGCTGCCGTCGGTATGCTGCCAGACGAGGTCGGTCATGCCGTCGCCGTTGAAGTCGCCGGTGTGGACCACGCTCCAGCCAGTGCCAGGTCCCAGGATCAACGGCGTGCTGGTGGGCGTCACTCCGTTCATCAACCACACGGCATCACTGCCGTCGGTATGCTGCCAGAGGAGGTCGGTCTTTCCGTCGCCGTTGAAATCGGGGCTCGGCACCTTCCTGGCGGCTACGAAAACAGCCGTCACCGCCTTGGCCGCGAGGACGTTGGTGAGCGTGCATGTCGGCCCCACACAGTCCCCACTGAAGGCGCTGAACGCGAAGCCCACGGCAGGAGTCGCCGTGCAAGTGCTCGTCCCACCAGAGGCCACCGGATTCGGCGTGCAAGTCACCGTGCCACCGTTGGCCGGACTCGCCGTCGCCGTGATCGCAAACGTGCCCGACGTGAAGGTCGCCGTCACGTTCTTCGCCGTCAGCACGTTGGTCAGCGTGCAGGTCGCTCCGACGCAATCGCCGCTGAAGGCGCTGAAGGTGAAGCCCGCGGCAGGGGTCGCCGTGCAGGTGCTCGTTCCCCCGGAGGGCACCGGGTTGGGCGTGCAAGTCACCGTGCCGCCGTTGGCCGGGCTCGCCGTCGTCGTGATCGCCAGGGCCGCCGCGGTCACCGTGTCCGTGTCCGTTGCGCTGTTGTTGCCCGGCGTCGTGTCCAGGATCCCGGTCGGCGCGGCAATCGTCGCCACGTTGCTCACACTGGTGCCGCTGGCCGCCGTCACGTTCGCCGTCACCTTGATCTGGTAGGTCGCCCCGGCCGCCAATGGCGGCAACGCAAACGTCCCGCTTTCCAGTTGCGCCACCGTCGGCGCGCTCACGCACGCTCCCGGCGCGGTCGAACACGCCACCGCCGTCTTCGCGAGCCCCGTCGCCACGGCATCGGTCAGCACCGCTCCGGTCACGCTCGACGGGCCGTTGTTGGTCACCGTGATCGTGTAGATCGTGCTGCCACCGGTCACCACGCTCGCGATCCCGTCCGTCTTCGTGATCGCCAGGTCCGCCACCGGGCTCACCGTGTCCGTATCGGTCGCGCTGTTGTTGCCGGGTGTCGGGTCCGAAGCCCCGATCGGCGCGGCAATCGTCGCCACGTTGCTCACGCTGCCGCTGCCCGCCGTCACGTTCGCCGTCACCGTGATCTGGTAGGTCGCCCCGACGGCCAGCGCCGGCAACGCGAACGTCCCGCTTTCCAGTTGCGCCACCGTCGGCGCGCTCACGCACGCTCCCGGCGTGGCCGAACACGCCACCGCCGTCTTCGCGAGCCCCGTCGCCGCCGCATCGGTCAGCAACGCTCCGGTCACGCTCGACGGGCCGTTGTTGGTCACCGTGATCGTGTAGGTCGTGCTGGCACCGGCCAGCACGTTCGCCAACCCGTCCGTCTTCGTGATCGCCAGGTCCGCCACCGGAGCGGTTTCGGCGACGGTCTTCAATACGAGGCCCAGTCTCTCCGTTCCCGCCTGGTAGCCGCCTGACAGGTACAGCCCTCCGTCCGGAGCGGCAGTCACGTCGAAGATCTGGATGAACGCGACGTTATCCGTGTAATAGCTGATGCCGCCATTACCGAAGGAGGGATCGATTAAGCCATCAGCCGTGAAGCGAACGGCCGTTGGAAGAAATCCCTGCCCGGGCGGAAGGGCATAGCCGGCCGCAACCAGCTTGCCGTTGGGCATCACGGTACCCGCGAAGAAATTGGCGTCTGCACCCGCACCAGCGGCGGGCTCGACATATGCCCAGCCCTTGCCGCCGCCGAAGGTGGTGTCGAGACGGCCAGTCGCGTCGAACCTGATCACCATCGCGCCAGCCCCGGTGGCCGACGTCGCGGAAGCGAGCACGACAATCTGCCCGCTGGACAACACGAAGACCCTGTTGGCACGCAGCAATGTGAAGCCCGCGGGCATGGTGAATACCGTGTTACCACCACCGAGGTTGCCGAACGTAGCATCGAGCTGGCCGGTCGCCGTGAAACGCGCGACGCGGATCTGCAGTACTCCGAGCGCGTCGGCGCCGTCGCCCACCATGACGGCCTTTCCGTCGGGACCCAGGTCGAGCGCGCGGCCCGTGGTGGCTGACGAAATGAGGGTCATCGCGATTCCCGAGGTTCCGTAGGTGGAATCGCGCGTGCCGTTGGCATTGAATCTCGCCGCGGCCATTTGTTGTCCCAGGGCGCCGTTGATGCCGTTGCCGGCCGCGATGATCTTGCCGTCGGCCTGCAGGCGCACCGAACGCGTGAATTCGATACCCGTGCCCGTGTTCACGAAGTTGTACCCGGGTGTACCTGCCGTGTTGAAGGCGGGATCGCCCGTCCCCGCGGCGGTGAGCCGCGCGGCCCCTACCCGCGACTGGTTGACAACCCCGCCTCCGAAGTCGCCGGTGACCAGGACATTGCCGTCGGGCTGGACCAACATGTCCGTGAGCCCGGTGAAGGAATCCATGTTGGGAATCGCGACGAACGAGTACCCCGCGCTTCCATAGGTCGTGTCGAGGGTGCCCGTGGCGTTGAGCCGCGAGGTGATGAAATTCGACGTGTCGCCCGTGCCTGCGGTGCCGCCCACCATGAGCGTGCCATTCGGCATCACCTGGACCGCGCCGAATTCGGTGGAGGAGGAGGCCTTCTCGAAGATGACCGACGTCCTCGTTCCCGCTGGCAGGGACAGGGCCTCGACCGGGATGTTGCTGTTCGGGCCTCCGCTTGTGCCCGTGGCGAGGACCTGTGTGCTGGTCACCGCGATTCCCGCTCCGCTCGAGGACACCAGCTCCGGCACGAGGTACACGCCACCGGTGCCGAAACCTGTCAGCGCGGCACCATTGGCCGAGAATGCCCCGACGGCGAGTCTTCCGGCTCCGAGTCCGCCTGTGCCCGTGGTGTAGATACTGCCGTCCGCGGATGAAATGGTGAGCGCCCGCCAGGCGTCATTGCTTCCGCCGAGCGACGTGGACGTGGTCGTGAAGGTCGTGTCGACTGCAGTTGCCGTCGCGTTCAGCGCGGTGAGGTATGCGCTGCGCACGCCCGCCGCGGAAGTACCGCCGCAGGCGATCACCCACCGCCCGCTCGCGACCCGCGTCACCGCATTGCATTCGGATGTGGCGAACGAGCCCAGGGTCCCGCTCGTCTTCAGCGTCCCTTTCAAGTCGAGCAGCGCGTAGAAATTCTTGTGTGGTGAGCCTTGATAGCCGACCACCAGGATGTTTCCATTCGTCGGGTCGACGTCGACTCCGAGGATCTCCTGGAAGCTGGCCGTGGATCCCGGCAGGCTGAACGTCTGGGTGCCCTTTACCGCCTGGTTTCCAAAGGCGGTGTCGAGGGCGCCGTTGGCGAGGTAACGAACGACGAGCAGATTCGTGGTGGTGGTGCCGGTGGCGTTGGAAGTAGCGGCGGCCCATCCTGCCGCCACCAGCCTTCCGCCTACGTTCGTGACCGTGCCCGGCGTAATGGTGAAGGCATTCAATCGCTGCTCGCCGTTGCTGCCGGTCGCGCTCACATTGAATGTTTGCGACCGGCCATCGAGTGCGGGCCCGAAGGTGGCATCCATGAATCCGTCCGCGGCATAGCGGGCGATGAGCACGTCCCGATAGAGGGTGTTGGTCCTGGGATCCAGCGCCGGGTCGTAGATATTCTCCGTAGTCATCGCAGTGGATCCCGCAGCGGTCTCGAAGACCCTTACCGCGGTCCTGTTCCCGAACGCGATGGCCTCCCCCTGGTATCCATAAGTGGTGTCCAGCGAGTTATCGGGATTGAAGCGCAACAGTGGCGAGCCGAACGTCCCCCAGCCCCGCGCCTGGCCGCTCACCACGTACTTCCCGTCGGCTTGCACCGCGACTCCATTGCCCTCGCGGAAGGAGTACCCCGCATCGAGAAGCACTCGCCCGGCGTTGCCGAATGCCGGGTCGACATCGCCCGGTATGGCGAAAGCGGCCGGCGCTACGAGCCAGGTGGTCACGAGCAGACAGAGCAATCGAGAGGTTGCGCGCATTTGAATGGACTTTTGGGCCTGCGGGGTTGAGGGCACGCCTTCATTGCAGGCAACGTGCCCAATTTTTCTTTTGAAATAAATCACGCACTTGGCATGTGCGTGCGGCGGAATGTCGCAGCGCTTTTGGGGTGGAATACCCAAAGCGCTTGGTGAAATGCCCCGGCGGTGCGGCCCCTTTCCGTTGCCGGCGATCGACGCGATGCGCGCATGCGGGCACCTCTTATATGGCTCGCCCACGCATGGATCGGCGTGCCGTCGACCGGGAAGTGCTCCTTCGAGAACGATCCCTTCGCCTCGACCAGATTGCGCGATTTGCGCGGGGGCATTTCACCAAAGGCGCATGACCGCTTTGGGTATTCCGACCCAAGGACGCTGCGACATTCCGCCGCACGATGCGCCAAGGGCTTGATTTATTACAGAAGAAAAATTGGCACGCCGCCTGCAAAGAAAGGCGTGCCCGCAACGCGCCGGGCTCAACCGGGAAGCCATATTCATATGCAAACGGTCGCCACTCACGCTGCGGAGCTCTTCGCATCGTCGCTGGCTTTGTCCGCGATATCGGTGGTGCTTCTGTCGCGAATCGCACCTCTTATCGGGATCGTGGACGTGCCGGGCGGCCGCAAGCAGCACGTGGGCGCCATCCCGCTCGTGGGCGGCCTTGCGATCTTTTCCGCGATGGTCGTCGCACCTGCGGCAAGCGACGTTGCGCCACTGGCAAGCTGGTTCGTCCTTGCCGCCTCCGTCGTCATCGCCGTCGGTTTCTGGGATGACGTGACGGAGCTCTCGCCGCGAATGAAGCTCGTCATCCAGGTCATCGCGTCCGCCATCATGATCTGGGGCGCCGATGTGCAGCTCCAATCGGTCGGCGACCTCTTCGGCTTCCGGCCGATCGGGCTCTGGATCTTCGCCGTGCCGATGACGATATTCGCGGTGGTCGGCGTGGTGAACGCCATCAACATGATGGACGGGATGGATGGGCTCGCCGGCAGCATGTCGTTCACCGCTTTCGGGTGGTACGCCATCGTGGCGCTGGACGCGCGATTGACCGGGCAGTTCCAGACGGCCCTTCTCCTGTGCGGCGGCATCGCGGGGTTCCTTCTCTTCAACCTGCGCTTTCCGTGGCAGCAGCGGGCGCGCGTGTTCCTGGGCGATGCCGGCAGCCTCATGATCGGCTTCGCGCTGGGCTGGTTCGCGATCGACCTCACGCAGGGGCCGGGGCGTACGTTCCCGCCAATCGCCGCGGTGTGGGTACTGTTCCTGCCGCTCGCCGATTGCGTCTCGCTCCTGATCCGTCGGCTTCGCATGGGCAAGAGCCCTTTCGTCGCCGACCGGCACCACATCCACCATTACCTGCTCGACCGCGGCTTCACGCCCAGCCAGGCGCTCGCCATCCTCACCGGCGCCTCCGTCCTCTCCGGAGCGATCGGCTACCTCGGATGGCGGCTCTACGTGCCCGAGCCGCTGCTCTTCTGGACGTTCGCGGCGAGCTTTGTCGCCTATCACTCGTGGATCGGCCGCGCGTGGAAGCGCCTCGAGATGTCGCGCCGCGTCGAGAACCGGAGCATCTTCGAATCGCAAGCTCTCGTCGACGTGCCGGCGTTCGCACAGGTCGAAGGCCTGATCGGCGCCGAGCAAGCGGCTGCCTCGGCAACCTAGCGATATGACCGGCGTACGCTCGATTCTCTTCGTGTGCAGGGCCAACATGTGCCGCTCCCCCAGCGCGGAAGCGGTGATGCGGGCCATGCTTCGCGCGCGTGCGCTGGGCGTGGCGATCGAGATCGATTCCGCCGGCACGCACGATTTCCGCCCGGGCGCACCGCCGCATGTCGCTGCCGCCGAAGCCGGGAAGCGCCACGGCTACGACTTGAACGGCTGCGTAGCACGGCGCGTCATGCCGGCGGACTTCGACCGCTTCGACATGATCCTCGCGATGGATGAGGCCAACGTTGCCGACTTGCGCCGCATGGCACCCACGCGGTGCAAGCGGAAGATCGAGCTGCTGCTGGACTATGGCGACCGCTTCTACGGCGAGGAGATCCCCGACCCGATCGGCGAGGATGCGACGCACTTCGACCGCGTGCTCGAGATGATCGAGGATGGGTGCGGCGGGCTGGTGCAGTTGCTGGTGCGGGCAGCTTAGGTGATCGGGCCCCGGCCTGCGTGCGCGCGCAACGAAGCGGCGGACGCCCTCCTCGATCGGCGTGGAGGGCGCGAAGCCGGTGAGATCAGGCGCTCGCGGCGCCCTCGAAGAACTTGTCGCCGAAGTAACGGATCGTGCGCTTGAGCCCGTAATCGAGCGGCGTCGTCGGCTGCCACCCGAGCGTCTTCTGCGCCAGGCTGATGTCCGGCCGGCGCTGCTTGGGGTCGTCCGCCGGCAGCGGCTGCTTCTCGATCTTCGACTTCGACCCCGTGAGCTCGATCACCTTCTCGGCGAGCTGCATCATGGTGAACTCGATCGGGTTGCCGGCGTTCATCGGCCCGGTCACCTCGTCCGGCGTGGCCATGAGGCGCATCAGCGCATCGACGAGGTCGTCCACGTAGCAGAAGGAGCGCGTCTGCAGGCCGTCGCCATAGAGGGTGAGCGGCTGGCCCTTCAGCGCCTGCATGATGAAGTTGGACACCACGCGCCCGTCGTTCGGATGCATGCGCGGCCCGTAGGTATTGAAGATGCGCGCCACCTTGATGCGCACGCCGTGCTGGCGGTGATAGTCGAAGAAGAGCGTCTCGGCGCAGCGCTTGCCCTCGTCGTAGCAGGAGCGCAGGCCGATGGGGTTCACGTGGCCCCAATAGCTCTCGACCTGCGGGTGCACCTCGGGATCGCCGTACACCTCGCTCGTGGATGCCTGCAGGATCTTCGCCTTGACGCGCTTGGCGAGGCCCAGCATGTTGATCGCGCCGTGCACGCTGGTCTTGGTGGTCTGCACCGGATCGCGCTGATAGTGGATCGGCGAGGCCGGACAGGCGAGGTTGTAGATCTCGTCGACCTCGATATAGAGCGGAAAGGTCACGTCGTGGCGGACCAGCTCGAATCGCTTGTGCCGGAGCAGATGCTCGACATTGGTGCGCGTGCCGCTGAAAAAATTGTCGACGCAAATAACGTTGGCGCCTTCCGAGAGCAGCCGCTCGCACAGGTGCGAGCCCAGAAAGCCGGACCCGCCGGTCACCAATATTCGCTTTTCAAGATGCACCGAAGTCCCCTCGCCCGAAACGACTCACATTCAGTTTAACCGGCGG
>DASTGG010000330.1:0-10034 GCA_035719385.1 Usitatibacter sp.
AGGCGCGCGAGCATGGCGAGCGACCCCTGCCAGTCGCGCCGCGGCTCGTGCGGGTAGATGGTCGCGGTCTCCAGCAGCTTGCCGGTCGCATCGACGACCGCCACCTTGCAGCCGGTGCGCACGCCCGGGTCGATGCCGAGCACGGTGCGCGGTCCGGCGGGCGCTGCGAGCAGCAGCTCGCGCAGGTTGCGGCCGAAGATGCGGATCGATTCGGCCTCAGCCGACTCGCGCAGCTTCAGCAACAGCTCGCTCGTGATGGCGAACGAGAGCTTCACGCGCCACGTCCAGCGGCACACTTCCGCGAGCCATGCATCGGCGGGACGGCCCTCGTTGCGGATGCCGAAGTGCGCGGCGATCATCGCGGCGCACGGATGCGGGCTCGCCGCTTCGAGCTCCTCGCCGAGCGTGAGCGTGAGCCGCAGCACGTCGAGCGCGCGTCCGCGGAAGAGCGCCAGCGCGCGGTGCGAGGGGATCGCGCGAATGGGCTCGGAATACGCGTAGTAGTCGCGAAACTTCTCCTCCTCGGCCGCTTCCTTGCCTTCCACCACGGTGGAGGCGACGATGCCCTCGCTCCACATGCGCGTCCTCAGCTTCTCGAGGAGCTCGGCGGTCTCGGCGAAGCGCTCGGCGAGGATGTCGCGCGCGCCTTCCAGCGCCGCCTTCGCATCCGGCACGTTGATCGCCTCGACGCCCTCGGAAGCGGGCACCACCTTCACGTACTTCGCGCCTTCCGCCAGCGGGTCCAGGCGCGGATCGGCGAAGAGCGCATCGGCGAGCGGCTCGAGGCCCGCCTCGCGCGCGGCCTGCGCCTTCGTGCGCCGCTTCGGCTTGTAGGGAAGGAAGAGGTCCTCGAGCGCCTGCTTCGTCACCGCCGCTTCGATCGCGGCCTCGAGCTCGCTCGTGAGCTTGCCCTGCTCGCGGATGGACGCGAGGATCGCCGCGCGCCGCTCCTCGAGCTCGCGCAGGTAGCCCAGGCGCTCCTCGAGGTTGCGAAGCTGCGTGTCGTCGAGGTTGCCCGTCGCCTCCTTGCGGTAGCGCGCGATGAACGGAACGGTCGCGCCCTCGTCGAGCAGCGCGACCGCGGCCTGCACCTGCGCGGGCCTGGCCTTCAGCTCTTCGGCGATGACGCGGACGATCTTGACGGCGGCTTCGGGCGAAACGGCGATTGCGGCAGGCATGGGTGCGGCGCGGGAATCGGAAACGGGAAACGAGCGACGATTCTAGCGAAGCTTCGCGCCGCCTCCATGCAGAAAAATTCCTTGACAACGCGCGGCATGCCGCCGCACGCCGGCGCTACTGGCGCTCGATGTCCTTCTTGTAGACGGCCCAGGCCTGCGAGTACTCCATGGTGCGCGCCACGTCGTCGATGAATTCCTCGGAGTAGCCCGCGCGGCGCAGCAGGTGGAAGCCCATCTCCATGCCCGAGGCGATGCCGCCCGCGGTCACGATGCGTCCCGCGTCCACCACGCGCGCGCGGCTGATGCGGCATTTCGGCGCGATCTGCGCGAGGCGATCGATGGGCACCATGCCCGGGGGATTCTTCTCGGCGCGGTCGGGTTCCTTGCGATTGGTGGCCGCGATGCCGTCGAGCAGGCCCATCTTCGCGTAGATCCACGAGCCGGTGCACACGCTCGTGAGCAGCGTCGATTCCGGCAGCTCCTCGATGAAGCGATGCAGGCGCCGGTTGTGCATCTCCTGGCGCGTGCCATAGCCGCCGGGAATGAGGAACGCATCCATGGCGGGCGCGTCGTTGAAGCTGTAGTTGGGCAGCACGGTGAAACCGGCCTGCGCCTGCACCGGGCGCATCGCGTCGGCGATCAGGAACGCGTCGAGCTCCGCATCGTAGCGGCGTGCGACCGAGAAGACGCCGTGCGGCGCGGCGAAGTCGACGATCTCGGCTTCCTTGAACACGTAGATGCCGAGGCGGAATCCCTTGATCATGCCTGTGCCCTTTCACGGTTGGAAAAACCTTGCGTCACGGCAGTCGTCTCGAAAGGCCGGGTTCGCATCGGGTAGGTGTTGCAGACGAAGCGGAATCCCTTGCGCTCCAGGATCGGCCGGCTCATCGGCGCGGCATCGACCGCGATCCAGGGCACGCCCCTCGCCCGCGCCTCGGCAACGCGGCGCGCGAAGAGATGCGAATAGACGCCGCGGCCGCGAAACGGCTCCAGGACCGCACCGCCGCACAGCTGCGCGAATCGCGAGCCCGGCGGAAAGTCGATCCATCCCGAGGCCACGATCCGCCCGCCGATGCGCGCGTAGAAGGCGACGCCCGAGCCATGGACGGGGTCCGTCATTTCGCGCAGCGCGGAGGCGAGCCACGGAAGGCGGATCCGCCACACCTCCTCCTGCAAGCGGGCGAGCTCATCGAGCTGCGCGCCGGCGGCCACCTCCACGGTCACGTCGCCATCCATCGGCACCGCGACACATGGATCGCTCGGGTCGAGGACCATCAACACCTCGGCATGATGCGCGCGGAGCCGTTGCGCCTCGAGCCGCGACTTGAGGTCCGGCGGCTCGTCGAAATCGTGGACCTTCCATTCCGCTTCCCAGCCGCGCATGCGCAGCCGCTCGAGCTCCTCCCGGATGCGCCGGTCTGCCGTGCCGCTTGCGAAGCGTGCGAAGGAAAAGAGCGCCTCGTCGCCGCTCTTCGGTTCGTGGCGCGTGAGGTCTTCGAGCCGCTCGACCCGATATCCCGGAATGCCGCCAGTGCTGCGGTCGCTTGCGTACTCCGCGAAAATGTCGCGACGCCAATCCATGCCTCTCCCGCGGGGGCAGCGCGCGCATCGCGCGACTTGCCGGGAGTATAGCGGCGGCGGCGATCAGGCCGCGCGAATCCCGCCTCCAGGAGCGTCAGGCGACGAACTTCAGGATCGCGGCGTAATGGATGGCGCTTCCCGCCATGACGAAGAGGTGCCAGATGCCGTGCCAGTGCCGGAAGCGCTCGTCGAAGATGTAGAACACGATGCCGACCGTGTAGATGATCCCGCCGCCCAGCAGGTAGAGGAATCCCTGCAGCGACAGCGCGTCGGCGATGAGCTCGCCGAACACGAGGCCCATCCATCCCATCACGAGGTAGATCAGCAGCGAGGTCACGCGCGCGCCGCGGGCGACGAAGATCTCCTGCAGGATGCCGATCGCCGCGAGGCTCCACACCGCGACGAGCATCCTCTCGCCCCATGCGCCGCGCAGCGCCACCATCGCGAAGGGGGTATACGTCCCGGCGATCAGCAGGTAGATGGACACATGGTCCAGTTTCCTGAAAATCTCCTTGGTTCGCCCCAGCGAGCCGTGGTAGAACGTGGACGAAAAGTACGTGAGGAAGAGCGACAGCCCGTAGACCGAGAAGCTCGCGAGCCGCGCCGGATCGTGCCGCGTGGCCGCGAGCGATACCAGCGTGAGGCCGCCGGCGAGCGCGAGCACCGTGCCCGCCAGGTGCGTAAAGCTGTTGAGCCTCTCGCCGTAAACCATGAGGCATTGTCGACCGTTGCAGCGTACGCAGACGTAGCCCGCGGCTGTGACAGGTTGCCGGATGACCCCGCATTCCGATGCAGGACATTTACCGACACCGGATGCTATCTTCGGGGCTGGAAACAGGCTCGAAATCGTCGCTCCAATGCAGGAAGCACAACGCCAGGGGATCGCCTTGAACATCTTCGTCCGGCTGCGCCAAGCGGCCCTCGCCCTCGTCCTCGCCTCGCTCGCGCTGGGCCCGCACGCCGCCGCCATGGCGCAGTCGCTGGGCCCGGCGGTCATGCCCGCGCATCCGAAGGCGCTCATCGTGGAGTCGCTGCGGATGCCCGCGGAGGCGCCCGCCACCGTGATCCGCCTCGAAGCGCCGGATCCCGCCGCCGTCGACAACGTGAAGCGCGCCAACGGCAAGGCGCAGACCAAGCGCCTGCAGATCGGCATGAACCGGCCGTTACCCGCCATGGCCTCCGCGCACAGCCGCGCGCTCGAATGGGTCGCGGTCGACGGCGGATGGGCCGCGCGCTGGAGCGTGAGCTCCGCGCAGGCGAAGGCGTTGCGCGTGGGCCTGCTCGCCGCGCGCACGGCGCCGGGACTCGAGGTGCGGTTCGCAGGGTCCGGGCAACCCGGCACCGTCTACGGGCCTTTCCCCGAAGCCGATCTCGCGGCGTCGGCCGGCAGGACCTACTGGAGCCCCGTGCTCGAAGGCGACACCGCCACGGTCGAGCTTTTCGTGCCCGGCAGCGAGGCGCCGCGCAACATCGCCATCACGGTGGACGAGGTTTCCCACCTGCTCGCGAGCCCGGCGGACCCGAAGGCGGATATCCAGCTCAAGGCCATCGGCGACTCGGGCTTCTGCGAGGTGAATTTCGTCTGCCGCTCGGCGAGCGATTCCGCGCTCGCGTTCACCGGCAATGCGGTGGCGCGCATGACGTTCAGCGACGGCACCGGCACCTTCCTCTGCACCGGGACGCTGCTCAACTCCGCAGGCGGCCAGTTCGTCCCGTACTTCTACACCGCGGACCACTGCATCGGCGACCAGGCCACCGCGAGCACGCTCACGACGCACTGGTTCTACGAATCCACCTCCTGCGGCGCGGACTCGCTGAGCCCCAATTACACGCAGGTACCGGGCGGCGCGACGCTGCTGTTCGTGGATTCGTCGTACGACATCTCGTTCATGCGCCTCAACCGCTCGCCGCCGTCGGGCGCCACGTTCGCGGGATGGGATGCCGCGCAGATCGCGCGGGGAACGCCGTTCACGGCGATCCACCACCCGGCGGGCGACCTGAAGAAGGTGAGCCTCGGGACGATGGGCGGCTACACCGTTCCCGACGGGCGCTCGGTGACGTTCATCCAGTCGAACTGGAACAGCGTCTCGACCGGCGTCACGGAAGGCGGCAGCAGCGGCTCCGGCATCTTCACCGCGGGAAGCAACGGCTACGCGTTCCGCGGCGGCCTGCTCGGCGGCCCGTCGAGCTGCACCGCGCCTTCGACCAGCCTGTTCGACTGGTACTCGCGCTTCGACGTGGCCTACCAGAGCATCTCCCAGTATCTCTCCGCGAGCGCGCCGACGAATTACACGGCGCTGTGGTGGGCCTCTCCCGCCGGCAGCGAGAACGGCTGGGGCATCAACATCGAGCAGCAGGGCGACATCGTCTTCGCCACGCTCTTCACGTACGACCAGAGCGGCAACCCGATGTGGCTCGTCATGTCGAACGGCGCGCGCCAGGGCGGCGGCGACACGTTCTCCGGGCCGCTCTACCTCACCAGCGGCTCGCCGTTCAACCAGGCGTTCACCGGCTTCTCGGTGAGCCAGGTCGGGACGATGACGCTTGCGTTCTCCGGCGCCGACAGCGGAACGCTCACCTACACCGTGAACGGCATCGGCGTCAGCAAGAACATCACGAAGCAGCTCTTCGGGCCGACCGGCGCCGCCACGTGCACGCCCACGACGGGCAGCCGCGCCTCGGCGACGAACTACACGGACCTCTGGTTCAATCCGGCCGAGCAGGGGTGGGGCATCAACCTCACGCAGCAGGGCAACCTGATGTTCGCGACGCTCTTCATCTACGACGCGAGCGGGCGCGACTACTGGCTGGTGATGTCCGGCGGCGTCCGGCAGGGCGACGGCTCGTTCACCGGCCCGCTCTACCAGACGGCCGGCAACGGCGCGTTCAACACGCAGCCGTGGCCGGGCGTGACCGTCCAGCAGGTGGGCTCGATGACGCTACGCTTCGGCAACGGGGAGAACGGCACGCTGAGCTACCTGGTGAACGGGCAGTTCGTCACCAAGTCCATCACGCGCCAGTTGTTCTCGCAGCCCGCGCCGCTGTGTAACTAGGCGAGGCCCGGCCGCTTCCACTCGAACACGACGCGCTCCCGGTCATCCCCCAGGGTGACCGGCCGCGAGAACGTCCACGCGTCCCACTTCGTGGTGACGGTGTATTCGCCCCTGGGCAGCTTCACGAGCAGCACCGGCCCGTCGGCGACGACGTCGAAGACCACGTTGCCGCGGGCATCGGTGATCGTCACCGGCATGTCCTCGAGCGTTCTCGACTTCGCGCCGTCGGTCTCGCGGAAGACCACCTCCAGCGGCCATTCCTGCGCCGCGCGCTTCACCGCTTCCGCTTCCTCGGGCGTGCGCCCGCCCGTCAGGAATTCCACGTTGCCCAGCGTGCGTTCCTGCGGCAGATGCGCCTCGTACGCGGGCGGGATCGATGCAAAAGCCGCCGTGGCGGAAAAAGCCGCCACGGCGCCGATCACGAGAGGTTTCATCCTTCACCTCCTCGACTGCTGGTCAGCCGATCTCCACCGGCACGAAGAGCTGGCGGTCTTCGCGCTGGATGAGGAGCGCGGCGTTATGGCCCGATTTGGCCACCTGGTTGCGCAAGTCTTCCGGCGATTTCACGGGCACGCCGTTGATCGACAGGACGACATCCCCCGGCATGATGCCGGCACGCTCCGCGGCGCCGTTCACCTGCTCGACGACCACGCCGGACTTCGACTTGATCTCGCTGCGCTCTTCCGGCGTGAGCGGACGCACCGCGATGCCGAGCTTGCCGTGCGCGGCCGCGCCGTCGTTCCTGGCGACCTTCGCGTCCTTGTTCGCTTCGGCCGTGGCGACGGTGAGGTCCTTCGAGCCGTGGTTGCGCCATACCTCGACGCTCGCGGTGTGGCCCGCGGGGAGCTGGCCGACGATCACCGGCAGGTCGCCCGAACGCTCGATGGGCTTGCCGTCGTACTTGAGGATGATGTCGCCCGCCTTGAGCCCCGCCTTGTCGCCCGGGCTGCCCGGCTCGACGGAGGAAACCAGCGCGCCGCGCGGGCGGTCGAGGCCGAACGATTCCGCGAGCCCCGCGTTCACTTCCTGCACCGTGATGCCGATGCGGCCGTGCGAGACGTGGCCCGTCTTCAGGAGCTGGTCCTTCACGTTGAGCGCCGTCTCGATCGGGATCGCGAACGAGATCCCGGCGAAGGCGCCGGTGCGCGAGAAGATCTGCGAGTTGATGCCGATGACCTCGCCCGACAGGTTGAAGAGCGGGCCGCCGGAATTGCCCGGGTTCACGGCGACGTCCGTCTGGATGAACGGCACGTAGCTCGAATCCGGCAGCGAGCGGCCCTTGGCGCTCACGATGCCGGCCGTGACCGAGTTGTCGAACCCGAACGGCGAGCCGATCGCGACGACCCATTCGCCGACGTTCGCGTCCTTGGAGTTGCCGAGCCGCACCGTGGGCAGGTTGCCCGCGTCGATCTTGATGAGCGCGACGTCCGTCTGCCGGTCCTTGCCGATGACCTTGGCGCGGAACTCGCGCCGGTCCGTGAGCTTCACGGTGACGCGATCCGCGTTCTCGACGACGTGCGCGTTGGTGAGGATGTAGCCGTCCGGGCTGATGATGAAGCCCGAGCCCTGGCCGCGCATCGGGATGGCGCCGTGCGGCACGATGCCGCGCCCGCCGCCGAATCCGCGGAAGAACTCGTCGAGGCCCGGCGGCAGCTGCGGCATGTCCTCGCCGTCGCTCTCGTCGGAGCTCACCTTGCGCGTGCCTTCCACGTTGATGTTCACGACGGCCGGGCCGTACTTCTTCACCAGGTCGGTGAACCCGTTCAGCGGCAGCGCCGTGGAGCCGGGGTTCGCCGAGGGAGCGGCGACACCGGTGGAAGGCGCGATGGCCGCATGGGCGTCGTTCAGGGGTGCGTCGAAATGTCCGTGCCACGTCGCTGCGCCGGCGCCGATGACGCCGGCAGCAACGAGGGCGCCGACGAGCATCTTCGTCCTCATCACAAAATCCTCCTGTAGTTAGGCCTTGGACCCGATTCCGATCAGCCGGCTCCGGAACGCCGCAACCTTCGCGGCGGGGATGCCGATAAGAAGCAAACGCTCGAGCCACCGGGACGGTGTACTCGAGCGTCGCCAATAATTTCAGGAACCTCGAGCCGGCGACGCTGTCGTCGGACGATTCTTACGCGAAGCTTTCACGCCACCGTCACGGGGATGCGGCGCGGCTTCGCCTGCTCCGCCTTCGGGATGCGCAGCGTGAGCACGCCGTTCTTCATCTTCGCGTCGATGCGCTCGGTATCGAGGTCGCCGCTCAGCGCGAAGGTGCGGCGGTACTGGGCGACGCGCACCTCCGCGTACACCGCCTCGAGCCGCGTGCTCTCGCCCAGGCTCACCGTGCCCTCGATCGCGAGCTGCTCGCCCTCGACGCGGATGTTGAGGTTCTCCTTCGACACGCCGGGCAGGTCCGCCAGCAGCGTGATGCCGTTCTCGTCCTCGAACACGTCCACGGGCGGCGTGAGCGCGGGCACGTCGCTCGCGGGCCGCGCCGTCGCCGCTTCGGCGTTCTCGCGGTTCGTCGGGGATGTCTTCATGTCCATGGTGTCCTCCTCTTCCCGTGCAAGGTTCAAGCGGTTTCCTTCACCTCGATGCGGCGCGGCTTCGACTTCTCCAGCCGCGGCACCGCGATGCGCAGGATGCCGTCGCTATATTTCGCATCGACGCGCGAGGCGTCGACGTCCTCCGGCAGGCCGATCACGCGCCTGAAGGACCCGGTGAAGCGCTCGTCGGCGTAGACGTTCACCTTGTCCGATGCCTCGGGCAGGCCCGCGGCGCGCTCGCCGGTGATGGTGAGCAGGCCCTTGTCGATCGAGACCTCCAGCCTGGCCGGATCGATGCCGGGCGCGAAGGCGTAGATCTCCACCGCGTCGCCGGTCATGCCGACGTTCAGCGCGGGAAAGGCGCCCCGGCCGGCGGCACGGATGCTCGAGGGCCAGCTGCGCATGCCGAGCAACTGGTCCATCTGCCGCTGGAGCGCGTCGAACTCGGCGAACAGGTCGCCGGGAAATCGCGTCAGGGATGCGTACATGGCGTCGTCTCCTTTCGGTGCGTGGCCCCGGCGCAGGCCGGGGCCGAATCGGGTCCAGGCCCGCGCCGGGACGACGCGGAAAATCTAGGGTGGACCGCGGCGTTTTCAAGCCCCGCCGGGCTCAGGCGAGCGCCTGTTCGATATCCGAAACCAGGTCGTCCGCATGCTCGACGCCGATCGACAGGCGCACGAGGTCGGCGGGACAGGGACTGCCCGCGCCCTCGACGCTGGCCCGGTGCTCCGCGAGGCTCTCCACGGAACCCAGCGACGTCGCGCGCTTGATCACGCGCAGCCGTCCGGTGAAGGATATGGCGGCGGCCTCGCCCGCCTTCAAGCGCAGCGACATCATCCCGCCGAACCCGCCCTTCATCTGCCGGCGGGCCACGTCGTGCGCCGGATGCGACGGCAGCCCCGGGTAGAGCACGTGCGACAGGGCCCGGTGGCCGGCGAAGCGCTCCGCGATCGCCATGGCGTTGGCGCACGCGGCCGCCACGCGCAGGTGCAGCGTGCGCATGCCGCGCAACAGGAGCCACGCTTCGAACGGACCGAGGATCGCGCCGCCCGAGCCGCGCACGTAGCGGATGCGCTGCCACAGCGCGTCATCCTCGCGCGTGGCGAGCGCTCCGGCTACGACATCGGAGTGGCCGTTGAGATATTTCGTCGCCGAGTGCATCACGATGTGCGCGCCGAGCTCGAGCGGCCGAGTGAGCAGCGGCGTTGCGACGGTGGAATCGACCGCGACGTGCGCGCCGACTTCGCGCGCGACGCTCGCCACCGCCGCGATGTCCGTGATGTCCCAGGTCGGGTTCGCGGGCGTCTCCACCCAGATGAGCTTCGGGCGCAGCGCGCGCGCCTTCGCGACGACGTCGTCGGGCACCGCGTTGTCGTAGATCTCGATGGCGAGGCCCCACGGCTTCATGTAGCTCACGAGCCAGTTGCGGAATCCCCAGTACATGTTGCGCGGCACGAGCGCGACGTCGCCGGGCGCGAGCGCCTGGAACACGGCCGCGGCGGCCGCCTGCCCGGAGGCGAACAGCATCGCCGCGCGCGCCCCCTCGAGCGCGGCGATCAATGCCTCGGCCGGGTCGTAGCTCGGGTTCTCGGCACGCGCGTAGACGCGCCCGCCGGGGTATTTCAGGTCGGCGCCGCGCTCGTACGTCGTCGAGGCGTGGATCGGCGGGACGATGTCTCGATAGGGCT
>DASTGG010000331.1:0-7125 GCA_035719385.1 Usitatibacter sp.
GTCTCGGCGGGCCGCGGCAGCAGCGTGTCGAGGTCGAGGCTGTTGTCGAGGTCCTCGATCGCGGCGCGCACCGTGTGCGTGCCGTGCTTGAGCCAGTAGCGGCCCGAGACCGAGAGCGGCTCGCGGTCCATCCAGGCGAGCCGCGCGGCGAAGCGTCGCGCCACGCGCGGCGCCTCGTGCGGATGCGAAAGCACGTCGCCACGCGCCACGTCCACCTGGCGGTCGAGCACCACCGTCACGGATTCGCCGGCCTGCGCCTCGCCAATGGAGCTTTCGAGCGTGACGATGTCGGCGACGCGCGCCTCGAGCCCGTGGGGAGACACGACGACACGATCGCCTGTCGCGATGCGCCCCGATTCGACGCGCCCCATGTAACCGCGAAAGTCCTGGCGCGCGCCGAAGCGCGAGCGCGACACGAGCTGCACCGGGAAGCGCAGCGCCTGCGCGGGCGCGTCCGAATCGGCCGCTTCCAGCGCCTCGAGCAGCGTCGGGCCGTGGTACCACGCGAGCCGCGCGCCGCGATGCACGACCATGTCGCCTTCGAGGGCCGAGAGCGGGATGCGCGTCACGCGCGGCAGGCCCAGGTGGCGCGCGATCGTCGCGAACTCGGCGGCGATCGCCTCGAAAACGCCGCGGTCGAAGCCGACCGCGTCCATCTTGTTCACGGCGAGGACGACGTGCGGGATCGCGAGCAACGAGGCGATCGCCGCGTGGCGCCGCGTCTGGCGCGAGATGCCGCGCTTCGCATCGACGAGGATGATCGAAAGGTCCGCGGTGCTGGCGCCGGTGACCATGTTGCGCGTGTACTGCTCGTGCCCGGGCGTGTCCGCGATGATGAAGCGCCGGCGCGGCGTGGCGAAGTAGCGGTACGCCACGTCCACGGTGATGCCCTGCTCGCGCTCGATCGTGAGGCCGTCGGTGAAGAGGGACAGGTCGAGCCCGTCCGCGCCGCGGCGTGCCGTGGTGCGCGCGACCGCGGCGAGCTGGTCCTCCAGGAGCCCCTTCGCGTCGAGGAGCAGCCGCCCGATGAGCGTGCTCTTGCCGTCGTCGACCGAGCCGGCGGTGGTGAACCTGAGAGTGGTGGGATTCATGGATCAGGCAAGTCCTAGAAATACCCTTCGCGCTTGCGAAGCTCCATGGACGCATCCGACGTCTGGTCGTCCATGCGCGTGGCGCCGCGTTCGGTCACGGTGGCGCCGGCCGTCTCGGCGATGATCGCGTCCACGGTGTCGGCATCCGAAGCGACGGGGCAGGTGCACGTGATGTCGCCCACGGTGCGGAAGCGCACGCGGCGCTCGAGCACGGCCTCGCCGGCGCGCGGCGGCGTGAGCGGCGTCACGGGCACGAGCAGGCCGTTGCGTTCCACCACCTCGCGGCGATGCGCGAAGTAGATGGACGGCACGGCGAGCCCCTCGCGCGCGATGTACTGCCAGATGTCGAGCTCGGTCCAGTTGGAGAGCGGGAAGATGCGCGCGTGCTCGCCGGGCGAGAGGCGCAGGTTGTAGAGGCTCCAGAGCTCGGGGCGCTGGTTGCGCGGATCCCATTGCCCGAACTCGTCGCGGTGCGAGACGATCCGCTCCTTCGCGCGCGCCTTCTCCTCGTCGCGGCGCGCGCCGCCGAAGAGCGCATCGAGCCCGAGCTCGCGGACCGCATCGAGCAGCGTCACGGTCTGGTGCGGATTGCGGCTCTCGTCGGGACGGCGCAGCTTGACGCGCCCGGCGCGGATCGAGTCGCCCACCGAGCGCACGAGCAGCCGCTCGCCGAGCTGCGCGGCCCGCGCGTCGCGAAAGGCGATGACCTCCGGGAAGTTGTGCCCGGTGTCGATGTGCAGCAGCGGGAAGGCAAAGCGGTCGGGGCGGAACGCCTTCTCCGCGACGCGCAGCATCACGATCGAGTCCTTGCCGGCCGAAAAGAGCAGCGCGCAATTGCGCGCCTCGGCGACGGCCTCGCGCATGATGTGCACCGCTTCGGCCTCGAGCCGGTCGAGGTGCGAGAGCGTGCGCGGCGCGACGATTTCCCTCGGCAGCGCGCTCATGCCTTCGCCGCGATGCGCACCGGGATTTCGTGCAGGCCGCACTCCTTGCGCGCGCCGCCCTGCTCCCACCACCAGCGGCCGGCGCGCGGATGCTCGCCGGGCTTGATGGCGCGCGTGCAGGGCGCGCAACCGATCGAAGGATAGCCGCGGTCGTGCAGCGCGTTGTACGGCACGTGGTAGCCGCGCAGGTACGTCCAGACGTCGTCCTCGGTCCAGTCGGCGAGCGGGTTGAACTTGGCGATGCCGTGCACCGCGTCGTATTCGGATTCGCCGGCATCGGCGCGCGTGTCGCTCTGCGCACGGCGCAGGCCCGTGATCCACGCGGTGCGCCCGTGCAGCGCGCGCCGCAGCGGCTCGACCTTGCGCGCCGCGCAGCACGCCTTGCGCGCCTCCACGCTCGCGTAGAACCCGTCGATGCCGTAACTCGCGACGAACGCGTCGACATTGGCGGCGGCGGGCGTGTACACGTCGATCCCGATCGCGTAATGGCTGCGGGTCGTGGCGAGGAGCTCGAGCGTCTCGCGCGGCAGGCGGCCGGTGTCGAGCGTGAAGACGTCGATCCGGAATCGCTCGCGCGCGATGAGGTCGATCAGCACCATGTCCTCGGCGCCGAAGCTCGATGCGAGCGCGGGGCGCACATGGGTGCCCTGGATGCGGTGCAGGAGTCCGGCGGCGCGGTTCGTCCTGGCCTGGAGGCGTACGGGAAGCATGGGGCCGATCCTAGGGCCGGCCCCTTATTCCTGTAAAAGATTTTGTTTCGCTATTGTTATAACCACCCAGAATTTGGCTGGGGCGATACGCTGGCCGGCGCCGCCTCGCGCCGCTGCTTCACGCCGGTGACCATGGCGGCGACGAGGTTGATGCGCTCGAGCCGGCTCATGAGGATCGCGGCGGCCACGTGCAGCGCCGCCAACCCGATGAGCGCATTGGCCATCGCCTCGTGCGTGTCCTGGAGCCACTCCTCGCCGAAGAAGCGGTCGGTCGTCTGCAGGTAGCCGGTCACCCCGAGCGAGAGCACGAGCGCGAGCAGCGCGATCACCATGATGCCGGCGAGCGGGTTGTGGCCGGCATGGAAGTCCCCGCGGCCGGAGAAGAGCGCGCGCATATGCGCGTGCACGCGACGCGGCGTGGGGAAGAAATCGGCGAACCGCGCGTGGCGCGTGCCGATGAAGCCCCAGACGATGCGCGCGGCGACGAGCGCGAGCGCGGTGTAGCCGAGCCACTGGTGCAGCGCCTTGCCGTCGTGCGTGACGAAGAAGTTCACGAGCACGCAGGCGACGAGGGTCCAGTGGAAGAAGCGGACGAACCGGTCCCAGACGCGGACCGGGGAAGCGGGCTTGGAGGAAGGCATGTCGGTCGTGGGCTCGGTGTTGCGCCGCGCCCGCATGGGCGCGGCTGCAATGGGGCGTGAGTTACTTGCGCTCGAGCTCGGCGCCCGTGGCCGGATCGAAATAGATCTCGACCTTCCTGCCCTCCTTGTCGAACCCGTAGATCTCGTAGCACTTGCCCTTCGAGACCTTGAAGGTCTTGACCTGGTAGCCTTGGGCCTGCATCCGCGACTTGAATTCGGTTTCCTTCATCCACTTCGCTTCCGGCACGTTGCATGCGGGACCCGCGAATGCGTTGGCGGCGGCGAAGGCGGCCACGGCGGCGATCAGTTTTCCGTACATCGGTTGATTCCTCTTCGAAAGAATTTGTTGGGGGCTCGTGCGTCGCGATGTCGCAGCGACACGCCGGCGCACGATAGCCGCGCATCCTTAAGAAATGCTGATCGCGGCAGAGGGTGAAAGTCGCTTTTTGACGACGGTGATGGGTTACGATCGCGATCCAGGAAGCGTTTGCAACGATCGACGATGACTCCATGACTCCACTCGACAAGACCGTCGAGCGCCTTGCGCGCCTGGATTGCTGCGCCGTCTCGGATGCGCTCGACAAGCTGGGACTTTCCGGCGTCGTGACCGGGCTCGCGCCCCTGTCGGCGCTGCGCCGCATCGCGGGTCGCGTCGTCACGATGAAGCTCGGTGTCGGCTCGCCGCCTCCGGGTCCCGTGCGGCACCTGGGCACGACGGCGATCGAGGCCGCCGCGCCCGGCGACGTGATCGTCGTCGAGCAGCGCAGCGGCGTGGATGCCGGCAGCTGGGGCGGCATCCTCACGCTCGGCGCGAAGCTTCGCGGCGTGGCGGGCGTGGTGGCCGACGGCCCCGTGCGCGATATCGACGAGGCGCGCGGCCACGATTTCCCGGTCTATGCGCGCTCGTGCACGTCGCGTACGGCGCGCGGCCGCATCGTGGAATTCGGCACCAACATCCCGGTGACGATCGGCGACGTGGAAGTGCGTCCCGCGGACTACGTGATCGCCGACGGCAGCGCGGTCATCTTCATCCGCCCGCAGGACGCGGCGCGCGTGCTGGACGCCGCCGAGGCGATCGCCGCGCGCGAGGCGGCGATGGCGCAGGCGCTGCGCGCCGGGCGGCCCATCACCGAGGTGATGGGCGCCGGCTACGAGCACATGCTGCGCGGCGACGACTGAGCGCGGCTAGGTCTTGCCCGTTCCTTCCGCCTGTTTCGCGGCGAAACGGTTCATCGTGTCGAGCGCCAGGTTCGAATGCGCGTAGGCCGCGCCCGCGCGCATCTCGGAGGCGACCCATATGGCTTCCATGATCTCCTCGCGCGTGGCGCCCTTGCGCAGGGCGAGCTCGGTGTGGCCGCGAATGCAGTAGGGGCATTGCGTGGTGTGCGCCACGGCGATCGCGATGAGCTCCTTGGTCTTCGAGGGCAGCGCCCCGTCGGCGAACACCTTCTCGCCGAATGCGCGGAAGGCCGCGAGGGTTTCCGGCGCGAGCTCCTGGCGCAGGCGATGCAGCTCCCGCGTGGATTCGGGATACATCGAATGGTCCATCCCCGCCTCCCTCACGCGCGCACGAAATCGATCACGATCGCGCCCGGCTCGCGCTGGCGGTATTCGATCCTCACCGCCTCGCCGTAGCGCTGCTGCAGCTGCTGCAGCAACGGCAGCGGGTCGTGGTCGTTCACGAAGCGCATCGTCTCGCCGGGATTGAGGGCGTCGAGCGCGCCGAAGATGGCGGCGTGGCGGAAGCGCTTGGCGATCCCGCGGGCATCGAACGGATAGATGCTGTCGGGACGCAGGTGGACATGGGCGTGTTCGGTCATGGGGTCTCCTTGGTGGGTCGAATGGGGCCCGGCCTGCGCCGGGATGACGGCTAAAGCAGGCCGAGCTGAAGGCGGGCTTCCTCGGAAAGCAGGTCGCGGGTCCACGGCGGGTCCCAGACGAGGTCGACGCGCGCCTCGTTCACGCCGGGAACCTGCAGGATGCGCTCCTCGACCACGTGCGGCATCTCGCCCGCGACGGGGCAGGCGGGCGCGGTGAGCGTCATGCGCACGTCGATGCGCCCCTCGGGCAGCACGTCGAGGCCGTACACGAGGCCGAGGTCGTAGATGTTCACCGGGATCTCCGGGTCGTAGATCGTGCGCAGCGCCGCGATGACGTTGCGGCGCATCGATTCGTCGGCGCCCGACGGATCAGCGTCGGTCTTCACTGCGAGGTCCATGCTCGTCACTCCGTGGAAATGCGGCCGTGCCGCTGGTGCAGCGCGGCGCGCGCGGTATGCCAGGCGAGCGTCGCGCACTTCACGCGCGCCGGAAACTCGCGCACGCCGGCGAGCACCTCGAGCTTGCCCAGCCCGCCGTCCGCGGGCGCTTCGGCGCCCGTCACCATGTCGTGGAATTCGTCGAAGAGGTGCTCGACCTCCGCGACGCGCCGCCCCTTCAGGGCCTCGGTCATGAGCGAGGCGGAGGCCGTCGCGATCGCGCAGCCGCCGCCTTCGAAGGCCACGTCGCGGATCACGCCGTCCTCGATCTCGAGATAGATCTTCACGTTGTCGCCGCAGAGCGGGTTGTGCCCCTCGGCCTCGTGGCTCGCGTGGTCGAGCGCATGGCAGTTCCGCGGCCGCTTGTAGTGGTCGAAGATGACCTGCTGGTAGAGCTCGCGCAGCTCGTTCATGCGAAGAGCCTCCGCGCCTCGTCGATGGCGGCCGCCAGCGCGTCCACGTCCTCGCGCGTGTTGTAGAGCGCGAACGAGGCGCGCGCCGTGCCGGGGATGCCGTAGCGCTGCATGAGCGGCATGGCGCAATGGTGTCCCGCGCGGATGGCCACGCCGTGCGCGTCGAGGATGGTGCCCACGTCGTGCGGGTGCATGCCTTCGAGCGTGAAGGAGAGGATCGCCGCCTTCTCGCGCGCGGTGCCGTAGATGCGAAGGCCGGGTATCGTGGACAGGCGCTGCGTCGCGTACTCCAGGAGATCGTGCTCGTGCGCGGCGATCGCCTCGCGCCCGGCGCCATCCACGTAATCGAGGGCGGCGGCGAGGCCGATCGCGCCGGCGATGTTCGGCGTGCCGGCCTCGAAGCGCGCGGGGATGTCGGCGAAGTCGGTCTTGCCGAAGGTGACCGTGCGGATCATGTCGCCGCCGCCCTGGTACGGCGGCATCGCCTCGAGGTAGCGCGCCTTCGCGTAGAGCGCGCCGATGCCCGTGGGGCCGAACACCTTGTGCCCCGAGAATGCGTAGAAGTCGCAATCGAGCGCGCGCACGTCCACCGGAAGGTGCGAGACCGCCTGCGCGCCATCCACCAGCACCGGCACCTTGCGCTCGTGGGCGAACGCGATGATGCGCTGCAGGGGTACGACGGTGCCGATCGCGTTCGAGACCTGCGTCACCGCCACGAGCCGCGTGCGCGGGCCGATCAGCTTGTCGAGCATGTCGAGGCGCAGCTCACCGGCGTCGTCCACGGGGATCACGCGCAGCGAGGCGCCCGTGGCCGCGCACACGAGCTGCCACGGCACGATGTTGGAATGGTGCTCGAGCGCGCTGACGACGATGTCGTCCTCGGGCCCGAGCCGCGGCCGCGCGAAGCTCTGCGCCACGAGGTTGATGGCCTCGGTCGTGCCGCGGACGAAGACGATCTCGCGCGCGGACTCGGCGTTGAGGAAGCGCTGCACCGTGGCGCGCGCCGCCTCGTACCGGTCGGTCGCCCGCTGGCTGAGCTCGTGGACGCCGCGATGCACGTTGGCGTTGT
>DASTGG010000332.1:0-16109 GCA_035719385.1 Usitatibacter sp.
CGTGGACGTCGATGTTGTCGAGCCCGACGCCCAGCCTGCCGATGACGCGCACCTTCGCCGCGGCCTCGAGCACGCGGCCGCGCACCGTGGTGCGATTGCGTACGATCCACGCGTCGGCAGAAGGCACCGCCGCCTCGAGGCCGGCGGCATCGTCGACCAGCTTCGGCCGGTAGTCCACGTCGAAGCGCGCCGCGAGCTGCTCGACCGCCGCGGCGTCCATGAATTCGGTGATGAGGATGCGCTGGGCCATGGGCGCGAGTTTAGACTAACGCCGCGCGATGTCGCCCGTGACCTCTTCGCGATCGTGGTAGAGCTGCTTCAGGCGCAGGTAGTAGCCGCCGCCGCCCAGCGCCTCGTCGATGATCGCGCGGCAGCGCTCGACCTCTTCCCAGCGCTTCTTCATCGGCAGCTTGAGGTTGAAGATGGTTTCGCGGCACCAGCCCTCGGAAATCCAGCGCGCGACGAGCCTCGCGATGCGCGAGGGGCTCTCGACCATGTCGCACACCATCCAGTCGGCGGGCTCCGGCGGGCGGTAATGGAATCCATCGTCGCGGCGGTGGCGTACCTGCCCGCTGTCGAGCAGCGCCGCATCCATGGGGCCGTTGTCGACCGCCGTCACCATGAAGCCGCGCTGCACGAGCTGCCAGGTCCAGCCGCCGGGGGAGGCGCCGAGGTCCACGGCGGTGGAGCCCGGCTCGAAGCGGCGCTCGCCCACGAGCTCCATGAACGCTTCGGCGAGCTTCAGCGTCGAGCGCGACGGCGCGCCCGCGGGCATGCGAAGGCGCGGGATGCCCATCGGCCAGCGCGCCGCGTTGCCCACGCGCGAGACGCCCACGTACGCCGCGCGGCCGCCGACGAAGAACACGTGCAGCCGCTCCTCCGCCTCGGCGTCGTCGAAGGCGATGCCCGCGCGGCGCAGCGCCTTTTCCAGGTGCGCCGTGAGCGGCCGCGTGAGCGTGGCGAGCGCCTTGCCGTCGTTGGTGTCCGGCATCTCGATCCAGAGCGCCGCGAACGCCTGGCCCAGCGCCTGCGCCGCGCGCACGATCGGCGTCACGCGATCGGCCTCGGGCAGGTCCGTCAGCAGCTCGCCCGTGCGGACCATCTGGCGCGGAAAGACGAGGTGCGAGAAATCGACGTGCGCGCCGAGCTCCACGCCCATCGCGTCCTGGTGCGCGTGGAACACGGCGAACCCGCTCTCCGGGCGCGCCTTCACGTAGCCCTCGACGCCCATCCCGCCGGCGAGGGCGGTGATTTCCTGCGCGCACTCCTTCTCGAAGCCCGCGCGGCAGTAGAACAGCAGGTGCGGCGGCCTCACGCGGGCCTTGCGTCGCGGAAGAGCCGGAAGAAGTTGGCCGTGGTCGCGGCCGCGATGGCCTCGAGCGTCGTGTCGCGCAGCCGCGCGACCTCCTCGGCGACGTATCTCACGAACGCGGGCTCGTTGGTCTTGCCGCGGTGCGGCACCGGCGCGAGGTACGGGGAATCGGTCTCGACGAGCATGCGCTCGAGCGGCACGCGGCGGGCGACCTCCTTGAGGGCGGTGGCGTTCTTGAACGTGACGATCCCGGAGAACGAGATGTGGAAGCCCAGGTCCATGGCGGCCTGCGCGACTTCCCATGTCTCGGTGAAGCAGTGCATCACGCCGCCCGCCTCGCGCGCGCCCTCCTCGCGCATGATCCGCAGCGTGTCCCCGGCGGCGGCGCGCGTGTGGATCACCAGCGGCTTGCCCGCGGCGCGCGCGGCGCGGATGTGCGTGCGGAAGCGCTCGCGCTGCCATTCGGTGTCGCCCTCGACGCGGAAGTAGTCGAGACCGGTTTCTCCGATGGCGACGACCTTGGCGTCCCGCGCCATGGCGACGAGCTCGTCGAGGCCCGGCTCGCGCTCGTCGCGGCGCTCGTCCGGGTGCACGCCTACGGTGCACCACAGGTTCGGGCGCGAATGCGCCACCTGGCGCACGGCCGGGAAGGTGGCGATCGTCGTGCCGATCGTGAGTGCGTGGGAAACGCCGTTCTGCTCCATGCGGGCCATGACGCCCTTCATGTCGGCCTGCAGCTCCGGGAAATCGAGGTGGCAATGGGAATCGACGAGCATGGTCGTGCATTCTACCGATGGCGCAGGACAGGTCCGACAGGCGAACGGGACGCGGGGCGATGGCCGCTCGCCGCGCGCAGACCCATATTGGTCATTGCTACACGATTCTCCCGGAGGCAACCATGGACATGAGGTGGACGACCCTGCTCGCTTCGAGCGCGCTCGCATTGGCCGGTTCGACGCTGGCCGATGCGCAGACCTACAAGTACGTCGACAACTACACCTTCCGCGTGGCGCGCGCGCCGGAATGGAACCTCGCGGCGAACGAAGGCTTCTGCCGCCTGCGCATCTACGTGGACGACCGCGCGCGCATCCAGCTGCACGGCGACCAGATCATCGTCGCGACCGAGACCGGCAAGCGCAGCACCGACCAGGGCAGCGTGTGCAACCAGCCCCTGCCCTTCGGCCACGTGAGCGACTTCCGCGTGACCACGGAGCACGCGCGCGGGGCGATCATGGCCGTGACGCCGCCCAGCCGCGCCAACAACTTCACCGGCGGGCTCACGATCGACGACCCGCAGAACGGCGGCGACATCTACGAGGTCGTCGTGGCCTGGCGCAACCCGGCGCCGGCGGTGGTGCCGCCCGTGGCGGCCAACGACCCGTTCCCGTACTTCGACGAAGCGCGCGCCTGCCAGGAACGCGTCCGCAGCGAGTTCCTGAACCGCAACCGCGACTACGACGCCTACCTCGAGTTCGCCGGCACGGCCACCCGCGACGACGTGGGGCCGAACCGCGAGCGCATCCGCGGCGAAGGCTGGGCGCGAAACCGCGACGAAAGCCGGGCGATCTCGTACGAGTGCGTGCTGAACGACCGCACGAACCGCGTGATCACGTCGAGCTACGAGCTCGGGCCGCGCACGCGCGTGAGCTCGTTGCGCTGAGCGGCGGCGGCATGAGAAAAGGGGCAGCGCATGCTGCCCCTTTCCCGTTATGCCGCGCCGGGCGCTAGCGGTACATGTACTCGCGCGTGAGGGGAATGTCCGCGCGCCCCGGCCGGGCCTGCTTCGAGCCGAGGATCTGGTAGAGGGTGATCCAGCGCTGCTCGAAGGCGTGCGCGCAGCCGGCGAGGTACACGCGCCAGATGCGCGCCGTGCGCTCGCTGGAGGCCGCGGCCGCCTCGGCAATCCGCCGCTCGAAGTTGTCGCTCCAGTGGCCGAGGGTCTTCGCGTAGTGCCAGCGCAGCGACTCGACGTCGTGCACCTCGAGGTCCTGGTCGCTCATGTCGTGCACTACGCGGTGCAGGTGCGGCAGCTCCCCGTGCGGAAACACGTAGCGGCCGATGAACTCGCCGCCGCCCATGCCGATCGAGCCGTTCTCCGTGTCCGACGTGCAGATGCCGTGGTTCAGGAACAGGCCGCGCTCGCGCAGCAGCCGCTTCACCGCGCCGAAATAGACCGGCAGGTTGCGCAGCCCCACGTGCTCGAACATGCCGACGCTCGCGATCTTGTCGTAGAAGCCCTCGCCGGGGTGGTCGCGGTAATCCTGCAGCAGCACGCGGCAGCGATCCTGGAGCCCGGCCGCCTTGATGCGCTCGGTCGCGAGGCGGAACTGGTTGTCCGACAGCGTGATGCCGGTGGCGTCCACGCCGTACTTCTCCGCCGCGCGGATGGCGAGCGCGCCCCATCCGCAGCCGATGTCGAGGAATTTCTCGCCGGGCTGCAGCCGCAGCTTCGCGCAGATGTGGTCGAGCTTCTGCAGCTGCGCCTGCTCGAGGGTGTCGTCCTCCTGCTTGAAGTAGGCGCAGGAGTAGACCATGCGCCGGTCGAGCCACAGCGCGTAGAAATCGTTCGAGACGTCGTAGTGGTGCCGGATCGCCTCGCGGTCGACGCGCTTGGTGTGCCGGCCGTTGGTATGGCGCGCGTCGAAGAGCTTGTGGTCGCGCGAGCGGCTGAGGGCTTCGGCGCTGCGGATGGCGTCGCGCATGTCGCCTTCGAGGTCGGCCTGTCCTTCGATGTACGCCTCCGCGAGGCTGAGCAGCGACGGATTGGCGAGCGCGGCGGCGGCGCGCGCGTCCTTCAGCCGCAGGGTGACGCTGGGCGAGTCCGAGAGATCCACCTCGCGCCCGTCCCAGAGGATCAGCTTCACCGGCGCCTTCACCTGCTTCTTGAGATGCGAGAGCGCGTGGTCCAGGGGTCTTGCCCAAAGCATGGCTTTCTCCTCACGCGCCAGCGCGAGTCGCGCGGCGCTACGGCGGGGTCAGATCGTGTGCGTCGGGCGCGACGACTGCAGCGCGCCCGCGAGAAGCCCTTCCACCTTCTTCTTCAGGTCGCGGCCGACTTCGCTGTCGTGCAGCTGCACGCCGATGCCCTGCGGCCGGTTGCCCGTGCTGTGCGCCGGATTGATCCACGCCACGGTGCCTTGCAGCGGGATCTTGTTCGGGTCGTCCAGGAGCGAAAGCAGGATCAGCACTTCGTCGCCCAGGTGGTGTGACCGGTTGCTGGGCAGGAAGATTCCGCCCCCCTTGAGAATCGGCATCCAGGCGGCATAGAGCGCCGCCTTGGAGCGGATCACCAGGGTGAAGACCGCGGGGCGCGGTCCGGTCGATTCGGCGGCGTCGATCATCGGTGGGCCTCCAATGTGGCCCGATTGTATGCGAGGAGGAGGTGCTCGGCCAGCAGGCGCGCGTTGAGCGGGTGGGACGCCAGCCGGCGGGCCTCGACGAGCTCCCGCTCCAGGGCGAGGAGCGCCTCGACGTCCGCCTTCTGCGCCCGTGCGCGCAGCGCCGCGGCCGACTCGCCATGGTGCCGCGCATCGCCCGCGAGACGCACGCGCAGCAGATCGTACACCCAGGTCTGCATCCAGTAGAGGAAACGTTCCACGCCCGCGCGATCGACGGTGGCGGCGAACGTGAGCGGATCGGCTCCGCCCGGTCGCGAGAGCTCGGCGACGATGCGGCGGCGCAGCTCCGCTTCCTCGGGCTGCGCGAGCTCGCGCGCGAGGAGCGGCGCGCCGCCCGCGGCGGCGAGCGCGGCTTCGGGACCTTCGACCCCTTCGGCGCGCAGCCACCGGAGCGCCGCCTCGCGCGGCGGCTTGTCGAGCACGAGCGCGCGGCAGCGGCTGCGGATCGTCGGCAGCAGGCGCGACGGACGGTCGCTCACCAGCACGATGAGCGTGTGCGGCGGCGGCTCCTCGAGCGTCTTGAGCAGCGCGTTTGCCGCCGCCGGGTGGAGCGTCTCCGCCGGGCGGATCACGAGCACGCGATAGCCGGCGCGGTGCGTGGTGAGCGCGACGAAATCGGCGACGTCGCGGATCTGCTCGATCTTGATGACGAGGCTCTTCGCCTTCTCCGCCTTGTCGGTACGAGCGGCCTCACCCTCGGCCGGCTCGGGCTCCTCCTCGGCGGCCGCTTCGGGCACCACTTCGCGATAGTCGGGGTGGTTGCCCTGCGAGAACCAGTGGCACGAAGGACAGCTTCCGCAGGCGAGGCCGTCGCGCGGCGCTTCGCACAGCACGCCGGCCGCGAGCGCGCGCGCGAATGCGGTCTTGCCGATCCCCGTCGGGCCCTGCACCAGCAACGCATGCGGAAGGCGCGTGCGGTCCGCGAGCAGGCGCGCCAGCGTCGCTTCGTGCCAGGGGTATGCGTTCATGCGAGGGCCTGGTCGAATTGCCGCTCGAGGCGGGCGCGCACCGTTTCCAGGTCGCCGGAGGCGTCGATGAGGCGAATGCGCGACGCATGCTCGCGCGCACGTTCCAGGTACGCGTTGCGCACGCGCACGAAGTATTCGAGGCCGCGCCGCTCGAAGCCGTCGGCCTGCACGTTGCGGCGCTGCTGGCGCTCGTTCGCCGTGGCGGGGTCGATGTCGAAGAGGAACGTCACGTCCGGTTGCAGCCCCGGGTGCGCGAGCCGCTCGAGCTGCTCGACGACGTCGCGGTCCAGCCCCCGGCCGCCGCACTGGTACGCGTAGGTCGAGTCGCTGAAGCGGTCGCAGATGACCCACGCGCCCGACGCGAGCGCCGGCTCGATCTCGGCTTCCACGTGCGCGGCGCGGTCGGCGAACATGACGAGCGCCTCGGCGAGCGCGGAGGTGGGATGGTGCAGGACGACGTCGCGCAGCATCGCGCCGAACGGCGTGCCGCCCGGCTCGCGCATCACGCGCGCCTCGTGCCCGCGGCGCCGCACCAGCGCCTGCAGGAAATCGAGGTGCGACGACTTGCCCGCGCCGTCGATGCCCTCGAGCGTGATGAATTTGCCGCGCGTCATCGGTGGAGCTGGTATTTTGCCACCGCGCGGTTGTGCTCCTCGAGCGAGCGCGAGAACTCGTGCGTGCCGTCGCCGCGCGAGACGAAATAGAGGTAGTCGCTCTTCGCCGGCTGCGCCGCGGCGCGCAGCGATCCCAGGCCCGGCATCGCGATCGGCGTGGGCGGCAGCCCGTCGCGGGTGTACGTGTTCCACGGCGTGTCGGCGGTGAGGTCCTTCTTGCGGATGTTGCCGTCGTAGCTTTCGCCCATGCCGTAGATGACCGTGGGATCGGTCTGCAGGCGCATGCCGCGGCGCAGCCGGTTCACGAACACGGAGGAAACCAGCGGCCGCTCCTCGGGCACGGCGGTCTCCTTCTCGATGATCGAGGCGAGGATCAGCGCCTCGTACGGCGTGCGCAGCGGCAGCGCCGCGTCCTTCGATTCCCACGCCTCGGCGAGCCGCTTCTTCATCGCGCCGTGCGCCCTCTTCAGGATCTCCAGGTCGCTCACGCCGGGCGCGAAGCGGTACGTGTCCGGGAAGAACCAGCCTTCGGCCGACGGCTCGGCGATCTCGAGCGCGGCGCGCAGGTCGGCGTCGGCCTTGCCGGCGGCGGCGTGCCTCACGCGCGGCTCGGCCGCGAGCTGCGCGAGCCATTGCCGCAGCGTCGTTCCCTCGACGAACAGCATCTCGACCAGCACCACGTCGCCGCGCCGCATCTTCTCGAGCAGCTCGAGCGGCGTGATCGGATGGTCGAGCCGGTAGGTTCCGGCCTGGATCGTGCGTCCCTTGCCGAGGAGGCGCGCGAGGATCCAGAAGCTCTCGCCTTCGCGGAAAAGCCCGTCGCGCGCGAGCTGGCGCGAGACGCCCTTCAGGCTCGCGCCGGTGTGCACCGTGAAGTCGAACGGCGTGGCCGGCAGCGCCACCGGATGCGTCGCGAACCAGGCGAGCCAGCCGGCGATCGCGGCCACGACGACGAGGGCCGCGGCGACCGTGTTCCTAAGGACGCGCATCGTCTTCGGCCAGCAATGCCTGCAGCCGGCACGTCACCGCGCCCGGCGTCCAGCGCCGCCCCTCGAAGCGCGCGACGGGCCAGATGCCGATGAGGCTGTTGGTGAGGAACATTTCGTCCGCGTGGGCGAGCTCGGTCCAGCGCAGCTCGGCTTCGTCGCAGGCGAGCCCCGCCCGCGCGGCGAGCTCGCGCACCCGTTCCCGCTGGGCGCCGACGATGCCGCATCGGTCGAGGCGCGGCGTGGCGAGGCGCCCGCCCCGGGCCACGAAGAGATTGCTCATCGTGCCTTCGACCACGCGGCCCTGCTCGTCGGCGAGCAGGCCCTCGGCGATCGCCGGGTCGTCCCACTCCGAGCGCGCGAGCACGTTCTCCAGGCGGTTCAGCGTCTTGGCGCCGGCGAGCCGCGGCTGCGCCGAAAGCACGAGCACGCAACGGCGCACGGCGACGCCCTCCTGCGCGTGGGAGGCCGGGTAGGCCGGTGGCGGAAAGGCGGCCACGATGCGCGTCGGCCGGGCCGAGGCGGGAATCGCGTAGCCGCGCGTCGATGCGCCGCGTGTGACGATCACCCTCACGACGGCATCTGCCGGCGCGGCCTGCGCCATCTCGGAGAGCAGCACGCTCTCGGCGGGAACCGCGAGGCCGAGCGCCGCGCCGTCCGCCTGCAGCCGTGCGCGGTGCCAACGCCAGTTGAGCGGCCGCCCGCCGCGCACGAGGATGGTTCGGAAGACGCCGTCGCCGAACGCGAGCCCGCGGTCCAGGACCGCGATGGAGTCCGCGGGTTTGCCGTCGACGAGCGTCAGTGGAAGCGCCGGAAGGCGAGCGTGCCGTTGGTGCCGCCGAAGCCGAACGAGTTCGACAGGGCGGCCTCGATCTTCATCTCGCGCGCGGTGTTCGGGACGTAGTCCAGGTCGCACGCGGGATCCGGCGTGAGGATGTTCATGGTCGGCGGCGAGACCTGGTGGTAGACGGCGAGCGCCGTGAGGACCGCTTCCATGCCGCCGGCGGCGCCGAGCAGGTGCCCGTGCATGGACTTGGTGGAATTCACCACCAGCTTGTAGGCGTGGTCGCCGAGCGCGGCCTTGATGGCGGCGGTCTCGTTGGCGTCGCCCAGCGGCGTGGAGGTGCCGTGGGCGTTGATGTACTGGATGTCCTGCGGGTTGAGCCCGGCGTTGCGAAGCGCGTTCAGCATCGCGCGGCGCGGGCCGTCCATGTCGGGCGCGGTGATGTGGTTCGCGTCGGCGCTCATGCCCATGCCGGCCAGCTCGGCGTAGATCCGCGCGCCGCGCTTCCTCGCGTGCTCCAGCTCCTCGAGGATCACGATGGCCCCGCCCTCGCCGAGCACGAAGCCGTCGCGGTCCTTGTCGAACGGCCGCGAGGCGGTGGCCGGATCGTCGTTGCGCTCGGAAAGGGCCTTGCAGGCGCAGAAGCCGCCCACGCCGGACATGTTGACGCAGGCCTCGGCGCCGCCGGCGATCATGGCGTCGGCATCGCCGTACTCGATCATGCGGCCCGCCTCGCCGATGCAGTGCGAGCTGGTCGTGCACGCCGACACCATCGACACGTTCGGGCCCTTGGCCTTGAACTGGATGGAGATGATGCCCGCGACCATGTTGATGATCGATCCGGGCACGAAGAACGGCGAGATGCGCCGCGGCCCCTTGGCGATCATCTCGCGGATGTTGTCCTCGATCATGGGCAGGCCGCCGATGCCCGAGCCCACGTTCACGCCGATGCGGGTGGCGTTGGACTCGTCGATCGCGAGCCCCGCGTCTTCGAGCGCCATCTTCGTGGCGGCGATGCCGTAGTGGATGAACGTGTCCGCGCGCCGCGTCTCCTTCGCGGGCATCCAGTCGGCGGCATTGAAGCCCCTGACCTCCGCGGCGATGCGGGTGGGCAGGAGCGACGCGTCGAACTTCGTGATGGGCCCGACGCCGCTCGTGCCCTTCAGCACGTTCTCCCACGCCTGGGCGGCGCTGTTGCCGACGGGCGATACGACGCCCAGTCCCGTTATGACGACTCTGCGCTTGGACATGTTCTGGCTGCGGCGCGGGGCTACCGCACGCGCGAAAGGGGCCGGCGCCCCGGGGACCTACTGCTTGACGTGGTTCTTGACGTAATCGATCGCCTGCTGGACGGTCGTGATCTTCTCGGCTTCCTCGTCGGGGATCTCGCACTCGAATTCCTCCTCGAGCGCCATCACGAGCTCCACGTTGTCGAGGGAATCCGCGCCGAGGTCCTCGACGAACGAGGATTCGTTCTTGATGTCGGCCTCCGCCACTCCGAGCTGCTCGGCGACGATCTTCCTCACGCGGGCTTCAATGTTCTCCATCGACGTTCTCCAGGCTTGTTTCCGGTGGTTTGTACTTGGTTTCGAGCTGCTTGCGAGCGGCGAAAAGCGCGTAATTCTACCATCAATCCATGTACATGCCGCCGTTCACGTGCAGCGTGGACCCGGTGATGTAGGCGGCCTGCGGCGAGCACAGGAAGAGCACCGCCTGCGCCACGTCCTCCACGCGGCCCAGGCGGCCCAGCGGCACGTTCTCCACCAGGCGCTTGACCTGGTCCTCGGCGAGCGCGCGCGTCATGTCCGTCTCGATGAAGCCCGGCGCGACGCAGTTCACGGTGATGTTGCGGCTGCCGACCTCGCGCGCGAGCGACTTCGAGAAGCCCACCATGCCCGCCTTGGCGGCGGCGTAGTTCGTCTGCCCCGGATTGCCCGTGAAGCCCACGACCGACGTGATGTTCACGATGCGCCCGGCGCGCGCCTTCATCATCCCGCGCAGCACCGCGCGCGAGAGCACGAAGACCGACTTCAGGTTGGTGGCCTGGATCTCGTCCCACTCCTCGTCCTTCATGCGCGCGAGGAGGTTGTCGCGGGTGACGCCCGCGTTGTTCACGAGGATGGACACGGTGCCGAACTCCTCCTGCACGCGATCGACGAAGGCGGCGCACTGCGCGGTGTCGCGCACGTCGAGGATGCGGCCCGCGCCCTTGCCCTGCGCCGCGATGGCCCGCGTGATGCCCTCGGCGCCCTTGTCGGTCGTCGAGGTGCCGATCACCGTGGCGCCTGCCTTCGCGAGCGTGGCGGCGATGCCCTCGCCGATGCCGCGCGAGGCGCCGGTGACGATGGCGACTTGTCCGGTGAGCATGTGTCAGCCCCTTGCGGCCGCCTCGAGCGAGGCGGCGTCGTTGATCGCGATGCACTCGGCATCGCCGGCGATGCGCTTCGAAAGCCCGGTGAGCACCTTGCCCGGCGCGCATTCGACGATGCGCTTCACGCCATGCGCGGCGAGGTAGCGCACGGTCTCGATCCAGCGCACCGGGTGGTCGAGCTGCTGGACGAGGGCCTCGCGGATGCGCGCGGGATCGTCGAAGGCCTCGACGAATCGGTTGTGCAGGACGGGCGCCGCCGGCTTGCGAACCTCGATGGCGGCGAGCCGTTCCCGCAGGCGGTCGGCGGCGGGCTTCATCAGGCTGCAGTGCGACGGCGCGCTCATGGGCAGCATCACCGCCCGCTTCGCGCCCTTCGCCCTGGCGATCGCCATGGCGCGCTCGACCGCGGCGCGATGGCCGGCGATGACCACCTGCCCCGGCGAGTTGAGGTTGGCCGCCTCGACCACCTCGCCCTGCGCGGCCTCGGCGCATACCTCCGGCAGCCTGGCATCGTCGAGGCCGAGGATCGCGGCGATGCCGCCGGTGCCCTCGGGCACGGCTTCCTGCATCGCCTGCGCGCGGAAGCGCACGAGCGGCAGCGCGTCCTCGAAGCGCAGCGACCCGGCGGCGACGAGCGCGGTGTATTCGCCCAGGCTGTGGCCGGCGAAGAAGGCCGGCAGCGGCCCGCCCTTCTCGCGCCAGGCGCGCCAGCACGCCACGCCGGCCACCAGCATGAGCGGCTGCGTGTTGACGGTCTGGTTCAGCGTCTCGGCCGGGCCTTCGCGCGCCATCTGCGCGTAATCGAGGCCCGCGATGGCGCGCGCCTCCTCGAACGTGCGCTCCACCGGGGAGATGCCGGCGAAGCCCCGCATCATGCCGACCGACTGCGAGCCCTGGCCGGGAAAGACGACTGCCAGCGAACCGAC
Organism: Usitatibacter sp.; assembly: GCA_035719385.1. GTDB lineage: Bacteria > Pseudomonadota > Gammaproteobacteria > Burkholderiales > Usitatibacteraceae > Usitatibacter. Next base: position 11,360 of record DASTGG010000332.1, read on the forward strand.
GGGTGAAAGAGACATTCGCGTGTTCTTGTCAGTAATTGAGGAGCACCGAGCCCCAGGTGAAGCCGCCGCCCACGCCCTGGAGCAGCACCGTGTCGCCGCGCTTCACGCGCCCGTCGCGCACCGCGACGTCGAGGGCGAGCGGCACGGAGGCGGCCGACGTATTCGCATGGCGGTCCACCGTGACGATGCACCGCTCGTCGGCGATGCCGAGCTTGCGGCCCACGTACGCGATGATCCGCACGTTGGCCTGGTGGGGAATGTAGGCGTCGATATCCCGGACCTCGAGCCCGTTGGCGTCGAGCGCCTCGTGCGCGCTCTCCTCGAGCACGCGCACCGCGAGCTTGAAGACCGCGCCGCCATCCATCTTGAGCGTGGGATCGCCCTGGATCGCGCCGCGGCTCACGTGGCCCGGCGTGTTGAGGATCGGCACCTGGCTGCCGTCGGCGTGGAGATGGCTCGACAGGATGCCCGGTCGGTCCGAGGCCTCGAGCACGACGGCGCCGGCGCCGTCGCCGAAGAGCACGCACGTCGAGCGGTCGCTCCAGTCGAGGATGCGCGAGAAGATCTCCGCGCCCACGACGAGCGCGCACTTGTGGCGCCCGGCGCGGATGAACAGGTCCGCCGTGGCGAGCGCATAGACGAAGCCCGAGCACACGGCCTGCACGTCGAAGGCGGCGCCCTGCCTCACGCCGAGCTTGCCCTGCAGGATGCAGGCGCTCGAGGGAAATACCATGTCGGGGGTCGAGGTGCCCACGATGATGAGGTCCACGTCCGCGGGCTCGCGACCGGCCGCGGCGAGCGCGCGGCGGCACGCTTCCAGCGCGAGGTCGCTGGTGAACTGGCCCTCGGCGGCGACGTGCCGCTCGCGGATGCCGGTACGGGCGACGATCCACTCGTCGCTGGTCTCGACGATGGACTCGAGGTCCTTGTTCGTGAGGACCTTCTCCGGCAGGTAGCTGCCCGTGCCCGTGATGCGGGAATGGATCATTTCACCGCCTGGGCATCGCGCTGGCGCGGCGGCTCGTTCGCGGCCTGAACGCGCGCCACTTCCTCGCCGATGCGCTCGAGCAGCCCGTGGCTCGCCTCCGCCGCGGCGCGTTGCAGCGCGGCCGCGAAGGCGAGCCGGTCGGCCGAGCCGTGGCTCTTCACGACGATGCCGCGCAGGCCCAGCAGCGCGGCGCCGTTGTAACGGCGATGGTCGACGCGGCGGCGGAAGCGGTTGATCACCGGCAGGGAAACCAGCGCCGCGAGCCGCGAGAAGGCGCCGCGCGTGTATTCCTCCTTCAGGAAATCGCCCAGCATCCTGGCGAGCCCCTCGGAGGTCTTGAGGAAGACGTTGCCCACGAAGCCGTCGCACACGACCACGTCGGTCGTGCCCTTGTAGATGTCGTCGCCTTCGACGTTGCCGTGGAAATTGAGCGCGCTCGCGCGCAGCATCTCGCCCGCGCGCTTGACGACCTCGTTGCCCTTGATCTCCTCGGAGCCGATGTTGAGCAGCCCGACGGTCGGGTTCGGCTTGCCCTCCATCACGCGCACGAGCGTCTCTCCCATGATCGCGAACTGCAGCAGGTGCTCCGGCGTGCAGTCGGCATTGGCGCCGAGGTCGAGCACGTAGACCTTGCCGCTGCGCGTGGGCAGCACGGCGCAGATCGCCGGGCGGTCGATGCCGGGCAGCGTCTTCAGCACGAACTTGGCGGTGCCCATGAGTGCGCCGGTGTTGCCGGCGCTCACGCAGGCCTGGGCGCGACCGTCCTTCACGAGGTCGATGGCGACCCGCATGGACGAGTGCTTCTTGGTGCGGATGGCGGTGCGCACGTCCTCGTCCATGCCGACCACCTCGGCCGCCTCCACGATCGTGATGCGGCGCGCGGCATCGCCGCGGGCGCGCGCGAGCTCGCGCTCGAGCGGCGCGCGCAGGCCGACGAGCAGCAGCTCGGCTTGCGGGTCCGTGTCGAGGAAATCGAGGCAGGCCGGAACGGTGACCACGGGGCCGTGATCTCCGCCCATGGCATCGACGGCGAGGACGGTCTTCACGACCGGCTCGGCGATGAGCCCGAGTGCCCCGGGCCTCCCCTGGAGGTGCGAAGCATGGTTCGCAGCGTCGTGTCGGCCCGGGCGGGCCTTCCCGCCCCGAAGCGACACATCCGCCGGGTCAGGATCGCTATTCCTTGGTCTGGATCACCTTCTTGCCGCGGTAGTAGCCCGACGGCGAGATGTGGTGGCGCAGGTGCGTTTCGCCCGTGGTGGGCTCGACGGCGACGGGGGGCTTGCCCAGGTGGTCGTGCGCCCGGTGCATGCCGCGCTTCGACGGCGACTTCTTGTTCTGTTGAACGGCCATTTGCTTCTCCTGATCAGGTCATTTCGGTCGCCTGAGGCCCGCGAGCGCCGCGAAGGGCGACACCCTCTCGTCGGCCCCGGAAGCTTCTCCCTTGGCTTCCTCCAGGCCCGGCTTTCGCGCAATCATCGGCAGGGCGAGAAGGACCGCGTCTTCGACGAGATCCCGGATGTCCAGGGGCCCGTCTGCGACCACGTAATCTTCCGATTCGCTCTCCTCCTCGATCGCCGGAAGCTGCGCCTCGCTGTCCACGAGGATGAGCCGCTCCGTGACCGAAACGTCGTGCCGGAAGGCTTCGAGGCTGGTCTGGCACGTGAGAAAAACGAAGCCTTCGATTATACACGACACCACCTTCCTGCGCTGCGGGTCCAGGCAGGCGGAAATGCGGTATCGCAGCTCGCCGCGGCCGTCGGCGAGGCTGTCCTGGAGCCTTTCCAGGTCGGCGGGGACGAAGGTGCCCTCGAATACGCTCGGGCGCGTGTCGAGGCGGTCGATGTGGATCAGCAAGTCGTCGGTCATGGTAAGGTGCAGCCGGGTTCGACACCCGGATGAAACCGGATTCTTGCTGATTTTTGGCCCCTAACGCATTGATCCTCGCGTCCGGCTCGCCGTACCGGGCGCAACTGCTGCGCCGCCTGCGGCTCGATTTCGAGGCGTGGTCGCCGGACATCGACGAGAGCCTGTTGCCCGGTGAGACGCCGGCCCGGGGCGCCGTGCGCCTCGCGCGGCTCAAGGCCGAGGCCGGCGCCCGCGCCCACCCCGGCCGCTGCGTCATCGGATCGGACCAGGTGGCCGACCGTGGCGGCCACGCCGTGAACAAGCCCGGCACCGTGGAGGGTGCGCGCGCGCAGCTGCGCGAGCTGCGCGGCCAGCACGTCCTCTTCCACACGGCGGTGTGCCTCATCGGCGCCACCGGCCGCCGGCAGGAGCGCCTGGTGACGACCGACGTCGTCTTCCGTCCCCTCACCGATGCCGAGATCGACCGCTACGTGGAGCTCGAGCCGGCGGCCGATTGCGCGGGCAGCGCCAAGGCGGAAGGACTGGGCGTCAGCCTGCTCGCGCGGCTGGGCGGCGACGACCCGACCGCCCTCGTCGGCCTGCCCCTCATCGCGCTTTCGCAGATGCTGAGGGCCGAAGGCTTCTGCGTCCCCTGATGGCGCAAGGGCGGCTGTATCTCGTTCCCGCGTGGCTGTCGGAGGAAACGCCTCCCGAGGGGGTGCTGCCGGCGCCGGTGCTGGAGCGCGTGCGCGCGCTCGGGGCGTTCGTGGTCGAGGACGCGAAATCGGCCCGGCGCTTCCTCGCCGCCTGCGGCCATCCGCGGCCGCTGCGCGAGATCGCCATGGTGGAGCTGAACGAGCACACGCCGGCAGCCGCGGTCGCGGGGATGCTGGCGCCGGCGCTCGAGGGGCGCGACCTGGGCCTGCTCTCGGAGGCGGGCGTGCCGGCGGTGGCCGATCCCGGGGCGGCGCTGGTGCGCGAGGCGCACGCGCGCGGCATCGTCGTGGTGCCGCTCGTGGGGCCCTCCTCCATCGTGCTCGCGCTGATGGCGAGCGGCCTCGAGGGGCAGCGCTTCCGCTTCGTGGGGTACCTGCCGGCCGAGGGCGCGGCGCGGCGCACCGCCATCGGCGAGCTGGAGCGCATCTCGGCGCGGCAACGCGAGACGCAGGTCTTCATCGAGACGCCGTACCGCAACGATGCGCTGCTCGCGGACCTGCTGCAGGCATGCCGGCCGGGCACGCGGCTCGCGGTCGCCGTGGACCTCACCGCGCCGCGGGAATCGATCGCGATGCGCACCATCGCGGCGTGGCGCGAGGAGGCGCGGCCCATCGGCAAGCGTCCCGCGATCTTCCTCTTGCTCGCCCAGGGGCCTCAGGGGCGGGAGTAGAGGTTGTTGTGCCGCAGGAGCGGCAGCAAAGCCTGCGCGTCCAGGGGACGCGCGAAGAAATAGCCCTGCCCCACGTCGCAGCCCTTCTGCTGCAGCAGCCGCAGCTGCGCCTCGGTCTCGACGCCCTCGGCGATCGTGTCGAGGTCGAGGCTGCGCGCCATGTTGATGATGGCCACGACGATGGCCGTGTCGTTCGGGTCCACGGTGAGGTCGCGCACGAACGACTGGTCGATCTTCACCTTCTGGATCGGCAGGCGCTTGAGATACGACAGGCTCGAGTAGCCGGTGCCGAAATCGTCGATCGCGAGCTGCACGCCCATGTCGGACAGGCGGTTCAGCAGCGCCATCAGCGGATCGGTCTGGCGCATCACCTGCGACTCGGTGATCTCGAGCTCGAGGCTCGTGGGGGGCAGCTTCGTCTCCTCCAGCACGCGCGTGACCATCTCGAGGAAGCCCGGCTCGGAGAACTGGCGCGCCGAGAGGTTCACGGCCATGCGGCGGCGCTCGAGCCCCAGGTCGTGCCACGCCTG
>DASTGG010000333.1:0-13496 GCA_035719385.1 Usitatibacter sp.
TCAGCGTCACCACGCCGTCGTTCGCGTCGACCTCGATCTTGAGCACGCTGAGGCCGGGATCCTCGATGAGGCGCGCCTCGATCGACACGATGATCGCCGCGTCGCCGAGCTTGTTCCGCGCGTCCTGCGAAAGGCCGAGACTCTTCAGGCTCGCGGTGGGGCCGCTGCTCTGCGTCGCGGTCGTGCTCGTCGCGGCGGATTGCGGCGCGGCCGGTTGCGGCGCGGGCGCGGTGACCGCCGGGGGCGTCGTGGCGGGCGCCGCCGCGGGAGCGTCGTTCACCGGCTGCCGCGGCGAGTAGGGCGGAGAACCCGCGCCCTTGAGCGAGTGCTTCGCCTCGTTCACCGCGTTGGACGTCGTCGCGGAGATCTGCTCGCCCGCCCGCGACAGCGCTTCCTGCGTCTTCTGCGCGGCCTCGCCGATCTCGTCCTTCGCCCTCTCCCCCGCCTTCCCGAGCTTCTCCTGCGTGTTGTCGAGCGCGCGGTCGATCTTCGCGCCGACACCCTGCTTGCCGCCGGCAGCGCCGTCGCCGGCGGGTTGCTTGCTGCAGGCGCCGGCGGCTGCGAGGACAGCCGCGGCGGCGAGCGTCGTGACGAGGCGACGCAGGGCCATGTGCACTCCTTCGGATAGGGGGACGGCAGGTTGCGCCCGATATTAGGCGCTCGGCTGTAGGCCGGGCGTCGGCGCGGGCCGCAATCTCGTGTCGTCGCTTGCCTACCCGCCATTGTCGGACGATTCCCACGGCCGAATCGGCCAACGGAGAAGTATCGCCGCGCGGGGCTCCGACAGAGGGGGCGGGGGGCGGTGCCTATTCTGGCGAAGTGGGAACGGGCGCTCGCCAAGGCCGACCGCATCCCGCGTTGTGCAATCACCGGAACGAGCCGATCAGGCTGAAATCGAACATCGACAACCTGCAGCGACAAAGGAGACCCGCCATGCGTAGCACCACCAGCCAAGCCAACCAGGTCGGACGCGACGTCCAGAATGTCGTCACCGAGGCGCAGGAGCTTCTGAAGACCGTGAAGGACGAAGGCGCCTCGCAGATCGACGCCATGAAGCAGAAGGTGAACGCCCAGATGGACGTCGCCAAGCAGAAGTTCGGCGAGATCCAGCAGAGCGTCACCGATGGCGCCCAGATGGCGATGACGAGCACGGACGCGTACGTGCGCAGCAATCCCTGGCGCGCGGTGGGCATCGCCGCGGCCGCCGGTGCACTGATCGGTTTCCTCGCTGCACGCAGCCGCTGACGAGGCGCTGCCGTGATCCGCGAAGCGACCGGCATAGTCGGTGACCTGAAGGGGCTCGCCTCGACGGGCGTTCGCGCGGTCCGCACGCGCCTGGAGCTGCTGGCCATCGAGGTGAAGGAGGAGAAGGCGTGGGTGGTGCGCCTCGTCATCGTGGCCGTCGCCGCGCTCTACCTCCTCACCTTCGGGCTGCTGCTGGGCATCGTATCGCTCGCGTTGTTCGCATCCGAGAGGGACCGTCCGCTGATCCTGGGCATCGCCGCGGCGGTCTTCCTCGCGGCGGGGATCGGCGGCGCGGCGTACATCTACGTCACCTCGAGGAAGCGCCATCCGATCTTCGAGAACACGATGGCGGTGCTGAAGGGCGACGAGCGGGCGTTGCAGCAGAACCTGCAGGGAGCCGGTGATGACTGAGCTCGAGCAACTGCGCCAGCGGCGCGAGCTGGTGGTGCTCGCGGCGGAGCTGCAGCGCGCCACCGTCGTGCGCAGGCTCGAGCGCATCCAGGCGAACCCGGCGAAGCGTGTGCTGGGACTCGCCGCCAACGCGGTGAGCCGTCCCCTGCTCCTCAAGCTGGGTTCGGCAGCGGTCTCTTTCGCCGTGCGCGCGTATCGGAAGAAACGCCTCACCCGAAAGAAGCACTGATCAACCTCAACGAAAGGAGAATCACATGCTTTACTGGGCAGCCGTGTTTTTCATCATTGCGCTGATCGCCGCGGTCCTGGGCTTCGGCGGCATCGCCGCCGGCGCGGCGGGCATCGCCAAGATCCTGTTCTTCGTGTTCCTCGTGGCGTTCGTCGTTTCGCTCCTCATGGGAGTGTTCCGGCGCTCCGTCTAGGAGTCGACAATGCTGAAACCGCGTTACATCGCCGCGCTCTCCCTCGTGCTGGTCGCTGGCGGATGCGCCAGCGACCGGTACTACGAGGAACCGCGGTACGGCTCCGCGTCGTCACGCACCTACTACCCGTCGCCCGCGGCCTACTCGGACGAGGCGCGGGTGGTCGCGATCGATTCGGTGCGTGGCGAAGGGCGGACTTCCGGCGCCGGTGCCGTGATCGGCGGCATCGCGGGCGGCGTGCTCGGGCACCAGATCGGCAGCGGCCGCGGCAACACCGCGGCGACGATCGCCGGTGCGGCGGGCGGCGCGCTGGCCGGAAACGAGGTCGAGCGGCGCCGCGGCGACGATGGCGCCTATCGGATCACCGTGCAGTATCCCGACGGCCGCGAGGCGACGTTCGTGCAGGACTCGCCCAACGGCCTGCGCGTGGGCGATCGCGTCCGCGTCGACGGAGGACGACTCTATCGCGATTGATCGCGCGTTCGTGTCGTGGCCGCGATGACCCTGGGGTAAACTGCCCCATGGTCACCGGCCTGCTTTACTCCGGCTCGCGGGCTCCTCGCCTCCGGGCCGTTCTCATTGGTGGAGCGCGTGAATCCCGGCCGAACCGCCACCGTCTCAATGTCCGGAGCGCACGAGAGTGACCGCGCCATGCCTGAAAAACTGAGCGAGATCGCCGCGCGCATCTCGGCCAGGCTCGACGAGCTGCAGGTGGAGCTCGCGCGCCTGCCGGAGCGCGAGACCGAATCGGCGCGCCGCGTCGTGGCCGAGCTGCACGCGCTGGTGGCGCAGCAGAAGTCGCTGCAGGCCACGCTCGAGCAGCGCATGGAGAACCGCGTGGCCGACCGCACGCAGGAGCTGTCGTCGCTCTCCGCGTTCCTGCAGACCCATTCCGAGCGCGAGAAGGCCGCGCTCGCGCGGGAGCTGCACGACGCGCTCGGCGGCATCCTCACGCCCGTGAAGATGGATCTCGCGTGGCTCGAGGCGCGGCTCGCGAACGATGCGCAGTACGGCGACCGCGTGCGCCGCATTTCCGCCCTCATCGACCAGGGCATCGACTTCAAGCGCAAGATCATCGAGACGCTGCGCCCGTCGTTGCTCGACCACCTCGGGCTCGCCTCCGCGCTCAGCTGGTACGTGGACGCCGCGTGCCGCGACGCGAAGATCGATTGCCGGCTGCGCATCAGCGAGCGCCTCGAGCGCCTCGCACCCGATCTCGAGATCGCGCTCTACCGGCTCGTGCAGGAGAGCGTGAACAACATCGTCAGGCACTCGAAGGCCACGCACATGGACCTCCTGCTCGAGCGCGCCGAGAACGGCCTGCGGCTCGTCGTCGAGGACGACGGCGTGGGCATCCCGGACCTCGAGCACGCGAAGCGCAGGTCCCACGGCTTCGCGGGGATGACGCATCGCGTGCGCTCCGTGAACGGCACGTTCAAGGTGACGAGCCGGCCCGGCGAGGGCACGCGCATCGAGGTCTTCGTGCCGCTGCAGAAGGCGGCTGCCGCCGCCGGACGCTAGTTGCCGCCTGGGTCGCTGCGCTCAGGCAAGCGCAAAAAGAAAAAGGGCCGCGCATGGCGGCCCCAGGGGGACTACTGCGGATTCAGTTCTCCCGCGTCGAGAGCAGCTCGCCGATCAACCGCGGGATCGTCGCGAAGTCCTTGCTCTTGTCGAGGAAGTAATCGGCGCCCGCCTCGAAGGCGGCCACCTTGAGCGCGGGAACCGCGTGATTGGTGAGCACCACGATGCAGGCGGGATTGGCGCCCGTGGCGGCGCGCAGCCGGCGGATCACGCCGAAGCCCGTGCCCTGCGCGAGCTGCAGATCGACGATCGCGAGCCCGATGGTGTGACGATCGCACGCGGTGAGCGCCTCGTCTTCCGTCGCTGCCGTCGCCACGACCTCGACGCGGTTGGGCACGGAAACGAGCTCCACCAGGCGTTCGGCGATCTGCGGCGAATCCTCGACCACGAGCGCGTTCATGACCTCCTCGTCGGAATGCCTCACCTGGTACTCGGGAGGCAGGGCTCGACGGTCAGGCGCGCCTTCCTGCGGCGTATGTGCGTGCATGGGAGTGGCACCCTGGGCATCCCCGAGGCGCGAAACGATGGGTTGGTCCGGGGCCGTCATGCGATGAGCTGGTTCTTCACCGCGTAATACGTGATGTCGGCGTTGGACTTGAAGTTCATCTTCTCCAGGATGCGCGACCGGTACGTGCTCACGGTCTTCACGCTGAGGAAGAGCTCCTTCGCGATCTCGGAGACGCTCTGGCCGGAGGCGAGCTTGCAGAAGATCTGGAACTCGCGCTCGGACAGCTGCGTGTGCGAGGGCTGGTCCGCCGCGGGGCCGGCCAGGCCCTGCGCCAGCTTGTCGGCGATGCGCGGGCTCACGTAGCGCCGCCCCTGCGCGGCGGCCACGACCGCCGAAACCAGGTTCTCCGACGGCGCGTCCTTCGCGACGAAGCCCGAAGCGCCCGCCTTCAGCAGGTTGATCGCGTACTGGTCCTCGGGATAGCCGCTCACGATGAGCACGGCCATCTCGGGACGGATCGCCTTGCTGCGGTTGAGCACGTCCACTCCGGACATGTCCGAGAGCGAGAGGTCCACGAGCGCGACGTCGTATGCCTGGGAGCGGACGAGAGCGATGGCTTCCTCGCCGGTGCGGGCCTCGCCCGCGACTTCCATGTCGACGCGTCCGGAGAAGACCTGTTTCAGCCCCATGCGAACCACGTCGTGGTCGTCGACTATGAGGAGCCGGATCATGGCGTTTTTTCCCGTGGTGCTGGTCGGAATCGAGGAATCAATTACAGCACGGCGGCTCGGCGCCAAGGACGTCGGCGCGGGCGGATTCGATTGTAGGACATTTCCTACACGACCGCCATTAGAAGGAGTAGCGGAAGACAATGCGGTTCCTTTTCAGCGAGATGTTTTCGGGCTGCAGCCCGGGAATGTCCGGCATGAACTGCCGGGCCGGCTTGTACACGATTTGCCCGGAGTCGTAGCACAGCGACTGCTCCGCCTTGCAGGACGAGCGGCTGGCTTCGCGCGCCTCGTGGCGTGGCTGCGCGAACCCGAGCTCCGGCGTGGCGCTGCTCGGCGCGACGAAGGGTGCGTAGTTGTGGGCGATGCTCTTCGGTGTCACGAGCGACTTGGGCCTCAGTTGCAATGCCTGGCTGGTTTCCGTCGCGGGAGCCTGGTTGGGCGCCATCACGGAGCTGGCGGCGAGCGCGATCACGAGCAGCTTCATAAGACGTCTCCGCAACTGCCTCTCCCCGTGGCGTCTTGTTCCGCATTCGTTCGGGAAGCGCATTCGATTCGATTCGAATGCTGCGCCGGCTCGTGAGCGCGGTATGCAGGCGCTGGTCGGCTCAGCATGTCCCCGGTGCAGCTAACCCGCCGTAGGACCCGGCCGACCTCCCGAAGGATAGGACCGACCCGACGCGCCGGCGTTCTCCCATTCCGGCGAAACGATGCAGCACCTATCGTGGCTGGGTCGCTACCGCACGCTTCGTGCGGACCTACGTCATCGCTCGGGAGATTTCGCATGAGATCCGAATTGAAGATCGTCGTGCTCGCGGTATTCGCGTGCGCCGCCGCATTCGCCGCCGTCGCCGAGGAGCGCGTGGGGCGCAACCTCGAGCGCGGCGAGCCGCAGCGCTGGCAGCAGCCGCTCGACACGCCGCAGAAGAGATATGCGAGCGCGATGAAGGAAGCGAAGGCCGCGCTCGCCGACGCGCTGAAGGAATGTCGCTCCCCGGCGACGGAGCGCAAGGCGTGCGAGAAGCAGGCGCGCGACCAGTATCGCCTCGACGTCGCCGCGGCGCGCGACCTGCTCGCCCGATGAGCGCGCGCATCGTGCGTCGCGTGGTTGCGACGGTGGCGCTGGTCCTGCCCGCCGCTGCCATGGCGGCGCCGCAGATCGTGCCGTCTCCGCTTCCCCCCGGCTACGGCGACGCGGTGAAGATCGACGTGCGCAACCTCGCGTGGCCCGCGTTCCTGCCCGCGACGCGCTACACGCGCTCGGGCAACTCCATCGTCATCGAAATGGAATACATGAGCGGCGGCTTCGCCTCGGCGCCCGCCTTCGGGCAGCAGCCGCTGAGCGTGGGCGAGCTGCCTCCGGGCAACTACATGGTGACCGCGAAGCTCTCGGACATCGCGCAGCCCAACGCGACGCCATTGGTCGTGAATGGAACCTTCGGCGTCGCGCCGCCCGATTCATGGGGCATCTACACCGTGCCGAAGCAACCGCAGGCGTTCGCGCCCATCGATGCGATCGTGCGCAGCGCCGCGTATTTCGACGCATCGTCGATGCGGGCGAGCGTGTCGGGCGACACGCTGCGCGTCGATTTCGATTACGACCCGAACGCGCCCGTGGGCGGCACGACTCCTCCGGGCATGACGTCGTTCGCTTCCGTGGGTTTTCCCGGCCTGCCGCCCGGCGCCTATCACCTGGAGGGATGGGGACGTCCCAAGGGCGGCGGCGACGCGCAGCGTTACTTCACGCAGGACGTCACGATCGTGTCTTCCGCGCCGGTCATCGAGTACTACTCGGGCGCGCTCGACCATTACTTCGTCACCGCAGCGGCCGACGAGGCCGCGACGCTCGACAGCGGCGCTCAGCCCGGATGGAAGCGCACGGGGCTCGGGTTCAAGGCGTGGACGCGCGCCGCCGATGCGCCGCCCGGCGCGCAGCCGGTATGCCGCTTCTACGCGGCCGGCCCGAACTCGCACTTCTACACGGGCGACGCGAACGAGTGCCAGTTCCTGCGCTCGCTCGAGGCGCAGCAGCGCTCCGATGCGATCGCGAAGGGCCAGACGTTCCTCGGCTGGCAGTACGAAGGCGTCGTCTTCTACGCGCTCGTCCCGCAGTCGGGCCAGTGCCCCGGCGGCACGACGCCGGTCTATCGCATGTACAACAACCGCGCCGCGCAGAACGACTCCAACCACCGCTTCACGCCGGATGCGCTGATGCGTGCGGCGATGCAGGGCTGGGTCGACGAAGGCGTCGCGTTCTGCTCGCCGCCGTAAGCAGGCGAAGCAGCGCCGCCTCGTCGGCGCGCAGCCCGCGCGGCGGGCGGCGGCTGCGCGTGTCGCGCCGGTTGCTCCACGTCTGCGGGTCGAGCACCCGTGGATGCACGTAGCTCTTGCGGCAGATCGCCGGCGTGTTGCCGAGGCGCTGCGCGGCCTGCCGGATCGCCGCGACCATGTGCGAAGGGCCCACGGGCCCCTCGCGGCGCGCGAGCTCGCTCGCGACGAAGACCGTTCCGGCCCAGGTGCGGAAATCCTTCGCGCTGATGTCGCTGCCGGAAATTTCCTTGAGATAGTCGTTCACGTCGGACGAGCCGATCGACTGCGGCTCGCCCGCGTCGTCGAGGTATTCGAACAGCGCCTGCCCGGGCAGCTCGCGGCAGTGGCGAATGATGCGCGCGAGGCGCTCGTCCTCGACCGTCGCGCGATGGAACTTGCCGCCCTTGCCCCGGAACTGCAGCTCGATGCGCGGCCCGTGCACCGTGACGTGGCGGTTGCGCAGCGTCGTGAGCCCGAACGAATCGTTCTCCTCGGCATAGCGCTCGTTGCCGATGCGGATGCAGGTGGTCTCCAGCAGCCGCACGATCGCCGCGAGCACGCGGCGGCGCTGCAGCCCCGGCAAGGCGAGGTCCGCCTTCACGCGCCGCCGTATGAGCGGCAATGCGCGCGCGAACTCGATCATGTGGTCGAACTTGTGCGCGTCGCGGATCTCGCGCCAGCGCGGGTGATAGCGGTACTGCAGGCGTCCGCGCGCATCGCGTCCCGTGGCCTGCAGGTGCCCGCGCTCGTCGCGGCAGATCCACACGTCCTCCCAAGCCGGCGGAATGACGAGCGACTTGATGCGCGCGAGCGTCTGCGCGTCGCGCACGCGCCGGCCCGAAGCGTCGTGGTATTCGAATCCGGAGCGCCCGCTTCTCCTGTGGATGCCGGGCTCGCTGTTGGCGGAGTAGCGCAGGCCGCCCAGCGGGATCGGCGGGCGCGGCGCACGGGTTCGTTTTTCGGCGGGCATCGGACGGTAAGAGATCGCCCGGGCCGGAAAAGTTTTCAACAAAAAGGAAGGGCGCGGAAATCCGCGCCCTTCGTGTCGCGACCCGACGACTCAGCGCTTCTGGCCGCCGGAGCTCGACTGGTCGTCGCGCCGCGTCGACCCCATGCTGCCCGACTGGTTCGGGCCCGGGTTGCCCGACGTGCCGCTGCGCTGCTGCCCGCCGCCCGTGTGCTCCTGGCGCTGCTGGCCGCCGCCCGTGTGCTCCTGCCGCTGCTGGCCGCCACCGCCCTGTCCGCTGCCGGGGCCCTGGGCCGGGTTGCCCTGCCCTTGCTGGCGGTTTCCCTGCCCGGATTGCGATTGCTGCCCCGGTTTGCGCGCGTCGTCCGGATTGCGGTTCGTCATGTCTCTGCTCCTGTGTGAGTAAGAAATGGCTGTGGTGGACACAGTCCGCGTTCCTACTCGCAAACTCCGTGCCGCCGACGAACCGCGCCCGCTCTCAGCGCGCCGGAGCGGCGATGAGATGCCCGCCCGCGCGCATCTTGCCGAGCTCGTCCTCGAGGTCCTTCACGCGCGCCTGCAGCGAGCCGATGCGGCCGTACAGCGCGCCGACGTTCACGAACACCTCGTTGTCCGCGGGCGCCGAGAGCTGTCCCGCATAGCCGAGCCACGACGGCTCGTGCACCTTCACGTCCTTGAAGCCCAGGTCGCGCAGCACGGCGGCCGTCTCCGAGGCGCGCACGCCGCTCTGGCAATAGACGATCGTCTCCTTCTCCGGATCGAGCTTCGCATAGAGCTTCGAGAGCTCGTCGCGCGGCTTGAGCGACATGCCGTCGCGCGTGGCGACCTTCTTCGCGGCGAGCTTGCCGCCCGTCGCGGGGTCCTGCCAGTTCTCCTCGTACGGGATGTTGATCGCGCCGGGCACGTGGCCGCCGCGGATCGCGCGGATGTCCTCGCCCGCGAATTCCTTCGGCGTGCGCGTGTCGAGGATCTGCGCGGAGCCTTTGCGCAGGCGCTCGACGAGCTCCTTGTTGCCGAGCGAGCCGTTGCCCTCCGCGTTGAGCGCGAGGCTCACCGGCTGCAGCCGCGTGGCCGCCGTCTCGACGGGCTTGTGCGCCGCGTTCCAGTCGTCGAGGCCCCCGTGGAAGACCTTCGCGTGCGGGCCGCCGTAGTACTCGACCATGCGCGCGGCGTAGTAGGCGAAGGGATCGCCCTTGCGCGAATAGACGATGATCTCCTTGTGCAGGATGTCGATGCCCGCGCCGCCGAAGATGCGCGCCGCGGCCGCCGCCGACGGCGGGTCCTCGCGGTTCGAGTCGCGGAAGACGTCGCCCACGTCGCCGATGTTCACGGCGCCGGGAATGTGGCCGCGCGCGTAATCGGCCTCGCCGCGCGCATCCCACACGATCGCGCCACGCTTGGCGGCCGCCTCGACATACGCCGCATCGACGACGAGCGCGTCGGCCCGCGCCACCGTCATCACCAGGGCCGCCGCCACGGCGGCCCACGCACCCAGGATTCTCGCCATCGGTTCCATCTCCTCGCTGTCGGTTGTGCAGGGGGTGCACGTTACCCGAACCGCGGCCGGGATGTCCAAGCACTGCGACACATTCCGGTGGATCGCCGGCCGCGGCGGGTATAGATTGGTCGCCCTGCCCGGGGAGCCGGCGAAAAGCCGGCCCGCGCCCCAAGGCGCCGGCAGTACAGGGAGCAGCCAAACAACAATTTCAACTGTGGAGGCTCTGACATGTCAGGTCGCGAATGCTGTCGCAGGATGGCCCTGGCTGGCGCGGCGGTCGCCGCCGCGCTGGCGGCGTGGACGCCGCCGGCCGATGCGCGCGTCACCAGGATCGTCATCAATTCCACCGTCGACCCGGACGCGACGCTGGCGCCCGTCGGTGCCGCCGGCCCGCTCAAGCGCATCAAGGGCATCGCCTTCGGGGAGCTCGATCCCGCCGATCCCCTCAACGCCATCATCCAGGACATCAACCTCGCGCCGAAGAACGCCGCCGGCAAGGTCGAGTACCAGGCCACGTTCCAGATCGTGGCGCCGTCGGATCCCGCGAAGATGAGCGGCCTCATGTGGCACGACGTCCCGAACCGCGGCGGCCGGATCACCATCGTGCCCGCCGAGCGCAACGCGGGCGACGTGGGCCTGTCGAGCGGCTGGCAGGGCGACAACTCGGGCACGACGTCGCAGACGCTCACCACCAACGATTTCGTCGTGGTTCCCATCGCGAAGAACCCCGACGGCTCGACCATCACGGGCACGGTGCTCGGCCGCATCGTCAACCGCAGCGGGGCGAATTCGCAGCCGATCCTCGTGCAGAACAACCCGTTGCCGTACAAGCCGGCGACGCTCGACACGACGCAGGCCACGCTCACGACGCACACGCACGAAACCGTCGATGGCGTGGTCACGGTCGGCTCGACGATCCCGTCCACGGACTGGGCGTGGGCCAAGTGCGACGCGACGCATCCGTTCCCCGGCACACCCGATCCCACGCAGATCTGCCTGAAGGACGGTTTCGACAAGACCCTGCTCTACCAGGTCGTGTTCACGGCGAAGGATCCTTACGTGCTCGGGATCGGCTTCGCGGCGTTCCGCGACGTGGCGTCGTTCTTCCACAACGCGACCGCCGATGATGTCGGCACGCCCAATCCGCTCGCAGGTTCCATCCGCTGGGTCATCGCGCGCGGCGTGTCGCAGTCGGGCAACTACCTCCGGCAGTTCCTGCACCTCGGCTTCAACGAGGACGAGGCGGGCCGCCAGGTGTACGACGGCCTCTGGGCGATCATCGCGGGCCGGCGCATCGCGCTCAATTTCCGCTGGGCGCAACCCGACGGCGTGCTCGAGCTCTACCAGGCGGGCAGCGAAGGCCCGCAATGGTGGGCCACGTACCCCGACCGTGTCCGCGGGCTTCCGCCGCGCGGCATCCTCGACCGCTGCAGGGCGTCGAACACGTGCCCGAAGATCATCGAGCACTTCGGCTCCGCGGAGGTGTGGGCGCTCAAGATGACGCCCGAATGGGTCGGCACCGACGGCGAGCACGACATTCCATTGCCGAAGAACGTGCGCCGCTATTACATCCCAAGCACGACGCATGGTGGCGGCGCGGGCGGCTTCAACACCAGCCTGCCGGGCGTAGGGCTGCCCACGACGGGGCCCAACTGCCCGGGCAACAACTTCGGCACGGGCGTGCTGCCGGCGAACCCCGTCCCGCACACGCAGACGGTCAATGCGCTGCGCGTGCATTTCCGCAACTGGGTGATGAACGGCACGCTGCCGCCCGATAGCATGTGGCCGCGGCTCGTGAATCCCGACACGCACGCGCCCGGAGGCCTCACGCCCGATCTCGTCGATGCGACGAAGGAAGCGATGGGCTTTCCGTCGATTCCCGGCATCCCCGCGGGCATCCCGAGCAACTTCATCATGCCGGTGCTCGATTACGACTGGGGCGCGCAATTCAACTACAGCGACACCTCGGGCGTGCCGACGAACCTGCCGCCGCCCATCAAGCGCGTGATCCGCATGCGCGTGCCGCGCGTGGACGCGGATGGCAACGAAATCGGCGGCGTGCCGGTCGTGCTGCTGGGCGCCCCGCTCGGCACGTACCTCGGCTGGAACATCACCGCGGGCGGCGCGCGCCCGTTCCACCAGGGGCAGATCTGCGATTACGTGGGCGGCATGGTGCCGTTCGCGAAGACGCAGGCCGAGCGCCTCACGGCAGGCGATCCGCGCCTCTCGCTGGAGGAGCGCTATGGAACTCACGACGGCTATGTCGCCGCCGTTCAGGCCGCTGCGGCGAATGCGGTGGCGAAAGGCTTCCTGCTCCAGGAAGACGCCGATGCGCTCATCGCACAGGCGCAGGCGAGCGCGGTGCTGAACCCGTGACGTAAGAAGTGTCGCCCTCCGGCGGCGGCCCGCAGGTCGCCGCTGCCGGATGGGACGCTCACGCCATCCTTGCCTGACAAGGGCCATCGCTCCGCGCTGACTGCACGCACGCCCGCGGTCCGCCAACATGGAAGCGATGAATACCCTCATCGTGACCGACCAGAAGGAGGAATGGCCGTTCGAGATCCCGGGCGCCGCCGTCCTCACGGCCCGCCGCTATTTCGAGGAACCCGAGAGCGGCCTCGAGGGCAGTATCCAGGTGGTCAACCTCTGCCGCACCGGCCGCTACCAGGGACGCGGATACTACGTGTCGCTGCTCGCCGAGGCCCGCGGCCAGCGACCGCTGCCCGAAGCCAAGACCGTCGAGGACCTGAAGTCCGAGGCCCATGTGCAGGCGCTCTCGGCCGAGCTCGAACCGCTGGTGCACGAGACGCTGCAGCACGACGAGAGCGACCGCTTCGAGCTCGACGTCTATCTCGGGAAGGATCCGGCGCAACGCCACCAGGCGCTCGCCGAGCGCCTGTTCGCCGGCGTGCGCGCGCCGCTCCTGCGCGCCCTGTTCGGCCGCACCGAGCGGCAGTGGCGACTGGACGCCGTCCAGGCCATCGGCGTTGCCGACATTCCCGCGCAGCACCGTGCATTCCTGCTGGAGGCGGTCAAGGCCTTCGTGGCCGAGACCTCGATCCCCAGGCCCCAGCGCAGCGGCACGGGCCGGCCGCGGCTGGCCATCCTGTGGGACCCGAACGAAGCGCACAAGCCGTCCAACGAGGAAGCGCTGCAGCGGCTCGTGCGGGCCGCGCCCCTGGTGGGACTGGAGGCGGAGCTCATCGGCCCCGACGCCCTGGAGCGCTTGCCGGAATTCGAGGGCCTGTTCAACCGGGCGAGCCCCGAGGTCAACGGCGTCACCTACGAGTTCGTGCGCCGCGCCGAATCGCTGGGCATGCCGGTCGTCGACGATCCCGGCTCCATCCTCAAGTGCCTGAACAAGGTGTTCATGCACGAGCTGATGTGCCGGCATCGCATCGCGCAGCCGCACACGCTGATCGTGCACCGCGGCAACGTCGACCAGGTCGTGCCCACGCTGGGACTGCCCTGCGTGCTGAAGCTGCCGGACAGCGGCTTCGGCCTCGACGTGATGAAGATCGAGTCCGAGGAGGATTTGCGGAAGGAAGCCGAGCGCTTCTTCAAGGTCTCGGAGCTCATCGTCGCGCAGGAGTGGCTGCCGACCGGTTTCGACTGGCGCATCGGCGTCTACGACCGGCGGCCGCTCTTCGTCGCCAAGTATTTCATGGCACCCGGCCACTGGAAGGTGAACCAGGTCGTCGCAGGGCAGCAGAAGCTGGTCGAGGGCAAGACCGAGGCGATGTCGGTCGGCGAGGCGCCCGAGCAGGTGGTCAACATGGCCGTGCGCGCGGCCAACCTGATCGGCCGCGGCCTGTACGGAGTGGACCTCAAGCAGGTCGAGGACCGCTGCTACCTCGTCGAGGTCAACTGCAACCCGAACATCGAC
>DASTGG010000334.1:0-2787 GCA_035719385.1 Usitatibacter sp.
GGCAAGACGATCTCGGAAGCGATGGACAAGGTCGGCAAGGAAGGCGTCATCACCGTGGAAGACGGCAAGGGCCTCGAGAACGAGCTCGACCTCGTCGAGGGCATGCAGTTCGACCGCGGCTACATCTCGCCCTACTTCATCAACAACCCCGACAAGCAGGTCGCCGTGCTGGAAGAGCCGTTCATCCTCCTGCACGACAAGAAGATCTCGAACATCCGTGACCTCCTGCCGGTGCTCGAGCAGGTCGCCAAGGCCGGCCGTCCGCTGCTCATCGTCGCCGAGGACGTCGACGGCGAGGCGCTCGCGACGCTGGTCGTCAACAACCTGCGCGGCATCCTGAAGACCTGCGCGGTGAAGGCTCCGGGCTTCGGCGATCGCCGCAAGGCGATGCTCGAGGACATCGCGATCCTCACCGGCGGCACGGTGATCGCGGAAGAGCTGGGCCTCAAGCTCGAGAACGCCCAGATCAAGGACCTCGGCCGCGCCAAGCGCGTCGAAGTGGCGAAGGAAGACACCACCATCATCGACGGCGCCGGCAAGGAAGAGAACATCAAGGCCCGCGTGGCGACGATCCGCAAGCAGATCGACGAAGCCACCAGCGACTACGACCGCGAGAAGCTGCAGGAGCGCGTGGCGAAGCTCGCCGGCGGCGTGGCGGTGATCAAGGTCGGCGCCGCGACGGAAGTCGAGATGAAGGAGAAGAAGGCCCGCGTCGAGGACGCCCTGCACGCGACCCGTGCGGCGGTGGAAGAAGGCATCGTCCCCGGTGGCGGCGTGGCCCTGCTGCGCGCCCGCGATGCGATCGCCAAGATCAAGGGCGACAACGAGGACCAGCAGGCCGGCGTGAAGATCGTCCTGCGTGCCCTCGAGCAGCCGCTGCGCGAGATCGCGCGCAACGCCGGCGAGGAGCCGAGCGTGGTGATCGCCAAGGTGCTCGAAGGCAAGGGCAACCACGGCTTCAACGCGCAGACCGGCGAGTACGGCGACATGGTCGCGATGGGCGTGCTGGACCCGACGAAGGTCACGCGCACGGCGCTGCAGAATGCCGCGTCCGTCGCCGCGCTCATCCTGACGACCGATGCGATGGTCGCCGAGCTGCCGAAGGACGAGAAGGGCATGGCGGCCGGCATGCCGGGCGGCGGCATGGGCGGCATGGGTGACATGGACATGTGATGCGCATGGCGGGCCCGCGCCCGCCAGGTCGTCATCCCGGACGCCGCAATCGCGGCGATGGTCCGGGATCCAATCGCCCGCAGTACCGAAAGACCTCGCTTCGGCGGGGTCTTTCTTTTTTCGCCGCCTGTAAGAGCCGCCTGACGCAAAAACCAACCTTGGGCGACACGGCCGGGCAAATCGCATGCTCCTCGCCGCTGTCTCATGGATTCCCGGAAACGAATGAGGAGAGATTCCATGAAATTTGCCGTCACCGTTCTCACCGCCGCTACGCTCGCAGCGCTGGCCGGATGCGACAGGCCCGCTACGACGTCTTCCACGACCGTCGTGAAGGAGCCGGTCGCCCAGAAAGAGCCCGTCATCCAGAAGGAAAAGGAAACCGTAGTCCAGAAGGAGCCGGTGATCCAGAAGGAGAAGGAGACGGTGGTCGAGCGCGAGCCTTCGACGAGCTCCTCGACGACCATCGTCCAGGCGCCCTCGCAACCGCCGGCGCAGAGCTCGACCAACGTCACCATCGACGCGAGCAAGCAGGACGAGCCGAAGAAGGCGGACACCACCGAAAGGTCGCGCTCGACGAGCACGACGCGCCTGGACACGCCATTCGGCACGACCAGCCGGACGCAGACCGAGAGCACCAAGACGACCCGATAGCGGCGAGCCGAGTCTCGGACGAAGTGCGAAGAACCCCGCTTCGGCGGGGTTTTTCTTTTATGCTTCGCACATCCATGGCACACCAGCCCGAAGACTCCTCCCCTCGCATTCCCGGCGAGCGCTTCCTGCACTCGCCCGGGCCTACGCACATCCCGGCCGAGGTGCTGAACGCGATGCATCGGCAGCCGATGGATCATGGCGATCCGAGGCTCGACGCCGTCATCGCCAACTGCGAGGCGGGCCTGCGGCGGCTGCTGCGGACCGCGAACGCGGATCTGTTCCTCTACGCCTGCAACGGGCACGGCGTATGGGAAGCGACCACGGAAAACCTGCTCGCGCCCGGCGAGGCCGCGCTCGTCCCGGCGACGGGGCACTTCTCCGAGCAGTGGGCGCTGCAGCTCGAGGCCACCGGCCGTCGCGCGATCCGCACGCCGTATCGCGCCGGCTACCCGATCGATCCGTCGATGGTCGAGCAAGCGCTGCGCGCCGACGCGCGGCGCGAGATCGGCGCGGTCTTCATGGTCCACACCGACACGGCGAGCGGGATCACGCACGACGTCGCGGCCATGCGCGCGGCCATCGACGCCGCGGGCCACCCGGCGCTGCTGGTCGTGGACGTGGTCGCGTCGCTCGCCGCGGCGCCGTTCGCCATGGACGCGCTCGGCGTGAACGTCGCGGTCGGCGCTTCGCAGAAGGGCCTCATGTCGCCGCCGGGCCTGGGCTTCATCGCGGTGGATGCGCACGCCGCGGCCGTCGCCTCCAGCAATACGACGCCGCGCTACTACTGGGACTGGAATCGGCGCCGCGGGCCCTACAGCTACACGAAGTTCTGCGGCACGCCGCCGCAGAACCTGCTCTACGGCATCGAGGCGGCGCTCGCGCTCATCGAGCGCGAAGGGATCGAGGCGATCCTCGCGCGCCATGCGCTGCTCGCGCGCGCGGTGCAGGCGGCGGTCGAGCGCT
>DASTGG010000335.1:0-5786 GCA_035719385.1 Usitatibacter sp.
CGGGGACGCACCCCCGTAACCGGCCGCAGCCGCGCCCGTGCGGGGGTGCGTCCCCGGGGTGCGTCCCCGGGTTATTTCTCGAGCAGCTTGAGCGCCTGGTAGAGGATCGGGTCGCCGGGGCCGCCGCTGGGTGCCGCCGGGTCGATCTCGACCTGCGGCCGCAGCGCCTCGCGTGGCGTGCCATCCACGAGCAGCGTCCTTTCGCCGGCGAAGCGCGCGACGATGCCGCTATGGGGCAGGCGCGCTTCGCGCAGCTCGCCGCGCAGTCCCGCCATCCGTGTTCCGATGACGCGCGCATTGGCGACCGCCACGAGGCCCGCGGCGAGCGCTTCGCCTTCGCCCGCCGTCCAGCGGTCCACCAGCACGATCACGGGGCCGCGATAGCCGCCGGAAGGGGCGGGCGCCACGCGATCCGCCGAGCGCTTGCCGTCACGGCCCTCGAGGATCTGCCACGGCCCCTCCGCGCGCGCGAAACGCGCGAGCACGCCGAGCGTGACGGCGCGCGAGCCCGACGTGGCATCCCTCAGGTCCACGATCAGGGCGCGCGTGTCCTTCACGTAGCCGAGGGCGCCGTCGAGCTCCCCGGGCAGCGTCGCATCGTCCAGGTTCTTCAGCCGCACGTATCCCAGGTCGCGCTCCTCGCCCATGCGCCGCGCGAGGATGGAGGTGGCGGGCGCGGCGGCCCTGGCCCGGCGCTCGATCTCGACGCGACGCGGCGAGCTGCCGCCGAGGTCGAGCACGAACGCGCCCTCGCGCGGGCCGGCGAGCGCATGGCGCAAGGCCCAGTCGCGTGCCTGCTCATCCGGCCGGCCCGCGCCGCCCAGCATGCGCTCCACCACCTTCGCGACAGGCACGCCATCGATGTGCGTGACGACTTCGCCCGGCCGCACGCCGGCCACGTCGGCATCGCCGGCCACGCGCACCGATTCGATCACCGCCGCGCCATCCTTCCAGCGCGCCCAGAGGTCCGTTTCGCCCGGCACGCGGCGCGGCGAGCGCGGCGTGCGCTCCGAAAGGCTCACGTGGTCGTCGTGCAGGCATTGCAGGGATGCTTCCAGCGCATCGACGAGCTCGGCGCGCGAGCGCGCCTTTTCGGCGCGGCGGCGGGCCGCGTCACGGCCGCGCCGGCACTGGGCGCGCACGCCGTCGTAATACGCGTATCCCGCGTCGATCGCGCCCCAAAGCTGCTCGAAATCCTCGCGATGCTCGCGCGCGGCATCGGCCGCCTGCACGCAATTCGCCGCGAGGGCGAGCAGCCCGGCGAGCAGGCATCGCGCGGCGCGATGCCTGCCCGGATGCGCCGCGCTCAAGCCGCCTTCACCCGCCGATCGATCTCGGCGAGCCGTTGCTCGAGCACGTCCGCGGTGACGAAGCCCGAGGCGACCAGGAAGAGGTCGTCGCCGTAGCCCACCGCGAGCGTGGGGAAGCCGCCCACGCCCAGCCGTTGCGTTTCCTCGAAATCGCGGCGCGTATCGGCGCGCGCGTCCTCGGATTCGAGCTCCGTCGCGAAGACACCGGCATCGAACCCGTGCTCCGCCGCGATGTCCGCCAGCGTCGCGGCGCGCGTCACGTCCTTCGCATCGCGATAGAACGCCGCCTGCACCGCGCCGTAATACTCGAACGCCTTCGAGGGATCGAGCCGGCGCGCGGTCACCACGGCACGGCATGCGGGCTCGGTGTCGTAGTGGAAGCCTTCGATCTGCAATGCCGCCGGCTCGAGCGGAAGGCCGCTCGCATCCGCGACATGATCCCAATGCTCGCGCAGCATCGCGCGGAATGCGTCGCTCATCGGCTCGCGGTTGAACGGCCGCAGCCCGCCCATCAACAGGTCCAGCTCGACGTCCCGCCGGCCCGCGAGCAGCGTGCGCAGCTGCGGCCCGAAGCCGTAGCACCACGAGCACATCGGATCGGCGACGTAGAGAAGGCGCGTGCTCATGCCGCGATGGAGCGGCCGAGCGACAACGCGACCACGCGGTTGCGGCCGCGCTGCTTGGCGAGGGCGAGCGCGGAGTCCGCCCTCGCGAGCAGCCCCTCGATGCTTTCGGGCCCTTCGTCGAGCCGTGCCGCCACGCCGATGCTCACCGTGACCGGCACCGTCGCGTCACCCACGATGATCGGCTGGTTGGCGACGGTGCGCCGGATGCGTCCCGCGACCACGACGGCGCCGGGGCCGGGCACGTCAGGCAGCATCACGAGGAATTCCTCGCCGCCGAAGCGCACCAGCATGTCCTCCTTGCGCAAGGCGGAGCGGATCAGCTCGGCCACGCGCTGCAGCATCGTGTCGCCCACGCGATGGCCGTGGCGCTCGTTGACCTGGCGGAAGTGGTCGATGTCGATGACCAGGATGGAAAGCGGGTGTCCGCCGCGGCGCACGCGCGAGAGCTCGCGCTCGGCGATCTCGTGGAACGTGCGGCGGTTGTACGCGCCCGTGAGCGGGTCCATCGTGGCGAGCCGCAATGCCTCGGCCTCGGCGCGCTCCTTGTGCAGCATGAGGAAGCCGAAGCTCGCGACGATGCACGAGGCGAAGAGGACGAGCAGGCTCGCGCCGGCGATCCCGCCCGAGGCCGCTTCGGCGCCCGGCGGGGCGGCGTTGAGCATCGCGGCGAGCGCTCGCAGGTACAGCGCGCCGGCCGCGACGCCGAGGCTCCAGGCCAGCAGCTTGCGCGCCGACGAATTCCGCGGCGCGCGCATGTGCGAGGCGATGGCCGAAGTGGCGGCGAAGAGCGTTCCGAACATCATCCCGCCGAAGAGCAAGGCGAGCGCCGGCTCGTCCAGCAGGAGCGGGAAGGGGGCGGCGACGACGGCGATGACGGCGGTGTGGACCCAGGCCGGCAAAGGCCTGCGGTCGTAGGCGCCCAGCGCGCCCGCCTGCAGCGTGACAGAGAGGGCGGCGAGGGCCGAGCCCAGGGCGAGCACGCCGCCTTCGGGCGTGGCGCCCGAGGCATAGACGCCGCAGGCGAGGGCCCGCACGACGAGCGCGGCCGCCCAGTGCGACAACCCGTCGCCCAGGCGCCGGCTCGCGCCGATCCAGACCGTCGCCGCGATGGCGAGGTCCGTAATGGCCAGCAACACGAGCACGGTGCGAAGGTCGACCATGACGCCCATCATAAAGAGGTCCGCCCCAGGTTTCAGTGACGCAGCGAACTTCCGGAAACCGGAGTCCGTCCGGGGAATTATCAGGCGTTACTTCGCGCCCAGGTTACGCGCGATCATCTCGGCGAACTTGTCGGGCGGGATGAAGCCCTTGCCCCACTCGGCGTCGAACTCCGCGGTCGGCCGGGCCTCGACGATCTGCTGCACGCTGCGGCCCTCGTCCACGAGCTTGCGCACGCGCCCGATGATGGTCGCGAGCATGTCGCGGTAGGCCTGCAGGCCGCGGCGGTCCGAGAGCGGGCCATGGCCCGGGATGATGCGGGTGGTGTCCTTCGCGAGCGCGAGCCCCTGGTCGCAGCCGGCCACCATCCCCTCGGCGCGCCCGCCGCTGGACGCGTCGATGAACGGGTACATCCGGTTGAAGAACACGTCGCCCATGTGCAGCACGTCGCTGCCGGCGAAATGCACGATCGCATCGCCGTCCGTGTGCGCGGGCGCCACGTGGATCACGCGGATCTCCTCGCCGTTCAGGTGGAACGTGAGCCCGTCGTTGAACGTGACGACCGGCAGCGCCGCCCTGGGCGAGGGCGGCTGCTTCGACTTGATGAACTCGATGAACTGCTCGGTGCTCATGCGCTTGCGCACGTTCTCGTGCGCGAAGATGAGCGTGCCCGCCTTGCCGTAGTTCTCGTTGCCGCCGGTGTGGTCGAAGTGCCAGTGCGTGTTCACGATGAACTTCACCGGCTGGCGGCTCACCTTCGCGATCGCCTCGTTGATGCGGTCGGTGAGCGGGGCGAACTGGTCGTCGACCAGGAACGTGGCGTCGTCGCCGACGGAAAGGCCGAGGTTGCCGCCCGCGCCCTCGAGCATGTAGACGTGCTCCGCGAGCTTGGTCGTGCGGATCTCGACCTTCGAGAAGTCCTGCTGCGCCACCGCGGGGAGCGCGGCGGCGAGCAGCGTTGCGAGGACGGTGGCGAGGCGGCGGCCCACGCGCTTACTCCACCTTGCCGATCTTCTGCACGACGTTGGCGAGCTTGTGCGCGTCGCGGTCCCAGAAGGCCTTGAACTGCGGCTGGTCCAGGTACTGGATGGGCGTCTCCACCTTGGCGAGCGCCGACTTGAAGTTGGGGTCCTCGGCCGCCTGGCGGGAGGCCGCCCTCAGCTTGGCGATCACCGTATCGGGCGTCCCCGCCGGCACGAAAAGCCCCGTCCACTGCGAGAACGTCGCGTCGTAGCCGAGCTCCTTCAGGGTCGGCACGTCGGGCAGCGCGGGATGGCGCGACTCGCCCCAGCTCGCGAGCACGCGCACCTTGCCCGCCTTGATGTGCCCCATCACGGTCGAAGGCCCGGTGGAGAGCGCATCGACCTGCCCGCCCAGCAGCGCCACGACGGCGGGGCCGGCGCCCGTGAACGGCACGTGCAGCATCTTCGTGCCGGCCGCGGTGGTGAGCATTTCCATCGGGACGTGCATCGTGCCGTAGTTGCCCGAAGAGCCATAGGGAATCGCACCCGGCTTCTGCCTGGCCGCGTTCATGAGGTCGGCGACCGACTTGTAGGGGCTGTCGGCCCGCACCGCGAGCACCGTGGGATCGGCGGTGAAGCGCGCGATCGGCACGAGCTGGTTCAGCTGGAACATGGGATCGCGGCCGAGCACCTTGTCGGCCTCCGGGATGATCGAGATCGACGAGAGCGCCATGAGCACGGTGTAGCCGTCGGGCTTCGCGCGCGCCACGTACTGCATGCCCACGCCGCCGCCGGCGCCCGACTTGTTCTCGACGACCACGGGTTGCTTGAGGATCCGTCCCAGCACTTCGGCGAGGGGACGCGCCGTGATGTCGGCCACGCCGCCGGGCGGGAACGGAACGATCATGGTCACCGGCTTGTTCGGGTAGTCGGCCTGCGCGAAGGCGCCGGGCGGCAGCGCGGCCACGGCCAGGGCGGCGGCGCACGCGGCGAGGAACGAGCGTTTCATGGATTTCCTTTCGGAGAGCGTGTTTTCAGCGGGCGGGCGCGAGCTCGAGCTCTTCGGCCAGGCTTCGCGCCGGATAGTGGAAGCGTACCGGGCCATCGGCCTCGGCGTGCAGGAACTGGTGGACGAACGGGTGGCTCGACGCGACCATCTCGGCGGTCGGCCCGTGCGCGACGATCACGCCTTCGCCCAGCACGTACAGGTGGTCGGCGAGCTGCAGCGCCTCGTGCACGTCGTAGGTGACGATCACGGAGGTGGAGCCCAGCGCGTCGTTGAGGGTGCGGATGAGGTTGCCGACCACGTTCAGCGTGATCGGGTCCAGCCCGGCGAACGGCTCGTCGTAGATCATGAGCGGCGGATCGAGCGCGGTGGCGCGCGCGAGCGCCACGCGGCGCGACATGCCGCCCGAGAGCTCCGCGGGCATGAGGCGCTGCGCGCCGCGCAGGCCCACGGCGTGCAGCTTCATGAGCGCGAGGTCGCGGATCACCTCTTCCGGCAGGGCGGTGTGCTCGCGGATGGGGAAGGCGATGTTCTCGAGCGTCGAGAGGTCGCTGAAAAGGCCGCCCTTCTGGAACATCATGCCCATCCGGCGGCGCATCGCGTACAGCTCATGGCGCGACAGCTGGTGCACGTCCTTGCCGAACACCTTCACGGTGCCCCCCGAGGGGCGGAGCAGGCCGCCCAGCAGCTGCAGCAGCGTGGTCTTGCCCGAGCCGCTGGTGCC
>DASTGG010000336.1:0-7530 GCA_035719385.1 Usitatibacter sp.
ACCAGCTGTTTCGCGGTCATGTCACTTCCTCCGGCTTGCGGGCCCCGGCGTGGAAGAGCGGCGGAAGGTGGCGCCGCAGCCGCGCGATCGCGGCCTCCACGCCGATGCCGGCGTTGATGATGGCGTCGAGCGCGTCCGTGATCGGCATCTCGACGCGAAGCTGGCGCGCGAGCGCGGCCGCCGCGGTCACGGAGAACGCGCCCTCGGTCACCTCCCTGCGCTCGCCGAGCACCTCGGCCGCCGTGCGGCCCTTCGCGAGCTCCACGCCGAGGGTCGTGTTGCGCGATTGCAGGCTGTGCGCCGTCAGCATGAAGTCGCCCGCGCCGGCAAGCCCGGCGAACGTCTCGGCCTGGCCGCCCTTGGCGAGCGCCAGGCGCGAGGCCTCGAAGAGCCCCAGCGTGATGATCGTCGCGCGCGCATTCTCGCCCAGCTTCATCTGGTAGGCGATGCCGCTCGCGATGGAGATCACGTTCTTCATCGCGCCGGCGAGCGCCGTGCCGACGACGTCGGCCGAGAGCTGCACGCAGAAATCGGGATTGGAGATCGCCGCCGCGAGGTCCTCGCCCGCGAACCAGTCGTGGCACGCGAGCACGACGCCGCACGGCTGGCCGATCGCGATCTCCTTCGCGAACGACGGGCCCGAAAGCACCGCCACCGTCGCCGCCGGAAGCATGTCGCGCAGCACCTCCGGCATCAGGGCGCAGCTGCCGCGCTCGATGCCCTTCGAGCAGCTCACCACCGGCATGCCCGGGCGCAGCGCGGGGCGCAGCGCGCCGGCGACCTCGCGCACGTGCTGCGCGGGCACCGCCGAGATCACGAAGTCGGCGCCGCGCGCCGCAGTGGCGAGGTCGTTGGTCGCGGAGATCTCCGGGTCGAGCGCGACGCCGGGAAGGAAATGCGGATTCTCGTGCCGCGCGTTGATCGCCTCGGCGACGTCGCGCTCGAGGGCCCAGAGCCGCACGCGGTGGCCGGACCTGCGCACCACGCAGGCCATGGCGGTGCCGAAGGCTCCGCCGCCGATGATGCCGATGATGGCCATGGCGCGATCGTAATGCCGCAAAACGGGAGGCAGGTTGACGGCCGTCACAGGGGCTTCGCGCGCGGCGGCTCACCATGGCCTCATGAGCTCCCCGCTGTGGCTCCTCGGCCTGCTGCTCGCGATGGCGGTCGTGTACGACTTCGTGAACGGCTTCCAGGACAGCGCGAACATCGTGGCGACGATGATCGCCTCGCAGGCGATGAGCGCGCGCGGCGCCCTGCTGTTCGCCGCCGCGGGCGCGCTGGCCGGCCCCTTCGTGATCGGCATCGCGGTGGCGCGCACCCTGGGCTCGGAAGTCGTCTCGCCGCAGGCCGTGACGCTCGCGGTGGCCCTCGCCGCGCTCGGCGCGGCCACGCTCTGGAACCTGTCCGCGTGGTGGCTCGGCGTCCCCGTGAGCTCGTCGCACGCGCTCATCGGCGGCATCATCGGCGCGGGCCTGAGCGACGGCGGCCCGGGCGCGATCCAGGCCGCGGGCGTGGCCAAGGTCGCCACCTCGCTCGTGATCTCGCCGCTGCTCGGCTTCGTCGCCGCGCTGCTCGCGATGCAGCTGCTCCTGTGGCTGCTGCGCAATGCGACGCCGCACGCCAATGTCTGGCTCATGCGCGGGCAGCTCGTGACCGCCGCGGGACTCGCGCTCGGCAACGGCGCCAACGACGCGCAGAAGACCGTGGGACTCGTCGCGCTCGGCCTGCTGCTCATGGGCTACACGAGCACGTTCACCGTGCCGTGGTGGTCGATCGCGCTGAGCGCCACCGCGCTCGCCTGCGGCACGGCCGTGGGCGGCGGGCGCATCGTGCGCACCCTCGGCTCGCGCTTCTACCACGTGCGCCCGATCCACGCGTTCGCCTCGCAGGCCTCTTCCGCGCTCGTGACGCTGGTGGCCTCGATCCTCGGCGGGCCGGTGAGCTCCACGCAGGTCGTGAGCCTGTCGATCGTGGGCGCGGGCGCCGCGGAGCGCCGCTCCAAGGTGCGCTGGGCGCTGCTCGCGGAGATCGCCGTGGCGTGGCTGCTCACGGTGCCGGTGAGCGCGCTCCTCGCGATGCCGCTGCACGCGCTGGCGCGGGCGCTCGTGCGGCAGGCAGGCGCCTGATGCGCTTCTTCGACGGCGGCCTGCGCGACGGCAACCGCTTCCTGGCGATGCTCGTGGACCATGCGCGCAACGCCGTGGGCGCGATCGACTTCCTCGAGACGATGCTCGATCGCGCCAGCGCCGAGGCCACGGAGCAGCTGCGCGGGATGTCGCGCCAGTCCACCGAGGCGCGCAGCGTGCTGATCGACGAGCTGCACAAGACGTTCGTCACGCCGCTCGACCGCGAGGACATCTACAACCTGTCCGAGGCGTTCGAGAAGATGGTCGTCTACGCGAGCACCACGCTCGAGGAGATGCACCTGCTGCGCGTGCCGCCCGACACGACGATCCGCGGCATGGTGTCGCTCGTTCGCGAGCAGGCCGAGGAGCTGCACGACGCGATGCAGCGCCTCTCGAAGAACCCGCGCGTGGCCTCGGACCACGCCAACCGCATCCACGGCAAGGAGCGCGACGTCGAGCGCCTCTACCGCGCGGGCATCCGCGACCTCTTCGCCGGCGCATCCGATCCCGCGGCCCTGCCCGGCATCCTCTACCGCCGCGAGGTCTACCGCCACATCTCCAACATGGCCGACCGCGCCGTGTCCGCGGCCAACGTGCTCGGCATGGTCGTCATGAAGATCGCCTGAAAGGACGCCATGGAAACCGTCTACGGACTCGATGCCTATACGCCGCGCGAGATCGCCCAGCGCGTGAGCGACGTGGGTGTCGCCAAGACGAAGCTGCCCCTGCTGTCGGTCGTGATGCTGGGCATGCTGGCCGGCGCCTTCATCGGGCTGGGGGCACTCTTCAACGTGATCGTGCTTTCGGATGCCTCGATCCCGATGGCGGCGCGCCGCGTGCTGGGCGGCATGGTCTTCTCGCTCGGCCTGTTCCTCGTGCTCGTGGCCGGCGCCGAGCTCTTCACCGGGAACAACCTGCTCGCGATGGCGTGGGCCGAGAGGAAGGTCACGACGCTCGCCGTGCTGCGCAACTGGCTCGTCGTCTGCGCGGCCAACTTCGCGGGCGCGCTCGCGCTGGCCGTGCTCGTGTACCTGTCGGGGCATCCGGGGAACGACGACGGCGCGGTGGCGCGGACCTACATGCGCATCGCCGCGGCGAAGACGTCGCTGCCGCCGGTGCGCGCGTTCTTCAGCGGCGTCATGTGCAACGTGCTCGTGTGCATGGCGGTATGGGTGGCGATGGCGGGCCGCAGCGTGACCGACAAGCTGGTCGCCATCGTGCTGCCGATCGCGGCGTTCGTCGCCGCGGGCTTCGAGCACTCGATCGCCAACATGTACCTGATACCGCTCGGGATGATGCTGCAGGCCGACGCCGGGCAGGCGGTGCAGGTCTCGGGGCTCGCGCGCAACCTCGTGCCCGTCATCGGGGGCAACCTCGTGGGCGGCAGCGTGCTGGTGGCGCTGGTCTATTACGTGATCTACGTGCGGCCGCGCGCGCTGCGCGGCGAGGAGGCGAAACGCTGAATCCGCCTCGCCCGCGAAACTCGCGGCCCGCGGGCGAGGCGGCCGTTCAGGCGCGCGGGCCGGGCCGCAGCGTGCGCAACTTCGCCAGGACGCGCTCGCGCTGCTGGCGCAACTCCGTGAGCGGCTTGCCGGCGAGGGCCGCCGAGCGCGCGATCGCGGCGTTGAAGCGGTCGAGGCGCACCTTCAGCTCGGCGATGTACTCTTCGCGGTTGGTCATCGAATCCTCCTTTTCGCGCCGCCCGCCGGCGCGGTGCCGGTGGCGGCTCTTCCATGATTCGCCCGTGCGCGTCCGGGCCTTTGACTGCCATCAACGATGCTCGCGCGGCTCGCCGCCTCGGCGCATCACGCCGATCCACCGGCGCAGCGAATGCGGCGCCTCGAAGCCGTGCTCGCGCGGGCGCACCTCGCCCGCCGAGGCCGTCTGCAGGAACGCCGCGATCTCGGCCGCCTGCTCCGCATGCCGCCCCACGAGCAGGTGCCCGCCCGTCGGATACGCGACGAGGCGCGCGCGCGGGATGTGGTCCGCGGTGTAGCGCGCGCCGTCGAGCGTGCCGAAGAGGTCGTCCTCGGCGCTGATCACGAGCGTGGGCGCCGCGATGTGCTCGAGGTCGTAGCGCGTGAGCGTGGAGGTCACCGCCGCATCGTTGATCAGGCCCAGGCGCCGCGACGTCACGGGAAGGACGTGCCGCAGCGTGCGCTCGACCCGCGCGCGCTCGTCCGCCGTGGCCGCCTCGACGATCTCCGGCGGCGTCGCGACGATGCCCCGCAGCATGCTCGCGCGCGCCACGTGCATCGAGGCCCAATAGGCGAAGTCCGACTTCAACGCGGTCTCGAAGAGCACGCGGGTGGCCGCCGGCGTGGACATCGAGGGCATGCCGGCGCCGCGCGGCACGAAGGCGGCCGGCACCACCAGCACCAGCGCCGTGCAGCGCTCGGGGTGGCGGATCGCGAACTGCATCGCGGAGGGCGCGCCCGCCGACGCGGCGATCACCGCGACGCGCGCGATGCCGAGCGAATCGAGCAGGCAGGCGTAGGCGTCGGCCTGCGCGCGCGGCGATGCATCCTCGGGCAGCGGCGTGCGCAGGTACCCGAAACGCGACACCGACAGCTCGCGCAGCCCCGCGCGCGCGAGGCCGTGCGCGAAATCGAGCCCCTGGTCGAACCCGCCGCCGGCGCCATGCACGAGGAGCACCGCCTGCCCTTCGCCGGCGCTCGCGTACTCGATCGGCCCGCAGGCGGTGGCCGCGACGCGGCTGCCGTCGAGCACGCGCTCGCGCGCGGCATCGAGATCGCGCCGGTACATCGCGGCGACCACCACCGCGAGCAACACGAGCGCCACGGATGCGCCCCAGGCAAGACGCGACGTTTTCATCGCCTGCGAGTCTGCGCCGGCGCCGTTCTCGCGTGTTGACCGCGGCCAACGCGCGCGCCCGGTCGGTCGTCATGCAGTATATTTGTCACCCGTCCCGCCCGGGACGTCCGGCTCACGAAATTCGGTGGATTTCGTTCATGCGCTCCGCCGCCTCGCGGCCTAAGGTTCGACCATGGCCGCCACCATTCGACAGGGGCCCCCGAAACAGGAGCGATGGCCCTCGGTGCACCCACGACGCCTCGAGGAACGCGTGCAGGCGACCCTGCAGCTCGTGCTTCGCGACGGCAGCGCCGGCATCACCCGCGACATCAGCCCTTCGGGCATCTATTTCTGGAGCGCCGAGGTCCTCGGGGAAGGCGACGCCGTCCGCTTCACGGTGCGCTTCCAGGACCCCTACATGAAGCGCCGCTGGACGCTCTACTGCAACGGCCGCGTGCTGCGCGTGGAAAGGGTCGACGGGCGCTGCGGCGTCGCCGCGCGCATTCTCGACTCGAAGCTCGAGACCTTCTGCTGACGGGCCTCAGGCGCTCAGCACGCCCGGGGGCGCGCTCGAGCTCAGGCCGTGCCGCGTCGCGAACGCCCACAGCTCCACACGGCTGGAAACGCCCAGCTTGTCGTAGATCGACGACAGGTGGTTGCGCAGGGTGTGCTCGCTCATGCA
This sequence comes from Usitatibacter sp., assembly GCA_035719385.1. Taxonomy (GTDB): domain Bacteria; phylum Pseudomonadota; class Gammaproteobacteria; order Burkholderiales; family Usitatibacteraceae; genus Usitatibacter. Next base: position 5,626 of record DASTGG010000336.1, read on the forward strand.
CAGCGCCGAGGCGATGGCGCGCGTGCTCGCGCCCGCGTCGGCGGTGAGCTCGGTGATGATCTGCCGCTCGCGCGCGGTGAGCGAGCGGATCTTGAGCTCCACGGGATCGGGCAGCTCGCTGCGCCCGCGGCGCGACAGCTCCATGAAGATGCGCGCGGTAGCCGTGCGGTCGAGCCACATCTCCCCCACGTAGGCCTTGCCGATCGCCTTGAGGATCGTGTCGGCGCTGCTCTCCTTGGTGACCACGCCGCAGGCGCCGGCGACGATCGCCTGCTCGTGCAGCCGCCCGTCGCGCATGCCCGTGAGCACGAGCACGCGCGCGCCGCCGGAGATCTCGCGCAGCGTCGGCAGAACGTCGATGCCGCTCTTGCCCCCGAGGTCGAGGTCGAGCAGGATCACGTCCGCCTTCACGGCGGGAAGCTGGGCGATGGCCTCGTCGATCGTGGTCGCGGCGCCCACCACCTCCATGCCGGGGCCTTCGGACTCGATGAGCCGCTGCAATCCCCACAGCACCGTGCGGTGGTCGTCGACCAGGAAAACGCGGATGGTCTTGCTCGTGTCGGTTTGCGTCATGTGGGCACCTTGATGCGGACTATGGTGTTGTCTCCGGTCTCCACGTGACAGGCGGCGCCGATCGAGCGGGCGCGTTCGGAAATGGAGCGTGGCACGAATGGCCTTGCGGGTCGCGCCGTCTGGTTGCCGATGCACAGCGTCGTGCCTTCGGCTCCCTGCGCGAGCGACACGAACGCATGGCGCGAATCCGTGTGGCGCACTATGTTGCTGAATCCCTCGGCGATGATGCAATAGAGCTCGCCCGCGACGTACGGGCTCATGTGGACCGCGGTCGACATGTCGACGTCCACGTGCACGCCGTAGAAGCGCTCCATGCGCTCGGCGTGGTGCGCGAGGGTCCTCGCGAGCGCCGCGGGCGAAGGCGACACGTCGGCGCGCAGCTCGGAGGCGAAGCCGCGCAGGTCGCGAATCGTGGCCTCGGCCATCTCGCTGATCTGCGTGATGCGCGCGGACAGCGGGTTGTCCGCGCCGGCCTCGCGCCGCAGCCCCTCGAGGGCCAGCTTGAGGCCCACGTACGGCTGCACCGTCGTATCGTGCAGGCCGAGCGACAGGTGCTCGCGCTCCTTCTGCGCCGCGCGCGCGACGATCTCCTCCGACAGCCGGCTGTTCTCGACCACCTGGCCGGTGGCGTCCGCGGCGAGCTGCAGGAAAGCGAGGTCCTCGAAGGCGCAGGGCGTCTCGGGAAACGTGAGGTACATCCGCCCGACCGAGCCGTCGGCCTGGCGATAGGGGACGGTGGCGAAATGGGCGCTGTCGAAGAAATTGGCGAGGCGCTCGCAGTCGTCGTCCGCGGGGCGCGTGCGGCCGCGGGAATAGAGCACCTTGCGCTCGGGTGCCAGGGCGAGCAGCAGGCGCGCGGTGGTCGCGTCGATCTCGTAGGCGTGGTAGCCGCTGTCCAGGCTCTCGGCCGCGTCCAGGTACGTCCACCAGGTGGGCGGCTCGCCCGGCCTTTGCACGACGAGCATGCATTTCGAGGCGTGCATGAACTCGCGCAGGCGGTGCAGGCTGCCGGCGATCGCGCGGTCGCGGCCGACCGAGGGATTCCACTTGCGGCCCACGTCACCCAGGAACGACAAGCGTTCCCGCAGCCCGATCTCGCGTTGCCCCCAGAGCGACACCATCACGCCGAAGACCACCAGGTACATCGGGCGCATCAGCGCGCGGTTGAGGTCGCGGTCGCCGGGCAGGCCGACCTGCCAGTAGACCCACCCGATGATCCCGAACATCACCGTGCAGGCGGCCGTCACGGCGAGGCCCTCCCGCCGCCCGCTCGTGAAACCCGCGACCATGATGCAGAACACGAACAGGAAGTAGTACACGCTCTCCGTCCCG
>DASTGG010000337.1:0-10869 GCA_035719385.1 Usitatibacter sp.
GCGTCGACCTCGCGGATGCGGTTCAGGCGCGAAACGTTCAACAGCACGCACGGCCGGTCACCCCGCGCGATGGTACCTGCGACGAGCCCCGTGTTCCCCGCCTGCGGCACGATCGCCACGCCCAGCTCGCGGCAAAGGCGGACGAGCGCCGCGACCTCGGCCGTATTGGCCGGCAGGAAGACCGCCAGCGCCTCGCCCTTGTAGCGACCGCGCCAGTCGCGCTGGTAGCCTTCCGTGTCGGAGGCCTCGGTAAGGACGCGGCTCGCACCGACGATGGCGGCGGCGCGGCCGAGCAGCGCATCGCGATCGAGCGATCCCGACGCCGCGGCGACGACCGGCCGACTCATTTCTCGCCCCAGGGGAATTCCTTGAGGTACTTCTCGACGTAGGGCGCGATGTCCCGCGCCACGAGGTCCGTGCCGCCGCACGGCGAGTACGACACGATCATCTTGATCGGCCGCTCCGGATACGCCGCCATGGCGATGGCCGGCGCGACGAGCAGGACGGGCAGCACGCTGCGAAAAATCCTCCTCATGGGCTCCCTCTTGCCTTCCAGGCTTGATCGACCCTCCCAGTATCGGGCGCATGATCCATCGCGTCCATTTGCTTTTTCCGCGGGATTCATCAGCGTGGCCGATCGATTCGACTTGCCCGACAGGGCTCGCGCGCTTCGCATCGCGGCCGAGGATGCCGAGCGCGAAGTCGGCCTCGCGAATCCCGCCGACGCCGAGATCGTGTCGCACACCATCTTCCACGACATCTGCGTCGTGGTCGCGAGCCGCATGCGGACGGGCGCCGTTCGACCGGGGGTGAAGGCTGCTAGAGCACCCGCCCCGTCTCGTCGTCGATGAGATGCACGTGCCGCAGGTCCGCCACGAGCTTGAGCGGCACATCGACGCGCGCGCCGCAGTCGGGATTGACGCGCGCGCAGACTTCGGCGTCGTTGAGCGAGAAGAACACGAGCGACTCGCTGCCCATCGGCTCGACGACGACGGGCTTCGTCTCGAAGGGCTGCTGGCCGGGCTCGAGATGGGGCCGCTGCTCGATGATGTGCTCGGGGCGCAGGCCGAGGAGCAACCTCGCCTTCCCCGCGTGAGGCCGATACCGCTCCAGTCGCTCCTGCGGCACCGGAAACGCCAGCTCCGCCGAGACGCGAATGCGCAGGCCGCCGGCGGCCTCCTCCAGCCCGCACGGGACCATGTTCATCGCCGGCGAGCCGATGAACGCCGCGACGAACCTGGTCGCGGGCCGGTGGTAGAGCTCGTGGGGCGTGCCGACCTGCTCGATGTGGCCGGCGTTCATGACGACGATGCGGTCGGCGAGCGTCATCGCCTCGACCTGGTCGTGCGTCACGTAGACGGTGGTGGTGCGCACCTGCTGGTGCACCTTCTTGATCTCGGTGCGCATGTGCACGCGCAGCTTCGCGTCCAGGTTGCTCAGCGGCTCGTCGAACAGGAACACCTTCGGATCGCGGACGATGGCCCTTCCCATCGCGACCCTCTGGCGCTGGCCGCCCGACAGTTGCTTCGGCTTGCGCTCGAGGAGCTGCGAGATGTTGAGGATGCGCGCGGCGTTCTGCACGCGCCGCTCGATCTCCTCCTTCGGCGTCTTCTTCAGGCGCAGGCCGAACGACATGTTCTCGTACACCGTCATGTGCGGGTAGAGCGCGTAGTTCTGGAACACCATGGCGATGTCGCGGTCCTTGGGCGGGATGTCGTTCACCACCTCCCCGCCGATCGCGATCTCGCCCGCCGTGATCTCCTCCAGGCCCGCGATCATCCGCAGCGTCGTCGTCTTGCCGCAGCCCGACGGCCCCACCAGCACGACGAATTCCTTGTCCGGAATGTCGAGGTCGATCCCGCAGACCGCGGGCGTTTCCTCGTACTTCTTCTCGACCTTCCGCAGCGTGACTTGCGCCATGCTCAGCCTTTCGTTGCGCCCGCGGTGAGGCCCGCGATGTAGTAGTCCATGAGGAACGCGTAGATGAGGAGCGGCGGAAGCGCCCCGAGCAGCGCCGCGGTCATGATCGCGCCCCAGTTGAAGACGTCGCCCTTGATGAGCGTCGTGACGATCCCCGCCGGCAGCACGAGCTGGTCCGCCGACGTGGTGAACACCATCGGATACAGGAAGTCGGCCCACGAGACGGTGAACGCGAAGATGGTCGCCGCGATGATGCCGGGAAGCGCCACCGGGATGAAGATCCGCGTCAGCACCTGCAGCCATCCCGCGCCGTCGATGAGCGCCGCCTCGTCGAGCTCCTTCGGGATGCTCGCGAAGTAGCCGATCATGATCCACGTGCAGAACGGCACCGTGAGCGTGGGGTACACGACGATGAGCACCCACCAGTGGTTGATGAGCTCGATGCCGGTCAGGTCCGTCACCCACGAGAAGATCTTGAAGAGCGGGATGAAGAGCAGCGTCTCGGGAATGAGGTACGTGAGGAACACGCCCGCCGCGAGCGTGGCCGACCCCCAGAACTTCATCCGGGCGAGCGAGAAGGCCGCGGGGATGCTGATGAGCATCGTCACCGCGACGGTGCAGAGCGACACCAGCGCCGAGTTGATGAAGAAGCCCTGGTAGTCCTGCGAGCCCAGCAGGTAGCGGTAGTTCTCGAGCGTCGGCTGGAACACCCACCACGGGAACTTCGCCTCGGCGATCTCGCCGCTCGTCTTGAGCGACGTGATCAGCATGTACAAGGGCGGCGTGAGGAAGAACACCGCGAAGAGGACCAGGAAGAAGTACGACCAGTAGAGGGCCTTCCTCCGGTTCCGGCTGATGCTGCCCTTCTTCGCCGGCTGCGCGGCCAGGACGGCGCTCATCCTTCCTGCCCCCGGCCGCTGATGTCCCTCAGGATGAACCACGCGGCCACGCCGAGGATCGGGAGCATGAACAGCGACACGCTGGCCCCGAGCGGGATGTCGTTGCCTTCGATGCCGAGCTTGAAGGCCCAGGTCGCGAAGATGTGGGTCTGGTCGATCGGGCCGCCCGCCGTGAGGATGCGCACGATGTCGAAGTTCGCGAAGGTGACGATGAGCGAGAAGAGCACCGTGATCGAGATGATGTTGCGCATCATCGGCAGCGTCACGTACCAGATCTTCTGCCACCAGTTGGCGCCGTCGATCGAGGCCGCCTCGTAGAGCTGCTCGGGCACGCTCTTCAGCGCCGCGAGGTACATGATCAGGAAGAACGGCGCGCCGTACCACACGTTCACCAGGATCACCGAGAAGCGCGCCCAGTTCGGCGTGCCGAGCCAGTTCACGTCGCCCACGTGCAACCGCTGCAGGATCCAGTTGAACGCGCTGTACGACGGGTCGAAGAGCCAGAACCATGCGAGCGTGCTCATCGCGGGCGGGATGACCCACGGGATGAGGAGCATCCCGCGCCACTTGCGCTGCTTGCGCGTCGGAATGTTGTGGACGAAGTGCGCTAGGACGAAACCGGTGAGCGCCTTGAAGATCACGGCGGTGATGGCGAAGATGCACGACTGCTTGACCACCATCCAGAAGAGCTCGCGCTTGAAGAGGAACTGGAAGTTCGCGACGCCGACGAAGTGCTCCATCGACTTGTTCAGCGTCGCGAGGTGCAGCGAGTAGAACGCCGGGTAGACGACCAGCGCCGCGATGAGGACGATGAGCGGCAGCGCGAGCGCGAAGGCGACGGTCGACTTGCGCCGCGTGAAGCGACGCAAGCCGCCGCGCTTCGCGATCCGCCGGCGGGGCAGTACCGCGGTCATGGGAGCGCTACGTCCGCGCGTAACCCTCGATCTCGGAAGCCGCCCAGTCCAGGGTCTTCGGGATCGACTCGCCGCCCTGCGTGCACTTGGCGATCATCTTGGTCATGATCGACTGCACGTACATCTGGTTCGCCACGTTCGCGGGCGCCGGCGCTCCGGCCACCCACGGCGTCTGGTCGCCGCGCGGCGGATAGTGGTACACGGTGCCTTTCGGCGGTCCGACCTCGGCCCAGATGCCGAAGTCGTACATCGACTGGAAGGACGGCACGTCGTAGCCGTTCGAGGCGGCGAGCAGCTTCTCCACGTTCGCCCGCTGCCAGATCTCGTGCAGCAGGCTCTTCGCCGCGGACTTGTTCTTCGAGAACTTCCAGGTGCCGAGGATGATCGGCAGGTAGGGCAGGAAGCGGCCTCTCGCCCCCTTGGGCATCTCGAAGGTCCAGCACTGCTCGGCGACCTTGGGGTTGTCGCGCTTGGCGACCGACCAGGCCGAGGGCGGATTCATGATCATCGAGCCCTGGCCCGAGATGAGGTACTTGTTGTTCGACGCGTCGTCCCAGGCGAAGACGTCGGGCGGCATGTACTTCACCAGCTGCTGCATGTACTCGAGGACCTGGCGCACCGCGTCGTTCTTCTTGACGAGCACGTTGCCCTTGGGATCGACGAGGTCGGCGCCGAACGAGTGGAAGAGCGCGCCCACCCAGTCGATCGAGTCGGTGGTCTGCCCGAGGCCGAGCCCGACCGGGTGGCCCGCCTGCTGCAGCTTCGGCGCCGCCTTGAGCAGCGTGTCCCAGTTCCAGTTCTCGGCCTCCGCGGTGGGCTTCTGGCCCGCGGGATACATCTTCTGGAAGTCGATGCCGGCGGCCTGCTTCCAGAGGTCCAGGCGCGCGCACGGCGGCTTCACCTGCGTGCCGGTGGGCGAGGGCACGGCGATCCAATGGCCGCCGGTCTTGCCCAGGTACTCCATGGCCGGCACGACCTTGCCATTCTGCTTCTCGAGGGCAGCGATCACGTCGTCCATCGGCTCGAGTTCCCTCGCCTTCTCGAGCGGATCCCAGGCGAGGAACGCGAGCAGGTCGTGGCCGGCCTTCGCCTGCGCTTCACTGGTGCCGGTGAGCTGCAGCTTGTTGCCCTGGGTGGTGATGTAGTCGATCTTGAGGTTCACCTTTTCCTTCGCCGCCCACGCCTGGCAGATCTGCGTCAGCGTGTCGTTCGCTCCCGGCACCCAATGGTCCCAGAAGCCGACCGCGAGGGAGCCGGCGGCGTAGGAAGTGCGAATGTACGGGAAGGCGAGTGCGGCGGATGCGGCGCCGGCGGTCTTGAGAAAGTTCCGGCGTCCGGACGACTGCTTCGGCATGACGACCTCCTCCTCAGGAAGGGCTGCGAACGCGCAGGGTAAGTCAAAAAACGGACGCCGGTCCATATCTTTTCCCCGGTGCGGAGCCGATATGTCGTGGTGCGATGCAACATGGGCGTTCGCCCAGAGGCCGCCGGCTCAGGCCTGGACGACTCGCGGCAGGTCGACGGTGAAGATGCATCCATGGCCGGGCAGGTTGCGCAGGCGAAGCTCGCCGCCGCTCGCTTCCACGCTGCGCCGCGCGATGGAAAGCCCGAGGCCGACGCCGCTGCGATTCGCCCCCACCTGCCGGAATGGCTGGAACAGCAGCTTCGCCTTGTCGGGCGGGATGCCGCCGCACTGGTCGTGGACCTCGATCAGCACGCGATCGGCGGTAGCCTCGACCTTCAGCATGACCTGCGTGCCCGGTCGCGTGAACTTGAAGGCGTTGTGCAGCAGGTTCGCCACCGCCGCGAGCAGCGTTGCGCGGTCGCCCGTCACGACCAGGCCCGGGTCCACGGGCGGCGCCGCGAATTCGCAACCGCGCGTAGTCGCTTCCAACGCGGCGGGCACGCGGCATTCCTCGATGAACCCGGCGATATCGATGGCTTCGCGTCGCAACGGGATGCCGACTTCGAGGCGCACTTCCGCGAGCGACCGGTCGATGATCTCCTTCATCGCGAACAGGCTGCGATCGAGCGCGTCGGCCGTTGCGCCCTGGGTGCCGACGTTGCCGCGCCGAATGGCGAAGCTCGCGAGCATCGCGGTGCCGAGGTGGTTGCGAAGCTCGTGCGCGAGCACGCCCAGGCGCTCGCTCGCCGCCATCGCCTCCCGCTCGACCACGTCGAGGTCCCTCTGCCGGCCGAATTCCCCGACGGCCCCCGCGATCGCGTTGTCGAGACAGCGGTTGAGGGTCTGGAACTCCTCATTGGAAATGGGCGTGCCCTTGTCGAGCGCGAGCTGCGTCACGGCCTGGCAAAGGTCGCCGTAGTCGTGCACGACCTGCTCGACGGTGAAGCCACGATGCAACAGCTCGCTGCCGTGCAACGCCGCGGACTGCCCGATCTCCGGCGTGTCGGCCGAAGCGTTGCGGGCCCCTCCCGATACGCGCTGGATGCCGGCGCGCTGGCCGGTTTCCTCGAGGCGGAGGGTCTCGGTGAGCTGGCCCAGGAAATGGGGTATGCCGTATTCCAGCTCCGCGGGCGTGACCGCCGGCGCGAGGCGCTTGGCGACCTTCGCGCGACAGGAGCGGATGAGGTCGTCCCGATTCGACGTGAGGAATTCGTGCAGCATCGCCACTCCAGTCGGCGCAGGGGGCGCCGCCGTTGCGCATGAGCCAAGCTAGCGTGGGCGCCGTCGGGCGTATGCAAGCATGCCGGATGGGTCATTGTAAGCCGAGTCCGGCACCGCCGCGCCGCACGAAAACCTCGTTGATTTCAAACACTCGCGCGCGTATCGTCCGGGCATGCTCCCGCGGAATCGATGGTTCATCGCTGCGGCGCTCCTCTACGCATTGCTCGGCGGCTCGGTCGCGCTCGCATGGCTCGCCTTCCCCGGCGCGCTCGCTCCCTTGGCCCTGCGCGCTCACGCGCACCTCATGCTCGTCGGCTTCGTCGGCATGATGGTCTTCGGCGTCGCGTTGCACGTGCTGCCCCGCTTCACGGGCCGCAACCTTTTCTCCGAGCGCCTGGCCGACGCGCAGTTCGTCCTCGTGAACGTGGGCCTGGTCGCGATGGTGGCCGGCTGGCTCGCCGCGGCGCGACTCCTGACCGAGGCCGGCGGCGGGTTGCTGTGGGCGGGCTTCCTCCTCTTCGCCGTCAACGTGATCGCCACGGTGCGCCCCTGGGCGCGGCGCGGATAGCGATGGCCGAGTACCGCGGCTGCGAGTTGCCCGAGGACCTGTGGTACGACCTCGACTACCTCTGGGCGCGGCCGAACGAGGATGGCACCTTCACGCTCGGCATGACGGATCCCGCGCAGACCATGGCGGGACGCGTGGTGGCCGCGACGTTCCGCAAGCCGGGCACCCACCGCGATGCCAAGCGCAGCATGGCGACGCTCGAATCGGGCAAATGGGTCGGTGGCGTGCCCGCGCCTTTCGACGGGACGATCGAGCGCGTCAATCCGGCGGTGGAAGGCGACCCGGGGCTCGTGAACGTCGCGCCGTACACCGACGCCTGGCTCGTGGTGCTGCGTCCCGACAACGCGCAGGCGGCCTACGAGCGCCTGAAGCGCGGCCCCGAAGCGATCGCGGCGCTGAAGTCGTGGGTCGACAAGTACAACCTCCAGTGCATGCGCTGCACGAAATGACATGAAGGTGCAGCTCCTGGTCTCCGAATGGTGCGTGCCCTGCCGCGACGCGGAGCGCGTGTGGCAGGAAGTCGCGCGCTCGAAGGCGATCGCCTTCGAGGTGCTCGACGTCGGGCAACCGGAAGGACGCTCGATCGTCGCCAGCCTCGGCATCCGCACGGTGCCCTCGACGGTGATCGACGGCGTGCTCGCGAATCTCGGCGTGCCGACCCTGGCCGAGGCCGCCGCGCTCGTCGCCGGCGCGCCCGACCGCGCCGCGAGCGCCGCGCAATCGCACTATGTCGGCCTCACCCTGGAAGCGACCAGCCTCTGGGCGATCGCCTCATCGGCGATCTATCTCGCAATGGCGGGCGCGGCCCTCGTGTTCGGCGGCGGCATCGCGGGCGATGCGCCGTGGCGACCCTCGGCCATCCATGCATTCGGCCTGGGCTTCGCGGCGTTCATCATCTTCGGGCTGGGCGAGCACCTCGTCCCGCGCTTCACCGGCGCGCCGATTCGCGGCGGATGGCTCGCCTGGACGCAGCTCGCGCTCGCGCATGCGGGCACGTTGTCGCTGGTCGCGGGATTCGCAACCGATCACCGCGCGCTCGCGATCGCGGGCGGGCTCGCCGCCTGGGCCGCGTTCGCGATTTTCGCCGCACGCCTCGCTCCGTTGCTGATCGCTCCCTCGGGTGAAAGCGCGGCGGGAAACCGCTAGACGGCGCCCCGCTCTCACTTCGTCTTCAATGCCTCCTCCAGCTGCGGCACGTCCGCGGCGCCCTGCGGCACGGTGATGCTGGAGCCCTTGAAGTCGTTGCCGACGGGCTCGAAGCGGCCGCCGAGGCACTTCGCGAGGAACGCTTCCGAGACGGCGTAGAACGAGGTGCGGTTGGGCGCCCGTGCGAAGCCATGCCCCTCGTCGGGATAGAGCACGTACGTCACGGGGATGTGCTTCGCTTCCATCGCGCTTACGATCTGCGTCGCCTCCGCCTGCTTCACCCGCGGGTCGTTGGCGCCCTGCCCGATCAACAGCGGCTTCCTGATGCGTTCGGCGTAGTAGAGCGGCGAGCGTTCCTTCAGCAGCGCGCGGCCCTCTTCGGTGCGCGGATCGCCGATGCGCCGGTAGAACTGCTCGCGGATCGATTCCCAGTATGGCGGGATCGAGGCGAGCAGCGTCTCGAGGTTCGAGGGCGCGACGATCGCGACACCGCACGCGAAGCGCTCGGGCGAGTTGGTCACGCCCCACAACGTCGCATAGCCGCCGTACGAGCCGCCGAAGATCGCGATCCTGTCGGCCTGTGCCACGCCGTTCTTCACCGCCCAGTCGATGCCGTCGAGGAGATCGGTGTGCATCTTCCGGCCCCATTCGTGGTCGCCCTTGTTCGTGAAGTCCTTGCCGAAGCCGGTCGAGGCGCGGAAGTTCACCCGCAGCGACGCGTAGCCGCGGTTGGCGAACCAGACGGCCTGTCCGTTATAGCCATACGAGTCGCGATACCACGGACCGCCATGCACGTCGAGCACGAGGGGAAGCGGCTTGTCGGGACGGCAGTCACCGTCGTTGTCGCTTCCTGCGGGCAGGGTGAGATACGAGACGAGCGTGAGGCCGTCGCGCGCCTTGATCTCGACGGGACACACCTGGGGCAGGCGCACACCGGCGAGCTTCGGGCGCGTCACGTAGAGCTCGGTGAGCTGCCGCGTGTCGCGGTCGTAGAGAAGCGTGCGCGCCGGCGCAGTGACGGGATCGTGGGCGATGAGCCAGAGCTTGTCGTCGCGAGTCTGGCTCTGCACGCTCCAGTCGCCCTTCAGGTTCGCGTTGAGGAAATCGACGTCCGGCTGGATGGCCGGATCGACCACGCGCCACTCGTTCTTCAGGTACTCCACGCCGTACGCGAGGATGCGGCTGGTCTCGGGATCGCTGATCACGCCGCCCACGTCGGCCTTCGCGTCCTCGCCCACGACGCGGCGCTGGTTGGTCGCCATGTCGATCGCGACGAGCGCCGAGGTATTGCGCCCGCGGCTCTCGCGCCAGTAGAGGGTCTTGCCGTCGCGCGAGAAGTCGATCGCGCCGGTGGTCTGGGAGTCCTCGAAGCCGACCACCTCGAAAGGCGATGTCTTGCCGTCGTCCCAGCGCAGGATCTCCTCGCCGCCCTCCTTGGTCGAGCGCGTGGCGAGGCGCACCTGGAGATCGTCGTCGAGGATGAACCCCGAATACCGCTCCTTGTTGTCGAAGAGCTTCCTCAGCGCGCCGGTGCGCACGTTCAGCAGGTAGGGATCGTGCCAGGCCTTCTCGCGATCGTTGATGCCGATCGCGATCTCGTCGCGACGCTTGAGCGAGGTGCGATACACCTCCACGCGCACGCCCTTGTAGTCGGTGAGGAGGCGTTCGGCGCCGGTGCGTGCGTTCACCGCGTACAGGAGGAAGTTCTCGTCGCCGCCCTTGTCCTGGGTGTAGAGGATGTCCTCGCCATTCGCCGCCCAGAAGTGGCTGCGGATGGGGCGGACCTTCTCGTTCGTGACGGCTCGCGCCTCCGAGAGCGGCTTGCCGCGCTCGACGACCCACACGTTCAGCACGCCGTCGCGCGGGGCGAGGAAGGAGACGTACCTGCCGTCGGGGCTGACGCGGCCGCCGGCGCGCTCGGGATTGCCGAAGATGACGGAGCGGGGAATGAGGGTGTCGGGTTGAACGGCTCGCGGGGTGGTTGCCCGGTCGGCCGACGGGATTGCGCAGGCGGCGAGCACGGCGCAGGCCGCGGCCGGGAAGAAGGACAACATTGCGACGGGGCGGCTCATCGGTCCTCCGGGGCGATTGGGTCGTGCAATTCTAAAGCCGGCGCCCTAAGCCGTATGAAGCCCGTCAATGAATCCGTTCCGCTGCAGCTCATCGATGAACGATGAGTCGGCAAGATCGCATTCCGCGAGCGATGCCGCGGCCGGATAGCGGGTCACGAGGAATTCCCGCAACGCCTGGACCCCCGCAAACGCGGGCCGCGGAACCTTCCGGAAGACGGGCACGTGCGATGCGTAAAGGTGCTCGGCAACCTCTCGATCATCGATCTGCACGTAGCGCTGCAGCAGTGGCACCACGATGTCCGGCCGCGTCTTGAACAGGTGGATCGTCTCGACGAATCCCTTCATGACCTTCATCACGAGGCCGCGATCGGAGGCGATCAGCCTGCGCGTCGTCGCGAATATCGACGGCGTGTCGAAGGCATCGATCGCGAAGGCACGCCACCCGTAGCGGGCCTGGCCGGAAAAGCGCAGGTCGATCGGCAGCGCACCCGCGTCGATCTCTCCGGCCGCCAGCGCCGCATGGACGCGATCGAACGTGCCCAGCGGTACGTAGGTCGCCGCCGCGCCCGCCTTCTCGATGGTGATCCGGGCCGCCACGCTGGTCTGCCCGGTCTCTGTCAGCACCCCGACCTTCTTTCCGCCGAGCTGTGCGAGTCGAGTGATTTCCTTTCGGGCCATGACGAAGGACACGGGGAAATCGCATGTCGGGGTCGCCAGGATGACG
>DASTGG010000338.1:0-3414 GCA_035719385.1 Usitatibacter sp.
GTCACCACGGGCGCGAGCAGCTGCGGAATGCCCTCGTACATCGACAGCTCGAGCATCTTCGGGTCGACGAGGATCAGCTTCACTTCCTTTGCCGTCGACTTGTAGATGAGCGACAGGATCATCGCGTTGATCGCCACCGACTTGCCGGAGCCCGTCGTGCCCGCGACGAGCACATGCGGCATCTTGTTCAGGTCCGCGACCATCGGCTTGCCGGTGATATCCTTTCCCATGGCGAGCGTAAGGGGCGAATGCATGTCCTGGTACACCTGGGACCCGATGATCTCCGACAGCCGCACGATCTCGCGTTTGGGGTTCGGGATCTCGAGGCCCATGCAGGAGGTGCCCGGGATCGTCTCGACCACGCGGATCGCCACGACGGACAGGGCCCGCGCCAGGTCGCGCGCGAGGTTCACGATCTGCGCGCCCTTCACGCCGACGGCCGGCTCGATCTCGTAGCGGGTGATCACCGGGCCGGGATAGGCGGCCACGACCTTCACCTGCACGTTGAAGTCCATGAGCTTGCGCTCGATGAGGCGCGAGGTGTACTCGAGCGTCTCGGCGGTGGGGCGCTCGATGTGCGCGTCGGGCGCGTCGAGGAGCGCGAACGCGGGCAGCGGCGAATCGGGCAGGTCGGCGAAGAGCGGCTGCTGCTTCTCGCGCACGACGCGCTCGCTCTTCGGCACCACGACCGGCGCCGGCATCTCGATGCGGATCGGCTCGTGCTCCTCGAAGACGCGCTTGGCCTCCTCGACCTTCTCCTCGCGCACCTGGGCGGCGATCTCGCCTTCCTTGCGGTCGCGGCGCGCCTCGATGCGCTCGCGCACGGCGCCGCCGGCCCATTCGAGCGCCGCGCCGAGGATCTCGGCGAGCCGCAGCCACGACAGCCCCGTGAAGACGCTGAGCGCGGCGGCCATGACGACGATGAGCACCAGCGTGCCGCCGGCGAAACCGAGCCCGCGCTCGACCAGGTCGGCGAGCACCAGCCCGAGGGCGCCGCCGGGCTTGCCCGGCAGCTCGGCCGCGAGCGAGTGCAGCCGCATGGCCTCGAGCGCGCTGCTCGCCGCGAGCAGGATCGCGAAGCCCACGAGCGAGACGGCCAGCGTGCGACGGTTGAGGATCTCCCACGCCTCCACGCGCCGGTAGAGCCGCAGGATGCCGTAGGCGGCGAGCGAGACGAGCCACCAGGCCGACAGGCCGAAGAGATACAGCAGGACTTCCGAGATCCACGCGCCCGCCACGCCGCCCTTGTTGAGGATCGCGGCCTCGGCCACGCTGTGGAAGGGGCCCGGATCGCTGCGGTGGTAGGTCGCGAGGATGAGCGCGAGCCAGGCGCCCACGCCGGCGAGCACGATCCAGCCCGCCTCGCGCAGCGCGCGCGCAAGCCGCGGGCTCGCGCCGGAGGCGGCGTGCGCGTTCGGGGCTCTGGCGTTTACGGCGATGGCGGCGGTCCTGCGACTACGAGAGCGATGGCGGCAGCTCGCGGTTGATGATGGTGATCGACTTGGACTCGATCGAGATGAAGCCGCGGTCCGAGAGGTCCTTCAGGATGCGGTTCACCATCTCGCGCGAGGCGCCCACCATGTTGGCGAGGTCCTGCTGGGAGAGCTTCTCGCCCACCATCAGCACGCCGTTGTTGTACACCGCGAGCTCGAGCAGCGTGGAGGCCACGCGGCCGTACACGTCCATGAGCGCGAGGGTTCCGATCTTGCGGTCCGCCTCGCGCACGCGCTGCGCCAGCACCTGCATCACCATCTGCGCGATGCGCGGCGCCTGCTCGACGCACTTCTCGAAGGCCGCGTGCTGCAGCACCAGGAAGGTCGAGGTCTCGAGCGTGGTGACCGAGGCCGACCGCGGCTGCTTGTCGATCATCGACATCTCGCCGAAGAAGCTGCCGGGGCCCAGGATCTTCAGGATGATCTCGCGGCCGTCCTCGTCGCCGATGAAGACCTTCACCTTGCCGGACTGGATCATGAAGAGCGAATCGCCCGCCTCGCCCTCCGTGAGCACCACGGCGTTCTTGGGGTAGGTCTTCTCGGTAGCCAGCGACCGGACCACGTCCAGCTCGTGGTCGTTGAGCTGGGTGAAGAACGGGACCGCCTTCAGCGTCATCGTGCGCTCGCCTACGGGGCCCTTCTGCTTCGGTGGGGCTTGCATGGCTGTCTTAATTACTGAAAAAGCCTTGGTTTGTCAAACCTTTAGCCGTTTGATCTCATTTACCGCCTTAGTATCAGGCACATAGGGTGGGCCCGAGGATGCGATAATCGGCGTTTTCCGGCCTCCCGTCGGAAGGTTTTTCTCCCCGAATGACAACCAAACACTCCCGCCTGCTCATCCTCGGCTCGGGTCCTGCCGGCTACACGGCCGCGATCTACGCCGCCCGCGCCAACCTCAAGCCCACGCTCGTCACCGGCCTCGCCCAGGGCGGCCAGCTCATGACCACGACCGACGTGGACAACTGGCCCGCCGATGCCATGGGCGTCCAGGGACCGGAGCTCATGGACCGGTTCCTGAAGCACGCCGAGCGGTTCGAGACCGAGATCGTCTTCGACCAGATCCACACCGCGAAGCTCAAGGACAAGCCCATCACGCTCGTCGGCGATTCGGGCACGTACACCTGCGACGCGCTCGTCATCGCGACCGGCGCCTCGGCGCAGTACCTCGGGCTCGCCTCGGAGCAGGCGTACATGGGCAAGGGCGTGTCGGGCTGCGCGACCTGCGACGGCTTCTTCTACAAGGGGCAGGACGTGTGCGTCGTGGGCGGCGGCAACACCGCGGTCGAGGAAGCGCTCTATCTCACGAACATCGCACGCCACGTGACGGTGATCCACCGCCGCGACCGGTTCCGCGCCGAGAAGATCCTGCAGGACAAGCTCTTCGCGCGCGAGCGCGAAGGCAAGGCCACCGTCGTCTGGAACCACGTGCTCGACGAGGTGCTGGGCGACAAGTCCGGCGTGACCGGCGTGCGCATCAAGTCCGCCGTGGACGGCAAGACGCGCGAGCTGCCGGTCTCGGGCTGCTTCATCGCCATCGGCCACAAGCCCAACACGGACATCTTCGAAGGCCAGCTCGACATGCGCAACGGCTACATCCTCACGCGCGGCGGCTCCGACGGCATGGCCACCGCCACCAGCGTGCCCGGCGTGTTCGCCGCGGGCGACGTGCAGGACCACGTGTACCGCCAGGCGGTGACGAGCGCGGGCTCCGGCTGCATGGCGGCGCTCGACGCCGACAAGTACCTCGAGACGCTGGGGTGAAGAAGGCGCGCGACACCGGGCGCCGGGTGGTCGCGGTCGACGACGCGTTCCGGGAAGCGGTGCGGGACGTCGAGCCGATGCGGCCGCCCAATCGCGTGGAGCCCTTCCGCCTGCGCGCGCAGCCGCTCGCGCGCCAGCGCCTGCTCGACGAGCAGGAAGT
>DASTGG010000339.1:0-3929 GCA_035719385.1 Usitatibacter sp.
CGGGTTCCAGAGCGCCGTGTCCACGCCGTTCAGCACGCCGAAGAGCACGTCGCGTCGCATCTGCAGCACGCCTTCGAGGCCGAAGCCGAGCTCCTCGGTCTGGATCTCGCGCGCGTACGTGGGGCTCACCGTGTTGATCGCATCGGCGTACACGAGCCCGCCCTTGAGGAACGAGATGCGGCCGTAGAATTCCAGCCCCGCGGTGCCGTAGCTCTCGGGCGGCAGCTCCAGGCGGCGCACGTGCGCGGGCTCGAAGATGCCCTGGAAGGCCAGGTTGTGGATGGTCGTGAGCGAGGCGGCGTGACGGCCGCGCGCGAAGCGCAGGAAGGCCGGCGCGAGCGCGGTCGGCCAGTCGTTGCAGTGCACGACATCGGGGCGCCAGGCGAGCGGGCATTGCATGCTGCCCAGCACGGCCGCAACCTTGGAGAGAACGCCGAAGCGCAACGCGTTGTCTTCCCAGTCGTTGCCTTCGTCCGATTGGTAGGGGCCGCCGCGCCGCGCGAAGAGCTCGGGCGCGTCGAGCACGATGAGGGGCACGTCGCCCGGAAGGCGCGCCTCGAGGAGCCGAACCGAATGACCGAACACATCGAAGCGCCCGAGATCCTTCGCTTCGGACGTCGCATCGAGCACGGCGCGATAGCCGGGCAGCAGCACGCGCGCGTCGATGCCGAGGCCGCGCAGCGCGGGCGGCAGCGCCGCGCTCACATCGCCCAGGCCGCCCGTCTTCACGAGCGGCGCGCATTCGGGCGTCACGAACAGGACGTTCATGTCCATGGAGTCGAGCGGTGATCCTGGCGGGAGACGTCGGCGGGACCAAGATTCTGCTTGAAGTCGGCGAAATGCGCAGGAACCGGTGGGAGCCGGTGTTCGAGCGCCGCTACGCCGCGGACGAGGTCGTGCATTTCGAGGACGTGATGAAGCGCTTCCTCGAAGAGCTGCGGCGCGAACGGCCGGACGCGGAGCCCATCACCGCGGGGGCGGTCGGCGTGGCGGGCCCGCGGATCGGCAACTGCATCAAGATGACCAACCGGCCCTGGGCCGTGGACGGCGACCTCATTGCCGGGCGCTGCGGCATCCCGCGCTTCAAGGTGGTGAACGACCTCGCGGCGAGCGCCGCGGGCGTGGATTGCCTGGACCCCCGGGAAATCGTCACCCTGCAGCCCGGGGAACCGGATGCCGAGGAGCCGCGCGTCGTCGTGGGCGTCGGCACCGGGCTCGGCGTCGCGTACATCGTGCCCCACGGCGGGAAGGGCAAGGTGGTTCCGGGCGAGGGCGGGCACGTGGGCTTCGCGCCGGAAACGCCGGAGCAGGCGGAGCTCTGGCGCGCGCTCTTCACGGCGACGGGGCGCGTCGAGGTCGAAGATATCGTTTCCGGACGCGGGCTTGCGAACGTCTACGACTTCATCGCGAAGCGCGGCAACGCCGGCTTGGGCTTGGAGAACGCCGCCGCGGATCCCGCCTGGATCTCGGAGCAGGCGCTGTCGCACGGCGACGCGGCGTGCGAGGCGGCGCTCGACCTCTTCTCCGAATGCCTCGGAAACGTCGCAGGCAACCATGCGTTGAGCGTCATGGCGCGAGGTGGCGTGTTCCTTGCTGGAGGCGTCGTCACGAAGATCGCCGGCGCGCTGCACACCCCGCGCTTCCGCCAGGCGTTCTGCTCGAAGGGCGCCTTCTCCTCGCACCTGATGCGCATTCCGGTACACGCGGTCCTCACCGAAAAATTGCCCGTGATCGGTGCTGCGCGCACGGCTTTGCAGGAGTAGTCTCTTCATTCTCGGCCACCGGGCAAAGCGTCGCCGAGGGCGGTTGCAGACCCTGTAGGAACATTCCTGCAGCAACGTCAGACAACGGGCGTAGAAGCTGTCCCACATGCGGAGATATGTTGTGCGAGCGCACGCACCGCGCACGACAACGACCCGACGCACAAGGGGGAATTCATGGCCGTAGTCACCGAGCGACTCCAGTCGCCGCGCGCCTCCACGCGGAGCGCCGAAGCGCGTCACGCCGAATATGCCGTCAAGAACACCGTCGCGCTGGTCCTGGCGGGCGGCCGCGGCACGCGATTGAAGCAGCTCACCGACTGGCGCGCGAAGCCCGCGGTGTCCTTCGGCGGCAAGTTCCGCATCATCGATTTCACGCTCTCCAACTGCATCAACTCGGGCATCCGGCGCGTGGACGTCGCGACGCAGTACAAGTCGCACAGCCTCATCCGCCACATCCAGCGCGGCTGGAGCTTCCTCGACGGGCGCTTCGACGAGTACTGCGAGGTGCTGCCCGCGCAGCAGCGCACCAACGGCGACTGGTACCAGGGCACCGCCGATGCGGTCTACCAGAACATGGACATCCTGCGCCGGCAGGATCCGCAGCTCGTGCTCGTGCTCGCGGGCGACCACGTCTACAAGATGGACTATCGCCGCATGATCGAGGAGCATCTCGCGCGCTCCGCGAGGATGACGGTGGCCTGCATCGAGGCGCCGGCCAGCGAGGCGCCGCAGTTGGGCGTCATGCGCACCGACTGGCGAGGACGCGTCACGGCGTTCCAGGAAAAGCCGCAATCCGATCCGTTCACGGTTCCCGAGAAGCCGGACAAGGTGCTCGCCTCCATGGGCATCTACGTCTTCGATGCGCAGTACCTCTACGCCGTGCTGACCGAAGACGCCGAGATCAAGGATTCGTCGCACGACTTCGGCAAGGACGTGATCCCGCGGCTCATCGAGGCGGGCGAGGATATCTACGCGCACGATTTCTACGGCAGCTGCGTGAACATGACGAATGGGCAGCCCTACTGGCGCGACGTGGGCACCGTGGATGCGTACTACGAGGCGAACATCGACCTCACGCGCGTCATCCCGGAGCTCAATCTCTACGACACGGACTGGCCGGTCTGGACGTACCAGGAGCAGATGCCGCCGGCGAAGTTCGTGTTCGACGATCCGGACCGGCGCGGCGCGGCGATCGATTCCATCGTCTCCGGCGGCTGCATCGTGAGCGGCTCGACGGTGAAGCGCTCGCTGTTGTTCACGAACGTGCGCGTGCACAACCATTGCCGCATCGACGACTCGGTCATCCTCGGCAGCTGCGAGATCGGCCCCGACGCCGTCGTGCGCAATGCCGTGATCGACAAGTACTGCCGCATCCCCGAAGGCATGCGCATCGGCGTGGACGTCGAGGACGACCGCCGCCGCTTCCACGTGACCGAGAAGGGGCGCGTGCTCGTCGTGCCCGAGATGCTCGGGCAGAGCATTCACCGCACGCGGTGAGAATTGGGTCCCCGCCTACGCGGGGATGACGACGGCGGCGCCGCGTTCGCAGCGCCCGCTTGTCATTCCGGCCGCCGCCGTAGCGGCAATGGGCCGGAATCCAATGTCGTCGTCAGTTACGCGTCCAAACCGCCCTGACCAGGTTCTCGTCCCGGCTGTAGCGCACTTTCAGGTCGCCCTTGTACGCATCGTGCAGGGCTTCCGCGATCCCGCGGGCGATGTGCGAATCGGTGGTGCTGACCTCGAGGGTGTCCCGCTTGTCCTCGATGGCCATGATCCGCTGGAGCGGCCGCTCGGCCTTTTCGCGTTTCTCCTTCGCCTTGATGAGGGCGATGATCTCGTCGCGGTGCTCCTTGAAGAACGCACCCTTGATCGTCACATAGCCCGCGGGGAAGCGATCCTCGATGCGGCGGCACGCGGGGCACAGCTCCTCGTGCACGGCGGACGGGGCGTCACTCCACTGCCAGCGGCCCTCCATGAAAACGGCGTGGCACATCGGGCACTGGCTGGGCTCGGGCGGCTTCGCCGACTGGTAATACGGGTCCTCGTGCGGACGCGTATGGCCATGCTGCCGGCGATACATCGTGCCTTCGCGTTGTTCTTTCATGTCGGTTGGCTCGGGATGTCCCGCGGCACGTCCACGTGGGTCTTCACCTCGCCGCGCACCCT
>DASTGG010000340.1:0-12019 GCA_035719385.1 Usitatibacter sp.
TCGAAGAGCTGCAGCTTCTTGGTGTAGCGGTCGAACTTCGACAGCGAAGGCGCGATCACCTGCACGTCGCCCAGCAGCAGCGCCTCCATCTCCTTGCCGTCGCCGAAGAGCTGCGAGTTCGGGAAGACCTGCACCTCGACCTTGCCGGGCAGCTTCTTCTCGGCCAGCTCCTTGAACTTGAGCGCGGCCTGCCCCTTCGGGGTGTTTTCCGCGACGACGTGGCTGACCTTCACGACGATTGGCGCGGCATGCGCGATGGACGCGAACGCCAGGATCGTCACTGACGCCGCGATGCGAATCAGCTTCATGAGTCCCCTCCTGGGGTGCGTGGTTCGTGCCGGGCTTCGAATGTCCCGCGCGGCACAGCCTAGCAAGGGTGGGGCGGACCAGCCAAGAAAACGTTCAGGGTTCCACGCGCGAGCAGCGCACGGAATAGCCGCCGTGCGTGCCGGTCGTCGGTGTGAGGGCGCACTTCGTGGCGGGGCCATCCGCCTTGATGGCGACGAACTCCATGGCGAATACGGCGAGGATCGCGAGGGCAGCGACGAACAGGAGGAATTTGGATTTCAACACGGCGTCTCCGTTTCTGGATGGTCGTTCTTTTGTTTATCGATCGATAGACACATGCACGTGTTGTGCCATATCTGTTCCAGAGGGAGACCTGCGGATGGGGAGCTTTCTTGCCGGGGCATTTCACGCATCCCCGGGTTTTTTGCCCCCTCGGCGTCAGAACTTCCAGATGAGCATGGTGCCGATGCTCGCCCAATCGTTGTCGAACGAGTTGGCGGTGGACCGATACCAGGCGTAGGCGAGGTCCAGGCGGATGCTGAGGTCCTTGGTGAGGCGGCGCGCGAGCTGAACGTCGGCGCCGGCGTAGCGGTCGACGCGGCGCACGTCGAGGATCGGGTCGAACGCGCCGAAGCTCGAGCGTTGCGCGATGCCCGAGACGCCGAGCTCCCACCCTTCGGCGGGCTTCGAATCCCAGGCGAGGCGCACGAGCACGGCCTTCACGTCGAGCGTGGGATCGTCGTTGACGTTGGCCTCGCGCGACAGCGTGGCCTGCACGGTATAGCCGGATTGCCACGCGTCCTGGGTGGCGTAGCGCAGGTTGCCGGTGACGGCGGCGTAGTTCGAGTCGAGCGACGACTGGTCGCCGGGATGCCGGTAGCGGTTGAGCTGCACGAGCACGTAGGAAGCCAGCCGGTCCGTGACCGAGGCGACCCAGTCGAGGTTCACGCCGTCGATGCGGCGAAACTCGTTGCCGCCGACGCTCCAGCGCTCCTTGTCGAGCTTGATGCCGAAGATGGACTTGCCATAGCCGTACTGGAAGCCCGCGTCGCCCTGGGCGACCACCGTATCCACGTCGCCGGTCCTGAGGCCGGTATGCGTGTCGTAGCTGACGTCCGCCACGCAGTTCACGTTCTTGATGCCGCAGGGCACCGAGGCGTTCACCTGCGCGGCGAAGTGGCGGAAGGGCTCCGTGCGGCGCACGTCCTGGCCGGGAACGAGGATGGCGGGCGAATCGCCGATGCGCACCTCGGTGAAGCGGGACAACTCGTCGGACAGCCCAAGCTCGACGTTGCCGGAAATCGGGGGCGTCGCCGTGGCGGGCGCTTCGTCTGCGCGGCTCGCGAGCGGGACTGCAAGCAGCAGCGCGGCCAACATGGACCGCAGCACTTGGACTCCAAATGAAAACGCCGCGGTCGGTCGCGCGACCACGGCGTTTTCCGGCCTCCTGGGGATCAGGGACGCCGGGTGCTGCAGGTAACTACGAAGGTGCCGGGGTGCCCGGGGACAGGCACGGCAGTGCACTTGGCACGCTTGGCTTCCGCCGTGCCGATCACCGCGAACGAGCCGGCGATGACTCCGACGATCGCCAGGACCGCAGCGGTGGTGCGCGTTTTGGACATATGGCGTCTCCTTGGGGTTTGGGGAACATCCATCTTGCGATGGACGCGGAGACACACGCACGCAGTATGCCACGGCTGAAACTCCCCTTTTTTCAGTGGCTTGAAGGGTACCATGGCGCGGCCGAGCGGGTGGGGGTGGGGCAATTCACCACATCCGGCGGATTGTTGGGGGTTTGCCCCCAATTCAGCGCGGCTGCCCGCGCCCGTCCCACTGGTGCTGCTGGTTGCCCGAGGGATGGCCCTGCGGCGCGGGCGCGGCCCGCTGGATGGGATTCGGGCTCATGCCGCGGCTCTGGTATTGCTGCCGCACGACGTTCTCGCGCGGCTGGTAGCCGTAGCTCTGGCCGTGGATGGCGTACTGCTGCTGCGGCACGCGCGGATAGTTGTCGCGCGTGAACTGGCGTTGGTATTGGGGCAGCGGGGCGGGCGCCGCCGCCACGGCGCGGCCGCGGTAGACCTCGTTGTGGCGGCGCTGCCAATCGTGGCCCCAGTGCTGGCCCCAATGCGGCGGCCGGTGGGCGTTCCAGCTGCGGAAGTAGTGCGGCGGCCGGCGATAGAACCGGATGGGCACCCACAGGACGTACGTGGGCACGTAAACGGGATCGACGTACTCCCAGGGGCCGTTGTACCAGGGGCTCGAATACCACGCGTCGTTGTAGTAGTCCCAGTAAAGCCCGTCGTAGAAGAAGTAGTTCGAGTCCACGGAGGGCGCGTAGTACACGGGCGACTCGGGCACCTGCTCCATCTCCGGATAGGCGGGCAGGTCCACGTCGATGTCGTAGTAGGTTTGCGCGGCCGCGGGCAACGCCGTGGCGAGGAGGAGCAGGACGGCGAGGGTGAGGCGCTTCATGTTTCCTCCGCACGGATGGGTTGCCTCATTCTCAACGCACGAACCGCTGCCGCTGTTGACGCCACGCGTTCCCGCGGGCGAAAACTTTCGTATACCCTTGGCCGGATAACAAGGAGGAGACCATGATGCTTCGCATACTGTCCCGCATGGCGGGATTCCTCGCCGCGTGCGCCGCCACCCTCGCCCTCGCGCAGGGCTATCCCGGCAAGCCCATCACGATGATCGTGCCGTTCGCCGCGGGTGGCCCGACGGACACCATCGCGCGCATGCTCGCCGAGCGCATGTCGCGCTCGCTCGGGCAGACCATCGTCGTGGAGAACGTCGCCGGGGCCGGCGGCACCATCGCCAACAACAAGGTGATGCATTCCCCGCCCGATGGCTACACCGTGGCGATCGGGCACGTCGGCACGCACGTGCTCGCGCCCGCCGTGCAGGGCCTGCAGGTGGACTACGTGAACGATTTCGAGCCGGTGGGCATGGTCGCCGCGAACGCGCAGATCATCGTGTCGAATCCGTCCGTCCCGGCGAAGACCCTGAAGGAGCTGATCGACTACGTGAAGAAGAATCCCGGCGCGGTGAGCTACGGCACGGGCGGTCCCGGCACGCCTTCGCACGTGATGGCCGTCGACTTCGGCACGCGCGCCGCGCCCCTCAACATCGTCCACTACAAGGGATCGGGACCCGCGCTGCAGGACGTCATCGCGGGGCACGTGAACCTCACCTTCGACCAGGCCGCCACGGCGCTGAACCAGGTGAAGGCGGGCCGCGTGCGCGCCTACGCCGTCACCGCGAAGACGCGCCTCGCTTCCGCGCCCGACATCCCGACCGTCGACGAGGCGGGCCTGCCCGGCTTCTACATGTCCATCTGGCACGCGCTCTGGGTGCCGAAGGGCACGCCGCGCGACGTGGTGATGAAGCTCAACGGCGCGGCACGCGAAGCGCTCGCCGATCCGGCGATCAAGAAGCGCCTGCAGGAAATCGGCCAGGACATCCCGCCGCCGGACCAGCAGACGCCCGAGGCGCTGCGCGCGCACCACAAGGCCGAGACCGACAAGTGGTGGCCGATCATCAGGACGGCCGGCATCAAGGCCAACTAGAAGAGACCCAGGGAGGAAAGCCATGAATCGCAGGAACGTTCTCGCGGCGGCCGTCGCGCTCGCGGCGGGCATCTTCACGGCCGGGGCGCAGGCGCAGGGCCTGCCTTCCTACTATCCGAAGTCGTACTCGCAGATCGTCGAGGGCTCGAAGAAGGAGAACAAGCTCGTCGTCTATTCGATCATGGCCGAGTACAACTGGAAGCCCGTGGTCGAGGGCTTCAGGAAGCTCTACCCCTGGATCGAGGTGCAGACGCTCGACCTCGGCTCGAGCGAAGTGTTCGAGCGCTATTACTCGGAGCGCGCCTCCGGCTCGCGCACGGGCGACCTCATCATCGCCGGCGCGGTCGACAAGTGGCTGCAGCTGCTCGCCAAGGGCGAGGCCATCGACTACCAGTCGCCGGAGTCGGACAAGCTGCCGAAATGGAGCATCCCGCGCAAGGGCCTGTACACCGTCTCGGCCGATCCGATGGTGATCGTCTGGAACAACGCCCTGGTGCCGGAGAACCAGCGGCCGAAGAGCCTCGCGGACCTCGCGAAGATCGCGGCCGAGCACCCGGCCGAATACAAGAACAAGATCACGACGTACAACGCCGCGGTCGAGGCGTTCGGCCTCAACATCAACTGGGCCTACACGAAGAAGTACGGCGACCGCGCATGGAAGGAGCTCGAGACGCTCGGCAAGGTGACGCGCCCCGAGCGCTCGGCCGGGCCGATGATCGAGAAGATCACCTCGGGCGAGTACAAGGCCGGCTTCTTCATCTCCGGCATCGTGCTCTTCCCGAAGCTGAACGACCCGGCGCGCGCGAAGATCCTCGGCTGGGCGTACCCGACCGACGGCACGCCGATCGTGCTGCGCGGCATGGCCATCCCCAAGGGCTCGACCAACGTCAACTCGGCGAAGCTGATGCTCGATTACATCCTGTCGCACGACGGGCAGGTGGGCTTCGGCAAGGGCGGGCTCACGCCGTATCGCGAGGACGTGAAGGCGAGCGAGGTGCCGCGCCCGACCTACCACGGCGTGGTCGAGCAGGTCGGCGGCGAGGACAAGGTCGTGCGCGTCGAATACGACGACGACGTCATGACGAAGGGCCCCGAGTTCCAGGCGCGCTGGAGGAAGCTCTTCGGCCTCTGACGCGCGGCCGGCGATGAGAAACGCCGCACCCGCCGCCGGCGCGCCGCCCGCGCGGTGGGTCGACCGGGGGACGGCCCTGCAATGGGCCGTCGCCGCGTTCACCGTCGTGCTGGTGGTGGCCCCGCTCGCGCCCGTGGTGCTGCAATCGGCGATGGGCAAGCCGCTCTACGACGGCATCGGCGCGTTCGGGCCCGGGAACTACGCGCGGTTGTTCACCAACCCGGCGCTGCGCGAGGCCGTCGTCAACTCGCTGGTGTTCGCATTCTTCACGACCGCGCTCGCGCTGGTGATCGGCGCCGGCATGGCGATCGCGGTGGGGCGCACCGACGTGCCGGGCGCGCGCCTGTTCGGCGAGATGTTCCTGTGGCCGCTGTACCTGTCGCAGCTCGTGATGGCGTTCGGCTTCTCGATCATGTACGGGCCGTCCGGCTACGTGACGCTCGCCGGGCAGGCGGTGACCGGCGGGATGCCGTGGAATCTCTACAGCATGGCGGGCATGGCGATCGTGGCCGCGATCTGCGAGGCGCCGGTCACGTTCCTCTACTGCCTGAACTCCACGCGCATGGCCGATGCGACGCTCGAGGACTCGGCGCGCATCGCGGGCGCGGGATCGATCCGCACGCTGTGGGCGATCACGCTGCCGCTCATGCGGCCGGCGCTCGTCTACAGCGCGATCCTCAACTTCACCCTCGCGCTCGAGCTGCTGTCGGTGCCGCTCATCTTCGGCGGCCCCGTCGGCATCCATTTCCTCTCGACCTTCCTGTATGACGAGGGCATCGGCGCCTCGACGCCCGACTACGGCATGGTCGGCGCCGCCGCAGTGGCGCTGCTCGGGATCGTCACGTTGCTCGTGTGGCTGCAGGGCAAGCTGCTGTCCAACATCGGCCGCTTCGTGACGGTGAAGGGCAAGGCCACGCGGCCGCGGCGCTTTCCGCTCGGATGGCTGCGCTGGCCGCTCGGGCTGCTGCTGTCGCTCTACACGGTGTTCGCGGTGCTCGCGCCCCTGGCCGGCCTCGCGCTGCGCGGCGTGACCACGTTCCTCACGCCGCTCGTGCCCATCACGGACGTGCTCACGACCGCGCACCTGCAGATGATCGTGTCCTCGACCACGTACGTGCGCTCCATCTACAACTCGCTCGGCATCGCGATCCTCGGCGGCGCGCTCGCCACGATGGTGGTCGCGCTGGTCGCGATCGTCACGCAGCGCTCGCCGTTCCGCCACGCGCGCGCCCTCGAATTCGTCGCGCTCTATCCGCGGGCGGTGCCGGGGCTGGTGGTGGGCCTGGGATTCCTCTGGGCGATGATCGTGTTTCCGTTCCTCGGCCCGCTGCACAATACGATCGCCATCCTCGTGCTCGCCTTCACCATGCGCTACCTGCCGACCGGGCTCGGCGCCGTGTCGCCCGCGCTGCTGCAGATCAGCCCCGAGCTCGACCGCGCGGCGCGCGTGGCCGGCGCCGACTGGTGGACCACGTCGTGGGCGATGGTGATGCGCCTGCTCAAGCCCGCGTTGTTCTCGGCGTTCGCGGTGCTCTTCATCTGCTTCTTCAAGGACTATGCGACCGCGGTGTTCCTGTTCGCGCCCGGCAGCGAGGTGATCGGCACGACGCTGCTCAGCTTCTGGATCCAGGGCGACGCGGGACCGGTGGCCGCGCTCGCGATGCTGCAGGTCCTGCTCACGTTCGTGTTCGTCTACGGCGTGCGGCTCGTGTTCGGAGTGCGCGTGTATGGCTGACGTCGTGATCGAGGGACTCACCTGCCGCTACGGCGACGTGACCGCGGTGGACGACCTGAGCCTCGCCATCGCCGACGGCGAGTTCGTGACGCTGCTCGGCCCGAGCGGCTGCGGCAAGTCGACCACGCTCGCGGCGCTCGCGGGCCTGGACGTGCCGTACAAGGGCCGCATCACGGTGGGCGGCGAGGTGTTCTTCGACGATGCCAGGGGCATCCACCTGCATCCCGAGCAGCGCAATTGCGGGCTGGTGTTCCAGTCCTACGCGTTGTGGCCCCACATGACCGTGGCGGGCAACTGCGAGTTTCCGCTCAAGCTGCGCGACGTCGCCGCCGCGGAGCGGCGCCAGCGCGTGAAGGAGGCGCTGAAGCTGGTCGAGATGGACACCTTCGCCGACCGCTACCCGCACGAGCTTTCCGGCGGACAACAGCAGCGCGTCGCGCTCGCGCGCACGCTCGTCTACCGCCCGCGCGTGCTGCTCCTCGACGAGCCGCTCTCCAACCTCGACGCGCGCCTGCGCGAGCGCTCCCGCGTGTGGCTGAGCCAGGTGACGCGGCAGGTGGGGCTCACCACCGTGTACGTCACGCACGACCAGTCCGAGGCGCTCGCCTTGTCGGATCGCATCGCGGTCATGAACCACGGCCGCGTGAGCCAGCTCGGCACGCCGCGGGAGATCTACGACCGGCCCGCCGATCCGTTCGTCGCCGATTTCATCGGCAGCAGCAACTTCCTGAAGGGCCGCGTCGTGCCCCCAGACCCGGGGACGCACCCCGGGGACGCACCCCGGGGTGCGTCCCCGGGTCCCGTGACCATCGAGCTGCCGAGCCGGCAGCGCATCGTGGCGCTCAGCGGCAAGCCCATCGACGGCGACGTCCTCGTCGCGCTGCGTCCCGAACGCCTGTCGATCCATGCCGAGCGCCCCGCGGCGAACGGCGAGAACGTGCTCGCCGCGCACATCACCGGACGCAGCTATCTCGGCGCGCGCACGCTCTACCAGGTCGACGTCGGCGGCGCGACGCTGCGCGTCGAATCGGATCGCCTCTTCGACGGCAGCGAGGCATGGGTCGGCATTCCCGCGGCGAGCTGCGTTCTCTTCCCCTCCGAAGGCAACGATCTTCCATGAAACCATTCGCGGCAGACGCGCAATGCCCGCTCGACGGCCTCGTCGTCCTCGACCTCACGCGGCTCGTCGCGGGCAACATGCTCAGCCTGCAGCTCGCCGACTTCGGCGCCGAAGTGATCAAGATCGAGGATCCCGGCAAGGGCGATCCGCTGCGCGACTGGCGCGTGAAGGGCGTGAGCGCGTACTGGAAGGTCTATGCGCGCAACAAGAAGAGCGTGACGCTCAACCTGCGACACACCGCCGGCAAGGAGGCGCTGCTGCGGCTCGTCGAGCATGCGGACGTGCTGCTCGAGAACTTCCGGCCGGGCACGCTGGAGAACATGGGCTTCGGCCCGGACGTGCTGCACCAGCGCAACGAGGGGCTGGTCATCGTGCGCATTTCCGGCTGGGGGCAGGACGGCCCGTACCGGTTCCGGCCGGGCTTCGGCACGCTGGTCGAGGGCATGTCGGGATTCGCGGCGAAGAACGGCTTCGAGGATCGCGAGCCGGTGCTGCCGCCGCTCGCCCTCGCCGACATGGTCGCGGGCCTCTACGGCGCGTTCTCGGTGATGACCGCCCTGCATTATCGCGGCAAGTCGGGGCGCGGGCAGGTGATCGACCTGCCGCTGCTCGATCCCATCTTCTCGATCCTCGGCCCCGAGGCGGCGCTCTTCCGACTCACGCACGCGATCAAGCCGCGCACGGGCAGCCGCTCGAATACCGCCGGCCCGCGCAACGTCTTCAGGACGAAGGACGGGCATTGGGTGTGCATGTCCGCCTCGATGCAGGCGATGGTGAACCGCCTCTACGCCGCGCTCGGCGTCGCGCACATGCTCGAGGATCCCCGCTTCCGCACCAACGCGGACCGTGTGGCGAACGCCGACGAGGCGGAGAAGCCGATCCGCGACTTCGTGGCGGCGCACACGCTGGAGGAAGCCATGGCCTTCTTCGAGAAGAACGAGATCACGGCCGCGCCCGTGTACGACATCGAGCAGTTCATGGCCGATCCGCACGTGCGCGCGCGCGAGATCCTCGTCGACCTCCCCGACAAGGACATGGGCGCGATCCCGATGCACAACGTGGTGCCGCGCCTGTCGCGCTCGCCGGGCGCGATCCGCCGCCCCGCGCCCGAGCTCGGCGAGCACACGGCGGAGGTGCTCGCGCGGTACGGAATCGAGGTGAAGCCATGAGCCGCAATCTCCCGATCTGGCGCTCCATGATGTTCGTGCCGGTGAACGTGCAGAAATTCGTGGATGGCGCGCACACGCGAGGCGCGGACGTCATCATCCTCGACCTCGAGGACAGCATCCTGCCGAAGGACAAGGAGCGCGCGCGCACGCTCGTGGCCGATGCCGCGCCGAAGGTCGCGCGCTCGGGCGCGGACGTGCTCGTGCGCGTGAACCGCCCGTGGCGGCTGTGCCTGCGCGATCTCGAGGCGATCGTGGGCCAAAGCATCTACGGGTTGATGCTGCCCAAGACGGAAAGCCCCGAGCACGTGCACATGGTGGCCGAGGTGCTCGACGAGCTCGAGGCCGAGCGGGGCCTGCCGCAAGGCCACACGCGCATCGTCGCGATGATCGAGACGGTGACTGCGTTCTTCCGCATGCGCGACATCGCCGCGGCGCATCCGCGCGTGGTCGCGCTCACGCTCGGATCGGAGGACTTCGCGCTCGCCGTCGGGATGGTCCCGGAAGCCGAGGGGCTCTTCTATCCGAAGCAGCAGGTCGTCCTCGCCGCGCGTGCCGCGGGCGTGCTGCCGCTCGGGTTCATCGGGACGGTGGCCGACTACAAGGACCTCGAGGCGTTCCGCGCCACCGCGCGCCGCTCGCGCAGGATCGGCTTCACCGGCGCCTCCGTGATCCACCCGGCGCAGATCCCGATCCTCAACGAGGAATTCCGGCCCTCGCCCGAGGAAGTCGAGAGGGCGCGGCGCATCGTCGCGGCCTTCGAGGTCGCCGCGCGCGGCAACACGGGAGCCATCGAGGTGGACGGCAAGATGGTCGACATCCCGGTCGTCGAGCGCGCGCGCCGCACGCTCGAGCGTCACGAGGCGATCGAGCGGCGGACGGCAGGCTCCGCCGGGCGCTGAAAGGGTCGACTAACCGCCGCCGCCCTGGCGGTCGCGGTCGCGGTTGATGCGCTCCTGCGGATTCATCTGGCGCTCGCGCTGCTCGCTGCGCGATTGCTCGATCGCGGCCGCCTCGCGCGGCGTCACGATGTCGCGGCCGCCGCGGCTTTCATAGAAGCGCGCCACGTTCGGATCGCTCGGCCGATGGCCGTAGTTGCGGCTCTGCATCTCGCGCTGCTGGACGGGGCCCGGATAGCGGTCGCCCCGGTAATCCCGCTGGTAGGTCGGCAGGGGCGCCGGCCGCGGCGTGTTGCGACGGTCCCAGCGGTCCCATCCGCGATGGCGGTCCGACCATTCGCGCCCCCAGCGTGCGTCCCAGCGCGGCGGCCCGTCCGCCCGCCATTGGCGGAAGTAGTCGGGGGCATGCCGGTAATAGCGCACCGGCACGCGAAGCAGGTAGACGGGCACCTCGAAGCGATCGACGCGCTGCCACGGGCCGTTGTACCAGGAGCTCGCGAACCAGTCGTTGCCGTCGAACACCCAGTAGAGGCCGTCGTAGAAGAAGTAATTGGCATTCACGTCGGGCGCGTAGTACACGGGGTAGCCGGGGATCGGCTGCAGCGCGGGATACCCGCCGAGGTTGATGCCGATGTTGACGTCCACGTACGCCATGGCGGGCGCTACGGGGCACAGCAGCAGCCAGCCAGCGACCAATGCACGACGCATGTCATCCTCCGTTCCGCTGCCGTTTGTCGATACAGGAATAGACTACGCGCCGCGTGTCGTCGTTCAAGCAAAAACGCCCGCACGGCAGCCGTGCGGGCGTCGTTGCATGACGACGATCAAGCGCCGAAGTCGTTCGGCCCCCTGCGGTTGAAGAGGCCCTGCTCGATCATCGCGTGGGCGGTGGTCGGAGGCGGCGGGGCCGCGGTGCGTTCGCGTGTACGCGCAGGCGGCGGCGCGACGTAAGTGCCGGCCGGGGCCGGACGGAGCGTATCGGGCTGCGCCGGTGCCCCATACGTCGAAGCGCCCGGCACCGCGGGCGCCGGCTCGCGGCGCAGCAACTGAGCGTCCTCCTCGGTGCCGCTGCGCTCGATGGCGGCCTGCGAGCTTTCGAGCGCGGGCGGGTTCATCGGCGAGAAATCGGGCGGCTCGGCAAGCGCGGCGGACGAAGCGGCTGCGATGGCGATGGCGAATGGGGCAATGCGGTTTCGTCGATCCATGACTCTCCTGTGTGCTTTGTTGCGTTGCGGAGAGGTGGGATGGGGCGGTTGTGAAACCGGTTCCGGACGCCGCGAAAAAAGAAGGCGCAGCTACGGGTCGTGGCGCGCGAGCTACGGCTACCAGCGGCAATGGCCTTCGCCGAACTCGTTCGCGATGAGCGGCACCACGGCCGCGAGGCCTAGCTCCTTGTATGCCGTGCGGCAATCGGGCTTGCGCGCGTTCTCGATCGCCTGCTCCATCTTGGATTTCGGTTTGTCCACCGGCGGCATCGGGAACGGAAGCACGGCGCGGTTGCCGGTGCCCTGGCGCGTGAGGTCGCCGGCGCGTTTGCGCAGCGCGTCCATGTCGAGCGCAGGCTTCGTCGGATCGTATGCCGGCGATGGGCCGTCGTCGGGCCGTGCCGGCGCCGCGCGAAAGGGCGAGGGCGCGGGCACGGCGGGCACGCTTTCGCGCCGGCTGTCCGGGAGCTCACGCGGTGATGTCGGCGCGGGCGCAGCAGGCGCCGGACGTTCGGGCACCGCGGGCGCTACGGGAGGTGCCGGCGAAAGCTCCTGCGGCGTCAGCGTCTCCGCCGGACGCGGCGCGGGCACGCTCGGTGCGGGCGCGGGTTGCGCGCTCGGAGCGGGCAGCGCCGGCGTTTCCACCGGCTGCACGATCGGCGCCTCGACACGCGGCGGCTCGGCCAACTGTCGCTCCACGCGTGGCGCCACGATGCGATCCATGGGCTGCGCCTCGATCGCGGGCAAGGGCTGCACCAGCGGCGCCTCGATCTTCGGCGGCTCGGCGAGCTGGCGCTCGATGCGCGGCGCCAGGATGCGGTCGATCGCCGGCGCCTCGATGGGCTGCGGCGCTTCGAGCGGCGCCTCGATTTTCGGGGGCTCGGCCAGCTGCCGTTGCGGTGCGG
>DASTGG010000341.1:0-8113 GCA_035719385.1 Usitatibacter sp.
GGCGGCGAAGTGGTCCACGAACGCGGGCCCGAACCAGTCGTGCGCGAGCTTCGAGCCCTTGAAGATGCGCGTGGTCTCCATGAGCGTGCGGGGCGCGCGCGGGATGTCGTCGCTGCCCCGGTTGTCGCCGGTGATGGGCGGCGTCGTGAGCTTGAGGCCCTGCTTCACGCCTTCGAGCCCCGCGGCCACCACCGCGGCGGTCGCGAGATAGGCGTTCATGTCGGCGCCGGGACAGCGCGTTTCCAGGCGCGTGGACTTGGGCCCGGCGCAAAGCACGCGGAAGGAAGCCGTGCGGTTGTCCACGCCCCAGGTGGGCTTGACGGGCGCCCAGAAGCCGTCCACGAGGCGCTTGTACGAGTTCACGGTCGGCCAGAACATCGGCGCGAATTCCATGAGGTACGCGACCTGCCCCGCGAGGTAGCTCTCGAAGAGCTTCGACATCCCGCCATGGCGCCCCTTGGGGTCGTGGAAGAGGTTCTTCTTGCCGTCGGACAGGCTCTGGTGCAGGTGCCCCGAGCAGCCGGGATACGCCGGATGCCACTTCGCCATGAACGAGGGCATGATCCCGAAGCGCGCGCCGATCTCCTTGGCGGCGAGCTTGAAGAGCACGGCGCGGTCCGCTGCCTCGAGCGCATCGCAGAACAGGATCGCCGCCTCGTACACGCCGGGGCCCGTTTCGGTGTGCAGGCCTTCCAGCGGCACGCGGAACTTCGGCAGCTCGTCCATGAGCGCGTTGAAGTAGCCGCTGTTGGCCGAGGCGCGCAGCAGCGAATAGCCGAACATCCCCTCGGTGATCGGCGTCGGGCGCTGCCCGTTCTTCAGCGCCCAGCTCTGCGGCGTCTCGGCGAAGTTGAAGAACTCGTACTCGGCGCCGACCTTCACGGCGAAGCCCATCTTCTCCGCGCGCGCGAGGACCCGCCGGAGCACCTGCCGCGGGCACAGCGGGTGCGGCGAGCGGTCCGCGGACACGAACTGGCCGAGGAAGAACGGCACGCCGTGGTCCCAGGGCACCGTGCGATACGTGGAGAGGTCGAGCTCGACCATCGCATCCGGGAACCCGAGGTGCCAGCCGGTGAGCTGCGTGTTGTCGTAGGGCTGGTCGTTCATGTCCCAGCCGAAGACCACGTCGCAGAAGCCGAAGCCGCCCTCGACGGCGGAGAAGAACTTGTCGACATGGATGTACTTGCCGCGAAGCACGCCGTCGATGTCCGCGGCGGCCACCTTCACCTTGCCCGTGCCGCTGCGCTTGACCGCCTCCAGGACCGAGGCCTGGTCCATCACCGCCTTCTCGGACTTCGCCATGGCGCCTCCTCGATAGCCTGCCCCGGGATACCAACCCGGCCCCCCGCAAACCACAGAGTGCGCCGGCGCGAAAAGATTCCTTACTTGGCCGGCCGGTCCTGCAGGTCCGGGCGCGCGGGATAGACGCCGGTCGCGCCGGTCATGAGCCGGCTCTTTCGCAGCTGCCCCGCCTGCTCGAGGATGGGATAGGCGGTCGAGCAGAAGAAGGAGTTGATGCGGCGCATGTCGCTGATGATGTCCAGGTGCAGCGAGCTCGTCTCGATCGCCTCGGGCGAATGGCCGGAGAGGCGGTCGAGGTGCGTGTCGTGGTAGTGGCGCTCGAGGTCGCGGAAGCGCTCCTTCTCCGCGAGCAGCCGCTTGGCGCTCGCGATGTCGCCGTTCAGGAACACCGACAGCCCCAGGCGCAGGTTGGCCACGAGCTTGCCGTGCAGCTCCTCGATCTCGCGCATGCCCGCCTCGGAAAAGGACAGGCGGTGCGCGATCTTCTTGTCGCGCAGGTCCACGAGGATGCGCTCGAGGATGTCGCCCACGTGCTCGAGGTTGATCGTGAGCGAGATGATCTCGGCCCAGCGGCGGCTGTCGCGCTCGTCGAGCGCCTCGCGGCTGATCTGCGTGAGGTAGAGCTTGATCGCCGTGTAGAGCCGGTCGACGTCGTCGTCCATCCGGATGAGGTCGTCCACGCGCTCGGCATCGTTGTCGCGGATCACGTCGAGCATCCCGTTCAGCATCTGCTCGATGGTGTCGCCGATGCGCAGCGCCTCGCGGGCGGCGTTGGCGAGCGCGAGGGCGGGCGTTTCGATCGCGCCGGGATCGAGGAAGCGCGGCGTGGCCTGCACGACCTTGTCCGCGCGCACGGGCAGCCAGCGCTCGAGCAGGGCGGCGACGCGCTCGGTGAGCCCGATGAACAGGATCGCGAGCACCACGTTGAAGACCACGTGGAAGTGCAGCACCTGGCGGCGCGAATCCGGGTCGATGCGCGCGAGCCCTTCCATGACCCACGGCAGCGTGATCGAGAAGATGGCGCAGCCCACGAGCTTGAACAGCAGGTTGCCGAACGCCACGCGCCGGCCGGGGCCCGGCGCCCGCGCGTTCACGACCACCGCCATGAGGCCGCTGCCCAGGTTCGCGCCCAGCACGAGGCAGAAGGCGACCGGCAGCGACACCACGTGCGAGGCGGCGAGCGTCGCGGCGAGCAGCACGACCGCGAGGCTCGAGAAGGAGAGCACCGCGAAGGCCGCGCCGATCAGCATGTCGAGCATCGCGTCGCCCGAGAGCGTGGCGAAGATCACGCGCACGCCGTGGGCCTGCGTGATGGGGCCGGTCGCGAGCATGACGAGCTGCAGGGCGAGGATGATGAGGCCCAGCCCGATCGCCACGCGCCCGAGCTGCCCCGCCTTGGTGTTGCGCCGCGACAGGAAGAACATCACGCCGAAGATGATGAGCAGCGGCCACAGCCACGACAGGTCCAGCGAGAACGCCTGCGCCATGAGCGCGGTTCCCACGTCGGCGCCCAGCATGATCGCGAGCGAGGCGCCCAGCGCGATGAGGCCCTGGGACACGAACGAGCTCGTGATGATGGCGGTGGCGCTCGAGGACTGCACGAGGCTGGTGACGCCCAGCCCGGCGAGGAAGGCGGAGAAGCGGTTCGCGACGCTCCTCGCCAGCACGCGGCGCAGGCTCGCGCCGTAGACGCGGAGGATGCCGGTTCGGACGATGTGCGTGCCCCACACCAGCAGGGCGACGCTCGCGAGGAAGTTTAGAAGCGTCTGCATATCCTGGAGATACCCCAATGTAGCGCGGAAGCCACCCCCGCGGCCAGCGGCCCGTGCCGCCGGGCCGGCACAACGGCTATCATCCGCACCACCGCTTCCAGGGAGGCATTCGAAAATGCGAATTCGCAAGCTGGCTTTGGGCATTGCCGCCGCCGCCTTGTCCGCCGCGCTGCCCGTCATGGCGCAGCAGCCCGTCAGGATCGGCGTCGTGGCGCCGTTCTCGGGCCCGTTCGCCGACTACGGCAGGCAGATGGAAGCCGGCATGAAGGCATGGCTCAGGCAGCATGGGGACAGCGTGGCCGGCCGCCGCGTGGAGATCCTCGCGCGGGACACCACCGGCCCGAACCCCGAGATCGCCAAGCGCCTTTCGCAGGAGCTCGTGGCGCGCGACAAGGTCGATTTCCTCGCGGGCTACGGATTCACGCCCGAGGCCATCGCGGCCGCGCCGGTGGCCACCGAGGCGAAGAAGCCCATGATCGTCATGAACGCGGCCTCGTCCGTGGTCACGACCCGGTCGCCGTACATCGCGCGTTTCTCGATGACGCTGCCGCAGGTATCCGCACCCATGGCGACATGGGCCGCGAAGAACGGCATCCGCAAGGTCTACACGCTGGTGGCCGACTACGCGCCGGGCATCGATTCCGAAGGCGCGTTCAAGAAGGAATTCGCCGCGCGCGGCGGGCAGGTGGTCGATTCCGTGCGCGTGCCGTTGCGCAACCCCGAGTTCGCGCCGTACGTGCAGCGCATCAAGGACGCCAGGCCCGAAGCCGTGTTCATGTTCGTGCCCGCCGGCGAGCAGAGCATCGCCTTCATGAAGGCCTTCGAGGAGCGCGGCCTCGCCAAGGCGGGCATCAAGGTGATCGCCACGGGCGACCTCACCGACGACGACGTGCTCAACTCGATGGGCGATCCCGTGCTCGGCGTGATCACGAGCCACCACTACTCGGCGGCGCACGATTCGCCCGAGAACAAGGCGTTCGTGAAGGCGTTCGGCGAGGTCACGAAGGACCTGAAGCGGCCGAACTTCATGGCCGTCGGCGGCTATGACGGCATGGCGGCGATCGCCGAGGTCGTGAAGAAGCTCGGCAACGACATCGATGGCGACAAGGCGATGGAAATCCTGAAGAACATCCGGCTCGAGAGCCCGCGCGGGCCCATCTCCATCGATCCGGCCACGCGCGACATCGTGCAGACGGTGTACATCCGCCGCGTGGAGAAGAAGGGCAACGAGTACTGGAACGTCGAGTTCGACAAGGTTCCCGACGTGAAGGACCCCGGCAAATAGGCGCAGCCGCGTCGCTGGAGCGCGGCCCCGGGCCATGACCGTTCTCTTCGACGGCATCGCCTACGGAGGCCTGCTCTTCCTGGTGAGCGTGGGGCTCTCGGTGACGATGGGCCTCATGAACTTCGTGAACCTCGCGCATGGCGCGTTCGCCATGGCGGGAGGCTTCGTCGCGGTGGTGGCCATGTCGCGGCTGGGAGTGCCGTTCCTCGCCGCGCTGCCGCTCGCCTTCGTCGCGACGGCGGGCGCCGGCGCGGTGCTCGAGCGCACGCTCTACCGGCGGCTCTACGGCGCGAGCGCGCTCGACCAGGTGCTTTTCTCCATCGGGCTCACCTTCGTGGCCATGGCCGCGGCGACGCGGCTGTTCGGCGCCGGCCAGCAGCCGGTGCGGCTGCCGGAGTTCCTGCGCGGGCAGTGGACCGTCCTCGGCGTGGATTTCGGCATCTACCGCGTCTTCCTCGTGCTCGCGGTGGCGCTGCTGTCGGCCGCCCTGGGTCTCATCGTCACGCGCACCCGCTTCGGCGCGCGGCTGCGCGCGGCCGTCGACGACCCCATCGCCGCGCGTGGCTCGGGCATCGACGTCGATCGCGTCTTCAGCGTCGCTTTCGCGCTGGGCTCGGGGCTCGCCGGGCTCGGCGGCGCGCTCGGCATCGACGTGCTCGGCCTCGATTCGTCGTTCGCGCTCAAGTACATGGTGTACTTCCTGCTCGTCGTGGTGGTCGGCGGCACGGGCACGGTGAGGGGCCCGCTGGTGGCGGCCCTGCTGCTGGGCGTGATCGACGTGGCGGGCAAGTACTACGTGCCCCGCGCCGGCGCCTTCGGCATCTACGCCGCGATGGTGGTGCTGCTGGTCGCGTTTCCCCGCGGCCTCTTCGGGAGGCGGCGTTGAGCCGTTGGGAAGCCGCGTTCTGGCTGCTTCCGGTCGCCGCGTTCTTCCTGTTCCCCGGCTATCGCGTGCTCGGAAGCCAGATCCTCATCGTGGCGCTGTTCGCGCTGTCGCTGGACCTCGTGCTCGGCTTCGCCGGCATCGTGAGCCTCGGCCATGCCGCGTTCTTCGGCATCGGCGCGTACACCGCGGGACTGCTCGCATCGCACGGGTGGGGCGAGCCGCTGAGCGCGCTGCTCGCCGCGGCGCTGCTGGCCGCGTTGGCCGGCTTCGCGGTGAGCTGGCTCGTGGTGCGCGGGCAGGACCTCGCGCGGCTCATGGTCACGCTCGGCGTGGGACTGCTGCTGTACGAGGCGGCGAACCGCGCCGCCGACATCACCGGCGGCGTCGATGGCCTGTCCGGCATCGCGATGGGCAAGCTCCTCGGCGTGTTCGCGTTCGACCTCTCCGGGCGCACCGCCTACGTGTACAGCCTCGCGGTGCTGTTCGTCGCCTTCATCGCCCTGCGCCGCCTCGCGGCCTCGCCTTTCGGCCTCTCGCTGCGCGCCATTCGCGAGAACCCGCGGCGCATGCCGGCGCTCGGCGTGGACGTGCGCGCGCGGTTGGTGGCGGCATTCACCGCGGGCGCCGCGATCGCGGGAATCGCGGGCGCGCTGCTCGCGCAGACCACTCAGTTCGTGGGCCTCGACACGCTGGGATTCGGCCGTTCGGCGGACGTGCTCATCATGCTGGTCCTGGGCGGCGTGGGGCGGCTGTATGGCGCGGTGGTCGGCACCGCGATCTTCATGATCGCGCAGGACGTGCTCTCGGGCATCGACCCGGTGTACTGGCAATTCTGGCTGGGCCTCGCGCTGGTCGCCTTCGTGTTCTTCGCGCGCGGCGGCGTGATGGGCGCCATCGAGTCGCTGCGCGAGCGGCGGCGGCGGGCGCCGCATCCATGACCGCCCTGCGGACTTCCGGCATCTCGATGCGCTACGGGTCGCTCGTCGCGCTGAACGGCGTGGACCTCGAGGTCGCGGCGGGCGCGCGGCATGCCCTGATCGGCCCGAACGGCGCCGGCAAGACCACGCTCATCAACGTGCTGTCGGGCGCGATCGCGCCGACGGGGGGCGACGTCTACCTGCACGACGAGCGCATCACGATGCTGCCGCAGCACTTGCGCGCGCGCCGTGGCCTCACGCGCACGTTCCAGGTCACGCAGCTCTTTCCCGAGCTCACCGTCCTCGAGTCCATCGCGCTCGCGATCCTCGAGCGCGAGGGCCGCGGCTGGCGCTGGTGGCCGCCCGTCGCGCGCTTCGAGGCGCAGCTCGCCGAAGCGCACGCGCTCATGGAGCGGCTGGGGCTCGAGAGCGATGCCTCGCGCCGCGTGGGACGGCTGCCGTACGGGCGCCAGCGGCTCGTCGAGATCGCCCTCGGGCTCGCGGCGAACCCGCGCGTGCTGCTGCTCGACGAGCCGGCCGCGGGCATCCCGTCGGGGGAGAGCGCCGACGTGCTCGGCGTCGTCGCCGACCTGCCGCGCGACGTGACGATCGTCTTCATCGAGCACGACATGGACCTCGTCTTCCGCTTCGCCGAGCGCGTCACCGTGCTCGTGGCGGGCCGCGTGCTCATCGAGGGGAGCCCGGACGAGATCGCGCGCGACGAGCACGTGCGCGCCGTGTACCTGGGACGCGAGGCGTGAGCGAGCTGCTGCACCTGGTCGGCGTCACGTCCGGCTACGCGGGCGCCGTGGTGGTCGAGCACGCGACGGTGCGCGTGGACCGCGGCGAGAGCGTCGCTCTGCTCGGGCGCAACGGCGTGGGAAAGACGACGCTGCTCATGACGATCATGGGCCTCACGCGGCACCATGGCGGCGGCATCTTCTGGGACGGGCGCGACGTCGCCGCGTGGCCGGCGCACGCGCGCGCCGCGGCGGGCATCGGCTGGGTGCCGCAGGAACGCCGCGTGTGGCCTTCGCTCACCGTGGCCGAGCACCTCGACGCGGTCGCGCGGCCGGGGCCGTGGAGCGTGGAGCGCGTCCACCGCCTCTTCCCGCGGCTCGCGGAGCGCGCGCATCACCTCGGATCGCAGCTCTCCGGCGGCGAGCAGCAGATGCTCGCGATCGCGCGGGCGCTGGTCACCAATCCGCGGCTGCTGCTGCTGGACGAGCCGATGGAGGGC
The DNA here is from genome assembly GCA_035719385.1 of Usitatibacter sp. Lineage (GTDB taxonomy): Bacteria > Pseudomonadota > Gammaproteobacteria > Burkholderiales > Usitatibacteraceae > Usitatibacter. The sequence continues at coordinate 7,403 of DASTGG010000341.1, forward strand.
CTCGCGCCGATCCTCGTGCAGGAGCTCGCCGGCGTGCTGGCGCAGCTGGTGGAGTCCGGCGACATGGCGATGCTGTGGGTCGAGCAGCACGCGGAGCTCGCGTTGTCGCTGTCGACGCGCGCGCTGGTGATGGAGCGCGGGCGCATCGTCCACGAAGCCGCGAGCGCGCAGCTGCTGCGCGACCCGGCGACGCTCGAACGCTGGCTCGCCGTCGGCTGAGCGGCCCCGCGCCTACGCCTGCGGCGGCGGCTTGCGGTGGTCGATCTTTTCCGTGGCGTCCTGCATGAGGCCGAGCCCGTACAGCACCTTGAGGTGGAAGGGCAGGCGCAGCGCGGCGGGCTCGCCGTCCACGGCAGGAAGGCTCTTCACGTACGCCACGATGGCGGCGAGCTCCGCGTCCGTGAGGCGGTTGTATTCCTCGCACGGCATGAACATGAGCGCGTGTCCCGCCTGGTTGACGCCGTGGCGCAGCGCGCGGACCCAGTCGCCCTCGGTGTAGGTCGCGACGGCGCCGTTCGCCCCGGGCGTGAGGTTCGAGGCGCGCACGTAGAGCCCGCGGCCGTCGTCGATCACGACGCGCCCGGCGCCATCCTCGCCATGGCATTGCGCGCATCCGCGCTTTTCGTACAGCTCGCGGCCCAGCTTCACGGCGGCCGGGTCGCGCGTGAACGGCACGGGCACGACGCGCACGTCGATGCGGCGCTGCAGCTT
>DASTGG010000342.1:0-3228 GCA_035719385.1 Usitatibacter sp.
CTTCGGGCGTCATCCCGGCCGCCGCATGCGCGCCCGTCATCCCGGCCGCCGCATGCGCGCCCGTCATCCCGGCCGCCGCATTCGCGCCCGTCATCCCGGCCGCCGCATGCGCGCCCGTCATCCCGGCCGCTGCACTCGCAGCAACGGGCCGGGATCCAATCTCCTCTCCCTCCTCCCCCGCATCCCCGACCGTTGCCTGGTGATAGAGCTTCACCGCGGCCATCGCGATCTGCACCGCGTCGAACTCGTCGGAGAGCGCATCGACCACGACGCGGAAGTGCTCGTTGTCGTCGGCGACCAGCGCCTCCCGCAGCGCCGCCTGCGTGATCTCGAGCCGGCGCACGCGCAGGTCCGCCACCGTCGGTACCTTCGCGACCTCGATGCGCTGGCGGGTGAGGCGCTCGATGTTGCGCAGCTGGTGGTGCTCGCGCGGCTCGACCAGCGTGATGGCCACACCCTCGCGCCCGGCGCGTCCCACGCGGCCGATGCGATGCACGTACGCTTCCGGCGCGCTGGGCAGGTCGTAGTTGATGACGTGCGTGAGGCGCTCGATGTCGAGCCCGCGCGCGGCCACGTCGGTCGCCACCAGCAGCGCGGAAGCGCCCGCGCGCACACGGCGCATCACCTTGTCGCGCTGCTCCTGCGTCATGCCGCCGTGCAAGGCCTCGGACTGGAAACCGCGCGCGCTCATGGTCTCGGTGAGCTCGTCGACCTCGATGCGCGTGCGGCAGAAGACGATCGCCGCGGCGGGCGACTCGAGGTCGAGGATCCGGCCCAGCGCCTGCATCTTGCCGCTGCGCGCGACGAGGTAGGCCTGCTGCCGCACCTTCGGCGCCTCGCCCGCGGCGGCGGGCGCCTTCGCGATGCGGATGCGAACCGGGTCGCGCTGGTTGCGCTTGGCGATCGCCTCGATGCGCGGGGGCATCGTGGCGGAGAAGAGGATCGTCTGGCGTTCGGACGGCGCCTGCGCGAGCACCGCCTCGATGTCTTCCGCGAAGCCCATGTCGAGCATCTCGTCGGCCTCGTCGAGCACGACCATCTTCACGTGCGCGAGCACCAGGCTGCCGCGCCGCAAGTGATCGAGCGCGCGCCCCGGGGTGGCGATCACGACGTCGACGCCGGCGCGCATCGCATGGAGCTGGCGGCCGATCGGTTGGCCGCCATAGACAGGCAGCACACGCACGCCCAGCGCCTTGCCGTAACGGTGCACCGCCTCGGCCACCTGCATCGCGAGCTCCCGCGTGGGCACGAGCACGATCGCGAGAGGTCCTTCGGCCGGGCCCTCCACGGCGAAGCGCTGGAGGATCGGCAACGCGAAGGCCGCGGTCTTTCCCGTGCCGGTAGCGGCCTCCCCGAGGAGGTCGCGACCTTCGATCAGCGGCGGAATGGTCTGCTGCTGGATCGGCGTGGGCTCCTCATAGCCGAGCGCCGTGAGCGCCGAAAGGATGCGCTCGTCGAGGCCGAGGGCGGGGAAGCCTGTTGCCGGAGGGGGTGCGTGTTTGGGCACGGCGTGAAGACGCGGTCCCGGCTAAGGTTCCAGCGGACCGAGGAAATCCGACTTCCCGATCTCGACGCCGTTGTGCCGCAGGATGTTGTAGCCGGTCGCGCAATGGAAGAACACGTTGGGGAGCACCCGCGTGTACAGGTAGCGCGAACCGGGCCACGTCCACGACTTCTTCTGCGCCTCGAACGTGACCATGCGGCTGCCGTCGTCGAACTGCCCGGGCTTGAGCGTCTCGAGGTGCTTGATGGTCTTGCGCAGCCGCTCGATGAGCTCGGGAAACGTCGCTTCGTTGTCGTCGTACTTCGGCGGCTCGACCTGCGCGAGGCGCGAGGTCCCGATCTTCGCGACGTCCGAGGCGATCTGCACCTGCTTCACGAGCGGGAACATGTCCGGATAGAGGCGGCTTGCAATCAGGACGGAGGGGTCGATCTTCTTCGCCTCCGCGTGGGCGGCGGCCTTTTCGAGGACGTGGACGAAGTTGGTGAGCGCGCGCGTGATGGTGGGAACGCTGGCGTCGTACATCGCTGGCATTTCGGTCTCCGGGGTGGTTATGGTGAATACACGGGGGTGGACATCGTGCGGGTCACTCCACGCCCTCCACGATGCGCAGCTCGCGATCGACGGAGCCCTTGCCGAGGGCGCGCAGCGCTTCCTGGTACGCCGGCCCGTCGTGGCACGCGACCGCCTGCGAAACGCTCGGAAACTCGACCACGACGGTCCGCTGCACGACACCGCCCTCGTACGCGTGCGCCGCCGTGCCGCGCGCGAGGAACTTGCCGCCGGCCGCCTGGATGGCGGGCGCCGCGAGCTTGGCATACGCGGCAAGCTTTTCCGCATCGTGGACCGCACGGTAGAACGCTATCCAATAACCCTTTGCCATTCAGATCTCCTGGAAAATAGGGACCCGCTCGCGCGGGCGTAACGCATTTCGCACTGGGATTCCCGCATTTCGTCGCCTTCCGCTCGCGGAGGCGGATCGCGGCGCCTAGAGTGGCTCCAACGATAACGCACTACCAATACAGGAGCCGCAAATGATCACTGCCTTCTTCCTTTTCGTGACCACCGCCTTCTTTGCCGCCATCGTCGCGAACGTCGCGGAAAGCGTCAGCACGACCCGGACGTTTGCCTGACTTGGCCTGGAACACCGGCAAGGCACAGCCTCAGTCGACGATGAAGAGCCGCGCGCCGATCCCCGTGGACGAACGGTGGGGCTCGGCGCCATCGGCAACCTGGTAGCTCATTCCGGGGCGCAGCGTGAAGCTTCGCCCGTCGCGCAGTTCCGTGTGCAACTCGCCCTTGACGCACAGCAGGATGTGGCCCTTGTCACACCAGTGGTCGGCGACATATCCGGGCGAGTAGTCGACCATCCGCACGCGGATCGCGCCGAATTGCCGCGTGCGCCAAAGAGCCACGCCGCTCGTCCCGCGATGCTCCGTCGGCTCGATCGAGGACCAGTCGGTGGTGCCGAAGGGGATGTCGCTGATCTGCATGGCTCGGATCGGAACTGTACCGCCGAATGCCGCTCGGCGTGCGTCAGACGGACGCGAGTAGCGCCTGCAGCTCGTCGAGGTTGGCGGGTTTCACGATGTGATGGTCGAAGCCTGCGTCCCGGGCGCGCGTGCGATCCTGCTCCTGTCCCCAGCCGGTGAGCGCGATGAGCGAGACCGGCACGTCCGGAAAGCGCGCGCGCAGCTCCCGCGCGACCTCGTAGCCGTTCATGCGCG
>DASTGG010000343.1:0-6117 GCA_035719385.1 Usitatibacter sp.
GGAGTCTGACCCCATTATTTGACCCCATTATTTGATCCGGCGCGGCGTGAACTCTTCCTCGATGGCCTCGCGGTAGTAGCTGCCGGGCGTGGGCGAGCTCATGAGGCGCCGGTAGATCTCCGGCGAGATGTTCGCGTACTCGAACGTGCCCGTGCTCGTCTCGACCACCAGCTTGCGGTTGCGCTCGTCGTAGCCCGCCGCCTTCATCCCCTGCCCGTTCAGGCGCTTCATCTCCATGGTCACCGCCTCTCGATCGAATCCATGAGGTCCTCGATCTCCTCGCGATGCTCGCGGTCGTGCTCGACCATCATCGCGACGAGCTCGCCGAACGTGACGCGCTTGCCCCCGAACGTCGCCGCGCGCGCGAGATCCGCCGGCGTGAGCGGCGCGAGCAGGCCCGTCACCTCGCGGCGCGCCGCGGCGAACTGCTGCGCGGCGAGCCTCGCGTCCTGCGAGAGATAGTCGCGCTCGCGCGCGACCGCCGTGCCGTCGAACGGCTCCAGCGCCGGCATCTTCTCCTCGATCATGCGCCGCACGCGCACGAGGTAGCCCTCGCGCTCGAGGTCGCGCAGGTGGCACGCATGCTCCACGAGCGAGAATTGCCCGGGAGACGGACGCCAGCGAAGGTCCTGTTGCGAGACCACCTCCACGGCGGTGTCGAGGAATTCCGGCATGGCCTCGAGCCGCTCGATGGATTCGGCGAGCGCCATCATCTCAGTGCCCGGCCTTGTCGCCCCAGAGCTGCTTCAGGCGCGCGTCGCGCCCGCACCCCGTGCGATAGAGGTTATAGCGCACCGGGTTCTTGGTGTAGAAGTCCTGGTGGTAGTCCTCCGCGGGGTAGAACGGGCCGGCCATCTCGATCGAGGTCACGATCGGCTCCTTGAACGGCTTCGACTTCTCGAGCGCGGCCTTCGAGGCCTCGGCCGCCTTCCGCTGCGCCTCGTCGTGATAGAAGATCGCGGTGCGGTACTGGTGGCCCGTGTCGCAGAACTGGCGGTCCTTCACCGTGGGATCGATGTTGTGCCAGAAGATGTCGAGCAGCTTCTCGTAGCTCACCTTCTTCGGGTCGTACACGACCGCCACCGCTTCGGCATGCCCCGTCGTGCCCGACGACACCTGCTCGTACGTGGGATTGGCGACGCGGCCTCCCGTGTAGCCCGAGATCGTCGCATCCACGCCGGGAATCCTGTCGTAGGGCGGCTCCATGCACCAGAAGCAGCCGCCGGCGAACGTCGCGACCGCGTGTCCCGGCGGCACGTTCACGGTCGTCACGGCGTGCGCCATCGTGACGGCGAAGGCGGCGGCGAGGGCAAGCATCTTCATCGGGTGTTTCTCCATGGGTTCGATGGGAATGGGTCGGCGGCGAGGCCGTGAGCTTACGCCTCCCACAGCCAGGCGGCCCCGCGCACGCCGGACGAATCCCCGTGCGCGGGCGCGAGCAGTCGCGTGCGCACCTCGTCGGAGAACACGTGCGCGCCCCAGAGCCGCGGCACGCTCGCGTAGAGCCGCTCCAGCTTGGACAGCCCGCCGCCCAGCACGATCGCGTCCGGATCGACGATGTTGATCACGGTGGCGAGCGCGCGCGCGAGCCGCAGCTCGTAGCGCGCGAGCGTCGCCTCGCACGCGGCATCGCCCGCGCCCGCGCGCCGCGCGATCTCCTCGGCCGCGGGACGCTCGCCGTTCGCGCGCGCATGGTCCGCGGACAGGCCGGGGCCCGAGAGATACGTCTCCACGCAACCGCGCCGCCCGCAATAGCACAGCGGCAGCGGGTGATCGTCGGGACCCGGCAGGGGCAGCGGGTTGTGCCCCCATTCCCCGGCGATCGCGTTCGCGCCTTGCAGCGGCCGTCCGTGGATCACGATGCCGCCCCCCACGCCCGTGCCCAGGATCACGCCGAACACCACGTCCGCCCCGCGCGCGGCCCCATCGACCGCCTCCGAGAGCGCGAAGCAGTTCGCGTCGTTGGCCATGCGCACCTCGCGATCGAGCCGCCGCTCGAGGTCCTGCTTCAATGCGCGGCCGTTGAGGCACGTCGAGTTGGCGTTCTTGATGCGGCCGCTCCTGAGCGAGATCGCGCCCGGCGTCGCGATCCCCACGCGGGCCTTGTCCCCGAGTTGCCGCTCCGCCTTCTGCACCAGCGCCACCACGCTCGCCAGCGTGCCGTCGTAGTCGCCCGCGGGCGTGGCGATGCGCTCGCGAAGCACGATCGCGCCCGCGTCGTCGAGCGCCGCCAGCTCGATCTTTGTCCCGCCGAGGTCGATGCCGATCCGCATCCCGCCAATTTAGCCGGATTCGCCCGTGGAATAATGGAGACGATGAACCTGCTCATCCTGCTCACCATCGCCGGCGGCCTGGTGGTGGACCAGCACCTCGCCCATGGGCCGGTCATCGTGAGCGCCATCGCGTGGCTCGTGCTCGCCGCGCTCTGGGCGCGAAGGCCGCGCCACGAGCGCCCCGCCCTCGCCGCCTGCCTGGTTTTCGCGACCGCGGGCGAGGCGTTCCTGTCGCTCGTGTGGGGCCTCTACGCGTATCGCCTCGGCAACATCCCGCTCTTCGTGCCGCCCGGCCACGTGCTGCTCTTCTTCCTCGGCATGCAGCTCGCGCAGCGCATTCCCGATCGCGGCGAATGGTGGATCGCGGCGCTCGCCGCTCCGCTGGTGGCGCTCTTCGCCTGGAACGGCCGCGACACGCTGGGGCCGCTGCTGTACCTGCTCTTCCTCGGCTGCCTTTTCCTCTCGCCGTCGCGAAAGCTCTACGCGACGATGTTCGTGCTCTCGCTCGCCATGGAGCTCTACGGCACGTGGATCGGCAACTGGGCGTGGGCGGGCGAGGTGCCGTGGCTCGGGCTCAAGGCGGCGAACCCGCCGCTCGCGGCGGGCGCCTTCTACTGCGTGCTCGACCTTCTCGTGGTGACGGCGACGCGGGCGCTCGGCTATCCGCCGGCGAGCCCGGGATTGAACGCGAGCGTCGCTTCGCACCAGGCGGCGACCTGGAGCGCGCGCTCGTCGTTGCGGTAGCGGCCGACGACCTGCATGCCGAGCGGCAGCCCCTTCGGCCCGAAGCCCGAGGGGATCGTCACCGCCGGCACGCCAGCCTGCGTCCAGAGCGAGTTGAAGGTCGCGTCCCCGGTGCTCTGCAGGCCCTGCGGCGCCTCGCCCGGCGCGGGGATCGTGACGATCGCATCGAAGCGCTCGAACAGGTTGTCGACCCAGCGGCGATAGTTGTCGCGCTTGTCGCACGCGCGGCGATATTCCTCGGGCGTGATGGCATGGCCGCGGTCGAGCAGCTCCATGAGCGGCGGCGACAGGCGGATGCGATGGCGCGACTCGATCGCGGCGAAGCTCTTCACCGCCTCGCGGGCACAGATCACCATCACGGTGTCCCACGCATCGTCGAAGAGCTTCGGCAGGTCCACGTCCTTCGTCGTGGCGCCGGCCGCGGCGAGCTTGCCCACGCACTCCTCGAAGTGCGCGCGCTGCACTTCCGTGGCGACGTGCCATTTCGGCGTGCGAACGACGGCGAGCCGGGGCGACTGCGCGAACGGCTCGAGGGGCACGCGCAGCAGGTGCACGGGGCCCACGGTGAACGTCGCCTCGTCGCGCGCGTCCTGGCCCATCAGGCAGGCCGCGAACCACGAGGCGTCGGCGACCGAGCGGGCGAACACGCCGACCGTATCCAGCGAGGCGCTGAACGGATGCACGCCGTTGCGCGAGATGGCGCCGAAGCTCGGCTTGTATCCGACCACGCCGCAGAAAGCCGCCGGCCGGATCACCGAGCCTAGCGTCTGCGTGCCGATCGCGACCGGCACGAACCCCGCGGCGACGCCGGCCGCCGACCCGCTCGAGGAACCGCCCGGCGTGTGCTCGGGATTCCAGGGGTTGTGCGTCTTGCCCGGCTGGCGGAAGGCGAATTCCGTGGTCACGGTCTTGCCCATCACGAGCCCGCCCAGCGCCTCGAGGCGGCGCACCACCCACGCCGACTGCTGCGGCACGTGGTTCTGGAAGATGCGCGAGCCCATCCGCGTGGGGATGCCGCGCGTGTTGATGATGTCCTTCACGCCCACGGGAATGCCGAACAGCGGAAGGTCGGCGAGGATGCCGCCGGCGCGCTCCTCGGCATCGGCCATCGCGCGCGATTCGTCGAACCACTCCCAGGCCTGGATCCGCGGCTCGAGGGCGGTGATTCGCTGCGAACACGAGGTGACGACGTCCTGGACCGTCGCCCGACCCTCGCGGTAGGTCCGCAGGATTTCCATCAGCCCGAGCGGAAAAAAGTCCATTTTTTGAATTATTTAGCGCAAAGAAGAGCGGATCGGCGCCCCCGCCCCGGATGTGGGGCGTTTCGCGCACCGCAAAGGGCGATATTTTGCCGCCCCGCGCAGGGGATTACTAGCTCAGGGCCGCTTTCAGCGCGTTGACGCCCGCGAGCGCGATGATCTCGTCATCGGACGCCTTGACGCCGGAGACGCCCACGGCGCCGACGACCGTGCCGTCCACCTCGATCGGCACGCCGCCCTGCAGCAGGCCCATGCCCTGGGAGATCGACAGGAACGCCGTGCGGCCGTTGTTGATCGACTCCTCCAGCAGGCGGCTGGGACGCTTCCACGCGACCGCCGCGCGCGCCTTGGCCACCGCGGTTTCGATGCTCGAGATCTGCGTGTTGTCCAGGCGCTCGAGGAGGATCGTGTGGCCGCCGTCGTCCACCACCGCGATCACGACGTTCCACTTGTTCCTGAGCGCCTCGGCCTCGGCGGCCGCCATGGCGACACGCGCGGCTTCGAGGTTGAGCGTCTTCCTGGAGGGGAGGTTCAGCGCCATCAGGTCATTCCGGTCGGGGTCGGTTGAGGCCGCCGATCATAACCCGGCATCCGCCCGCCGCGCTCGTCGAACCGGTCGAAAGCGGCGAACAGGTCGTCGCAAAGCTCGAGCACCTCGCGGCCGAGCTCGGTCGCTTCCACGCGCCGGTCGCGCACCACCGTGAGTGGACCGCCGAAGGTGTCCGCGAGCTTGCGCAGCATGCACGAGAGGGTCGGCTGCGCGAGCGCGAGCTCCTCGGCGGCGCGCGTCACGCTGCCCAGCCGCACGCACGCCTCGAAGGCGACGAGCTGGGGCAACAGGCCGTGGCGGAAGAAACGTCTCATGGGATTGCGTTGCCGTATCAAGCGAGTCTCCTTTGCACGAATGGCAAAGGTCTCGCTAACGAAGGGCTTCGCGCCTTTCGCCGGCCGTGCCGGGCGCCGGGTGTGATCCGGGCCGTATTGACGACAGGGCCGTTAAAGCTACTCCCCTTTGGGGTTTGCCCGGCACGACATGCCGGACGCCGCGTATCTTACCAGAGCGACCGCCGCGCGCATTGCGAGTTCCAATGGCGCGGATTGCGAAAACGCATCACGAGCCCATGTCGGCCCTTGAGAATGGATGAATCCCTTCGATGGAGGCTGCATGGCGTTGCTCTCGCCCGAGTTCCTGTCCGCCCTCGCCGCGATCGTGATGATCGACATCGCGCTCGCCGGCGACAACGCGATCGTGATCGCGCTCGCCGCGCGCAACCTGCCCGCGCGACTGCGCCGCCGGGCGGTGCTCTGGGGCACCGCGGGCGCGGTCCTGGTGCGCTGCGTGCTCACGCTCGCGGTCGTGTGGCTGCTCGCCATTCCGGGCCTCATGGGCGCGGGCGGCGCGCTGCTCGTGTGGATCGCCTACAAGCTCATGCGGCAGGACGAGAACGCCCACGAGGTGAAGCCCGCGCACGGATTCTGGGCGGCACTCAAGACGATCGTGGTCGCGGACGCGGTGATGGGCCTCGACAACGTGCTCGCGGTCGCGGGTGCGGCCCGCGGCTCCTTCGCGCTGGTGGTCGCGGGGCTCGTCATCAGCATCCCGATCGTGATCTGGGGCTCGCAGCTCGTCCTGCGGCTGCTCGAGCGTTACCGCTGGGTCCTTCACGCCGGCGTCGCGGTGCTCGCGTGGACGGCCGCGAAGATGATCGTGGAGGAGCCGCTCGTCGCCGGGTTCTTCGAGGCCAATCGCGCGGCGGGCTACGCGGTATATGCCGCCGTCATCGGGGGCGTGTTCGGCGCCGGCCTCGTGGCTTCGCGGCGGCGCGAGCTCGCGCGCTCGT
>DASTGG010000344.1:0-12162 GCA_035719385.1 Usitatibacter sp.
CGCGGCGAACGTGTGCGCCTCGGAGTACCTCGCCACCAGCGAGCAGCCCACGCTCTACCGCGTGCACGAGGGACCGAGCATGGAGAAGCTCGAGGCGCTGCGCGCGATGCTCAAGGACTTCGGCCTCACGCTGGGCGGCGGCGACGAGCCGCAGGCGCGCGACTACGCGGTGCTGCTCGAGCGCATCAAGGACAAGCCGTTCTCGGGGATGCTGCAGATGGTGATGCTGCGCTCGCTCGCGCAGGCGGTGTACACGCCCGAGAACGTGGGGCACTTCGGCCTCGCCTACGACGCGTACGCGCACTTCACCTCGCCCATCCGCCGCTACCCGGACCTCCTCGTGCATCGCGGCATCAAGGCGGTGCTCGCGGGCAAGCGCTACGACGCGGGCGAGCTCGACGCGATCGGGCGGCATTGCTCGGACACCGAGCGGCGCGCCGACGAGGCGACGCGCGACGTGGAAGCGTGGCTGAAGTGCTATTTCATGCAGGACCACGTGAACGACGAGTTCGACGGCACGATCAGCGGCGTGACCAGCTTCGGCCTGTTCGTCACGCTGGACGAGCTCTACGTGGACGGCCTCGTGCACGTGTCGGACCTGGGCCAGGACTACTTCCAGTTCGACGCGCAGCGCCACATGCTTCGCGGCGAGCGCAGCGGCGTGCGCTACCAGCTCGGCGGGCGCGTGCGCGTGCGCGTCGTGCGCGTGAACCTCGAGCAGGCGAAGATCGACTTCGTGCTGGTCGAGGGCAAGGGCAAGGCCGAGGCCCCGCGCGCGATGGTGGAGGATCCCTTCAGCGAGGACGACGAGGAACAGGACCTGATGCCGCATTTCGCGGCCGGCACGAAGAAGAAGAAAGGCAAGCGTTCATGAAGACGCTCACCGGCTTCCATGCCGTCACCAGCCGCCTGCGCCAGCGGCCCGCGACGGTGCGCGAGATCTACGTCGATGCGGAGCGCAAGGACGCCCGCGCGAAGGAGCTGCGCGAGCTCGCCGCGCGCCTCGACGTGCGCGTGATCACGGTCGATGCCAAGCGCCTGGACGGCATGGCGGGCGGCGTGCGCCATCAAGGCGTCGTCGCGCAGGCCGAGCCGCTCGACATGCCGAAGTTCATCGAGGACGCGCTCGAGGGCCTCAAGGAGCCGCCGCTGCTGCTCGTCCTGGACGGCGTGCAGGATCCGCACAATCTCGGCGCCTGCCTGCGCGTGGCCGACGGGGCCGGCGCGCACGCGGTGATCGCGCCGAAGGACCGCAGCGTGGGACTCACGACGGCCGCCATCAAGGTCGCCTCCGGCGCCGCGGAATCGGTGCCGTACATCGTCGTGACCAACCTCGCGCGCACGATGCGCGATCTCAAGGACCGTGGCATCTGGCTCATCGGCGCCGACGATTCCGCGCCCGAGTCGATCTACAAGGCGAAGCTCGAGGGCGCCATCGGCATGGTGCTCGGCGCCGAGGGCGAGGGCCTGCGCCGCCTCACGCGCGACAGCTGCGACCTGCTCGTCTCCATCCCGATGATGGGCGCCGTCGAGAGCCTCAACGTCTCCGTCGCGAGCGGCATCTGCCTCTACGAGGCCCGCCGCCGGCGGCTGGCCTGACCGGGGGTGCGTCCCCGGGGTGCAACCATTGCGGCCTGCGAAGGCCAAAAGGATCGAGTGCGCCGCGCCGGCCCGCGAATCCGCATCATCGCCCGGACCGCACAACGCGGTCTGACATAATCCGCCCAACCTCGCCGCCCCCGCGGCGCTTTCCTTCCCGATCCCCATGCGAATCCTGCCTGCCCTCCTGCTCGCGCTTGCGCCTTGGCTAGCCGCCGCACAGACCGCCACGCCCCCGACGCCGCCGGCCGCGCCGGCCACGCAGAGCCGTCCGGCTGAAGAGCCGAAGAAGCCCGCAGAGCCCACGACGGGGCCCGGGACCAAGCAGGGCACGCCGCCGCCCGAGTCGGTGCCGAGCGCGCCGCCCAAGGCGCTGCCGGCCGCGCCGGCGAAACCCGCCCCCGGCCGCGGCAAGAAGGGCGAGGGCGAAGCGCGTCCTGCCCCGGCCGCGAAAGGCAAGGCGCCCGCGCCCGCCATCGGCGCGAAGCCGGTGAAGGCCACCGAAGTCGAGGGCATCACCGAGTACCGCCTCGCCAACGGCTTGCGCGTGCTGCTCTTCCCGGATCCGTCGAAGCCCACGGTCACCGTGAACATCACGTACCTCGTCGGCAGCCGCCACGAGAACTATGGCGAGACCGGCATGGCGCACCTCCTCGAGCACCTCATGTTCAAGGGGACGCCCAAGCACCCGCACATCGACCAGGAATACAACCAGCGCGGCGTGCGCTTCAACGGCACGACGTGGCTCGACCGCACCAACTACTTCGAGCTTTTCCAGGCGAGCGACGCCAACCTCGCATGGGCGATCGAGCTCGAGGCCGACCGCATGGTGAACTCGTTCATCGCGAGGAAGGACCTCGACAGCGAGATGACCGTCGTGCGCAACGAGTACGAGCAGGGCGAGAACTCGCCCTTCAGCGTGATGGTGAAGCGCATGCAGAGCATCTCGTACGACTGGCACAGCTACGGGCGCTCGACCATCGGCAACCGCAGCGACATCGAGAACGTCGACATCGCGCACCTGCAGGCCTTCTACCGCACGTACTACCAGCCCGACAACGCGGTGCTGCTCATCGCGGGCAAGTTCGACCCGCAGAAAGCGCTCGCGCTCGTCGCGCAGCACTTCAACCGCATCCCCAGGCCCACGCGTGTCCTGCCGCCCGAGTGGACCGTCGAGCCCACGCAGGACGGTCCGCGCGAATTCCAGATCCGCCGCCGCGGCGACGTGCAGCTCGTGGTGGTTTCCTATCACGTCCCGTCGAACCTCACGACGGACTCGGATGCCGTCGGCTTCGCGAACCTCATCCTCGCGCAGGTGCCCACGGGGCGGCTGCACAAGGCGCTCGTGGAGACCGGCAAGGCCGCGCAGGTCTTCGGCTTCCCGCTCATGGGCAAGTACCCCGGGCTGCAGATGTTCGGCGCCGTCGTGAAGAAGGGCTCGCCCATCGAGCCGGTGCGCGACGAGATGACGAAGATCGTGGAGAGCTTCGGCGAGACGCCGCCCACCGAGGAGGAGATGAAGCGCACGCGCGTGACGCTCCTCAACCAGGCGGAGAAGACGCTCGCCAACCACGAGTCCCTCGGCGTGCAGCTCTCGGAGTACATCGCGCTGGGCGACTGGCGGCTCTTCTTCCTCTCGCGCGACGACGTGGACAAGGTGACCGCCCGGCAGGTAGCCGAGGCCTCGAAGAAGTACTTCGTGCGCGACAACCGCACGACCGGCGTCTTCGTGCCGGACGACAACGCCATGCGTGCCGAGATCCCCGGCACGCCGACCGTCGAGTCGGTGATGAAGGACTTCAAGCCCAAGGCCGCGACGAGCCAGGCCGAGGCCTTCGATCCCTCGCAGGACAACATCAACCGCCGCACGAAGCGCATCGAGATCGGCGGCGTGAAGCTGGCGCTGCTGCCGAAGAAGAACCGCGGCGAGACGGTGAACGTCTCGATCCAGCTCGAGATCGGCAACACGAAGGACCTCTTCGGCCAGCGCATGGCCGCTTCCATGGCCGGGCGCATGCTCTCGCGCGGCACGACGCGCCTCACGCGCACGCAATTGTCCGACGAATTCGAGCGGCTCAAGGTCTCCGGCCGCGTCTCGGGTCCGTCCGCCCGGCTGCAGACCACGCGCCCCAACCTCGATGACACGCTGCGGCTCGTGGCCGAGGTGCTGAAGCAGCCGCGCTTCGACCCGAACGAGTTCGAGCAGCTTCGCAACCAGATGATCACGAGCCTGCAATCGCAGCTCTCGGAGCCCGAGGCGCTCGCCGGCGACGAGCTGTCGCGGCACTTCAACATCTATCCGAAGGGCGACTGGCGCTACTCGCCCTCGCTGCAGGAATCGATCGACGAGGTGAAGGCGGCGAAGCTCGAGGACGCCAAGCGCTTCCACGACGACTTCTACGGCGCGCAGCGCGCCGAGATCTCCATCGTGGGCGACTTCGACGCCGCGCGCGCCGAGCAGCTGGTGCGCGAGCTCTTCGCCGACTGGAAGGCGAAGGTGCCGTACGAGCGCGTGCCGAGCGAGTTCAAGGACATCGCGCCCGAGGACAAGAGCATCACGACGCCCGACAAGGAGAACGCGGTGTTCCTCGCGCGCCAGAACATCGCGCTGAAGGACGACGATCCCGACTATCCCGCCCTCTTCGTGGCCAACTACATCCTGGGCGGCGGCGCCGGCTTCGATTCGCGCCTGGGCACGCGCATCCGCCAGAAGGAAGGCCTGTCGTACGGCGTGGGCTCCGAGCTTTCGGTGGATTCGCTCGACCGCGTCGGCGCATGGTCGGCCTACGCGATCGCCGCGCCGGGCAACGTCGCGAAGGTCGAGGCGGCGTTCAAGGACGAAGTGGCGCGCGCGATCAAGGAGGGCTTCACCGACGCGGAAGTGAACGCGGCCAAGTCGGGCATCCTCCAGATGCGCGCGCAGACGCGTTCGCAGGATGGATCGCTCGCCGCCGCGTGGTCGGCGTACCTCTACCTCGGGCGCACGTTCGAGTACAGCAAGGACTTCGAGCAGAAGGTGATGGCGCTCAAGCCCGAGCAGGTGACCGCCGTGATGCGCAAGTACATCGACCCGGCGAAGGTGACCATCGTGAAGGCCGGCGACTTCCGCAAGAAATGAGGATCGCCTTCCTGATCGTAGTCGCGGCGGGCCTGCTGGCCGGCTGCCAGCAGCTTTCCGCGCGGACGGACGCGTGGGACGCCTTCGTCGACGAGTTCATCGAGGCCGATTTCGCCGAGCAGCCGCAGCGCGCGGTGAGGATGGGCCGGCACGAGTACGACGGGCGCCTGCCGGATCTCGCGCCCGCCGCATTCGCCCATCGCGCAGCGCGCCTGCACGCGGCGCGCGATCGTGCCGGCGCCTTCCCATCGCTCACCGAGGCGCAGCGTTTCGAGCGCGACTACCTCGTCGCCGCCATCGACGGCGAGCTCTTCTGGCTCGAGACGATGCGCCAGCCGTTCCGCAACCCGGCGTACTACGGCTTCGCGCTCTCGCCGGACGTGTACCTCGAGCGCGAGTACGCGCCGCTCGAGCAGCGGCTGCGCGCGTTCGTGAAGTACCAGCAGGGCATTCCGGCGGCCGCGCGGCAGGCGCGCGAGAACCTGCAATCGCCGATGCCGCGAACGTACGTCCAGCTCGGCCACCTCATCGTGGGCGGCCTCGTGCGGCACTTCGAGAACGACGTGCCGTCCATGTTCGAGCCGGTCAAGGATGCCGCGCTGCAGGCCGACCTGCGCGCCTCGAACGCGGCGGCGGCGGCCGCGCTCAAGGACTTCGACGCGTGGATCGAGTCGCAGCTTCCATCGGCCACGGAGGACTTCGCGATGGGGCCCGCGCGATTCCGGCAGATGCTGCACGACACGGAGCGCGTGGACACGCCGCTCGAGGAGCTGAAGGCGATGGGCGAGCGCGACCTGCAGCGCAATCTCGCCGCGCTCAAGGAGGCATGCTTCAAGGTGATGCCCGGCTCGCCGGTCAAGGCGTGCGTGGACCGCGTGCAGTCGCGCAAGCCCGCGCAGGGGCCGGTGAAGACCGCGTCGTTGCAGCTCGTGGAGCTGCGCCAGTTCATCCTCGACAAGCACGTCGTGAGCATTCCTTCGGACGAGGTCGCGATCGTTCGCGAAGCCCCGCCGCACCAGCGCTGGAACTCGGCGTACATGAGCGCGCCGGGTCCGTACGAGAAGCGGCTGCCGTCGATCTTCTTCATCGCGCCGCCCGATCCGGCGTGGACCGCCGCGGAGCAACGTGCGTACATCCCGGACACCGACGACCTGCTGTTCTTTTCGGTGCACGAAGTGTGGCCCGGCCACTTCCTGCAGCACCTGCACGAGAACCGCGTGCCCTCGAAGGTGGGCCGCCTCTACCGCAGCTATGCGTTCACGGAAGGGTGGGCGCATTACGCCGAGGAGATGATGTGGGAGGAGGGGCTCGGCAACGGCGACCCCGGCATCCACGTCGCGCAGATCGTGAACGCGCTGCTGCGCGACGTGCGCTACCTCTCGGCGATCGGCCTGCACACCGGCGGAATGACCGTCGCGCAGTCCGAGGCGATGTTCCGCGACATGGCGTTCCAGGATCCCGGCAACGCGCGCCAGCAGGCCGCTCGCGGCACGTTCGATCCCGCGTATGGCAACTACACGCTCGGCAAGCTCATGATCCGCCAGCTTCGCGACGACTGGACCGCCAGGCACGGCGGCCGCTCGTCATGGCAGCAATTCCACGACAAGCTGCTCAGCTACGGCGCGCCGCCGCTGCCGCTGGTGCGCAAGGCGATGATGGAGTGAGCGTCATCCCGGCCGCCGCGGCACATCTCCTCGATGCCAGGCCGTGCCGTCCATCCCAGCAGCTTCTCAGGAAGCAAGGCGGCATGGACGCGCCCCGGAAGCAAGCCCGGGAGCACGTGTCTGAGGCCAGGATTCCCGCTTACAATAGTGGTTGTCCGGCCTTTCATCTGTAATCGAAGGTCGCGACAGCCGGCACGGCTTGCTACGATCTCTGGCGGCGGTCGCGCCATGCGACTGCCGCCAATAATCGATCCCGACAAGGGAACAAGGGAGTGCAGTAGATGGCGCGCGCGAGCACGCCCTCGGTAGTCGAGCATCCGTCCATCGTGCCGGTGATCCTTTCCGGAGGCGCCGGCGTGCGCCTGTGGCCGCTCTCGCGCGAGCTGCAGCCCAAGCCCTTCATGCGCATGGCGGACGGCGAATCGCTGTTACGCAAGACGTACGCGCGGGTGATGTCGCTCGATGGGGTCGAGACGATCGTGACAATCACCAACCGCGAGCACTTCTTCCAGAGCAAGGCGGAGTTCGATGCAGCGCGGGGCCGGAACGCCGCGGTCCACGCCGAGTTCATCCTGGAGCCCGTCGGCCGCAACACCGCGCCGGCCATCGCGATCGCGGCGCTGTCGATTGCCGAAAGGTTCGGCCCCGATACCATCATGCTGGTGCTGCCGGCCGACCACCTCGTCGAGGACGTCGCGGGGTTCGCCGTCGCGGCCTGCCGTGCCCGCGATGCCGCTGCCCTCGGCCTAATCGCCACCTTCGGCATCGTGCCGCACGAGGCGCAGACGGCCTTCGGCTATATCGAGTGCGGAGAGGCGCTCGCGGACCAGACGACGCGGAAGGTTGCGGCCTTCGTGGAAAAGCCCGACATCGAGCGCGCCCGGCGATTCGTGGAGGGCGGCAACCACCTCTGGAACGCGGGCATGTTCTGCCTCACCGCGGCGACTGCGCTGCGGGAACTGGAAGCGCATGCCGCGGCGCTATTGGAAGCGGTGCGGCAATGCTGGGCGGCAAGCCGTGCGAGCTGCCGCCATGGATGCATCCAGCTCGATACCGCCACGTTCGAGACGGTACCCGCCGTCTCGATCGACTACGCCGTCATGGAGAATTCGCAGTCGGCGGTCGTGGTGCCCGGGCAATTCGGCTGGAGTGACATCGGTTCCTGGAGTGCGGTGAGCAAGCTGGGGACCCCCGACGCCGATGGCAACCGCGTGACGGGCGAAGCGGTGCTGGTCAATGTCTCCGACACCATGGTCAGCAGCGACAGCAGGCTCGTCGCTGCGGTCGGCGTGACGAACCTGGTGATCGTGGACACGCCCGATGCGTTGCTGGTGGCCGATCGCGGGAAGGCGCAGGAAGTCCGCGAAGTGGTCGCGGAGCTCAAGCGGCGCAACCACGAAAGCTATCGCCTGCATCGCACGGTGGCGCGTCCCTGGGGTACCTACACCATTCTCGAGGAAGGTCCGCGGTTCAAGATCAAGCGCATCGTCGTGAAGCCGGGCGCCTCGCTTTCATTGCAGAAGCATCACCACCGCAGCGAGCACTGGGTGGTCATCGCCGGCGCCGCGCTCGTCGTGAACGGGGACACCGAGAAGCTCGTGCGCGTGGACGAATCGACTTACATCCCGGCCGGGACCCCGCATCGCCTTTCCAATCCCGGAAAGATCGACTGCGTCATGATCGAAGTGCAAAGCGGCGACTATGTCGGCGAGGACGACATCGTTCGCCTGGAAGATTCCTATGGGCGTATCGAACCCGCCGCGTCGCATGAATGAGCGGCCGGGAAGAGGACCTATGAACAAGGTCGCACTCATCACCGGCGTCACCGGGCAGGACGGCTCCTATCTTGCCGCGCTGCTGCTGGACAAGGGCTACGAGGTGCACGGTATCAAGCGGCGCACATCGCTCTTCAACACCGACCGGATCGACCATCTCTACCAGGATCCGCACGTCCAGGACCGCCGGTTCATCCTGCACCACGGCGACATGACGGATTCCAGCAGCCTCATCCGCATCATCCAGCAGGTGCAGCCGGACGAGATCTACAACCTCGCCGCGCAAAGCCACGTCGGCGTGAGCTTCGAGGAGCCGGAGTACACGGCCGATTCGGATGCGCTCGGCACACTGCGCGTGCTCGAGGCCATTCGCATCCTTCGCCTCGAGAACAAGGCGCGTTTCTACCAGGCGTCGACCTCGGAGCTTTACGGTCTCGTCCAGGAGACGCCGCAGAAGGAAAGCACACCCTTCTACCCGCGCTCGCCGTATGCCGTCGCGAAGCTCTACGCGTACTGGATCACGGTGAACTACCGCGAGGCCTACGGGATGTACGCGTGCAACGGCATCCTCTTCAACCATGAGAGCCCGGTGCGCGGCGAAACATTCGTCACGCGCAAGATCACGCGCGCGCTCGCCCGCATCAAGCTGGGCCTGCAGGATTGCCTGTACCTCGGCAACCTCAACGCCAAGCGCGACTGGGGGCACGCGAAGGATTACGTCGAGGTGCAGTGGCTCATGCTGCAGCAGGACCAGCCGGAGGATTACGTGATCGCCTCGGGCCAGCAGTACAGCGTGCGCCAGTTCGTCGAGGCGGCGGCGAACGAGCTCGACATCAAGGTGCGGTGGGAAGGCAGCGGCCGGGACGAGAAGGGCTACGACGACAAGGGCCGGTGCATCGTGGCGATCGATCCACGCTACTTTCGGCCCACGGAGGTGGAAACGCTGCTGGGCGACGCGACGAAGGCCAGAACCAGGCTCGGCTGGTCCCCGAAGGTCACTTTCCACGAGCTGGTCGCCGAGATGGTGCGCGAAGATTTCATCGCCGCCGAGCGCGACGAGCTCGTGAAGCGCCACGGCTACCTCGTGTACGACTATCACGAGTGAGATGGAAGCCGACGCAAGGATCTACGTCGCCGGACATCGCGGGCTCGTCGGCTCGGCCATCGTCCGGAAGTTGCGCCAGGAAGGCTGTCGCAACATCCTCACGCGCACCCATGCCGAGCTCGACCTGACCGACCAGGCAGCCACACGGACGTTCCTGCGGCGCGAGAAACCCGATCACGTTTTCGTTGCTGCGGCGAAGGTCGGCGGCATCCTGGCGAACGACACCTACCCTGCGGAGTTCATCTACCAGAACCTCGCGATCCAGACCAATGTGATCCACGGGTCGTACGAGGCGGGCGTCAAGCGGCTGCTGTTCCTCGGCTCCTCGTGCATCTACCCGCGAGACTGTCCACAGCCGATCAAGGAGGAATACCTCCTCACCGGTCCGCTCGAGGCTACCAACCGCCCGTACGCGCTGGCGAAGATCGCCGGCATCGAGATGTGCTGGAGCTACAACCGCCAGTACGGTACGCGCTATCTCGCCGCGATGCCCACCAACCTGTACGGCCCGGGGGACAACTACGACCTGCAGAACAGCCACGTGATTCCGGCGCTGATCCGGAAATTCCACGAGGCGAAGGTGCGGGGGGATCGCGAGGTCGTCGTATGGGGAACGGGCAAGCCGCGGCGGGAGTTCCTCTTCAGCGACGACCTGGCTGACGCCTGCTTTCACTTGATGAAGGAGGCCGAGGCCACATTGTCCCCGGTCCTTGAAAGCCAGGGTCCGCCGCTGATCAACATTGGATGCGGACGCGACATCACCATTCGAGAACTCGCCGAGACAGTGCAGGGAATCGTGGGATTCGAGGGGCGGCTCGTCTTCGACACGGCCAAGCCGGACGGCACGCCGCAAAAACTGCTCGATGTGTCACGCCTTCGGCGGATGGGGTGGGCCGCGAAGACGAGCCTCACGACGGGCCTCAAGGCGGCCTACGCCGACTTCCTGTCCAGATCCGGCAGTTCGCCACTGCCGCTGGTGACGCAGGACCATGGTTGAGAGGGCGTAAGCGTCATCCCCGCTGCTGCCATTGCACCAACGGGCCGGGATCCATCACCCGCCATACCCCTTCGGATTCGCCTTCTGCCACCGCCACGCATCGCGGCACATCTCCTCGATGCCGCGCCGCGCCTTCCAGCCCAACAGTCTCTCCGCGAGCCCGGGATCGGCGTAGCAGGTCGCGATGTCGCCGGGCCTGCGCGGCCCGATGCGCCGCGGGATCTTGACACCGTTCACGCGCTCGAAAGCCTCCACGAGCTCGAGCACGCTGTAGCCGCGCCCCGTTCCGAGGTTCACCGTCATCACCGTGCCCCTGGGCGCACGTTGCAGCGCATCGAGCGCCGCGACGTGGCCCTCGGCGAGATCGAGCACGTGGATGTAATCGCGAACGCCCGTGCCGTCGGGCGTCGGATAGTCGCTGCCGTAGACGTTGAGCGCCTCGTGCCGCCCCGCCGCGACCTGGCAGATGAAGGGCATGAGGTTGTTCGGGATGCCGGCCGGGTCCTCGCCGATGGTGCCGCTCTCGTGCGCGCCGACCGGGTTGAAGTAGCGCAGGTTCGCCACTCGCCATGAGGGGTCGCGGCGCGCGAGCTCGACCAGCATCGCCTCGATCTCGAGCTTGTTCTCGCCGTACGGGCTCTGCGGCGCGGTGCGCGCGTTCTCCGCGATGGGCACGCTCTCGGGCGCCCCGTAAACCGTGGCCGAGGAGCTGAACACGAAGTCGCGCGCCCCGGCTTCCTGCAGCACCTCGAGCAGCACGCGCGTGCCGCGCACGTTGTTGTCGTGGTAGCGCTCGGGCTGCTCGACCGATTCGCCGACCGCCTTCAGTCCCGCCATGTGGATGACGCTGTCGATCGCGTGCTTGCGGAATATCCCCTGCAGCCCGGAGCGATCACGGATGTCGACGGCGTAAAGATGCACGGAGTCGGCGGGCACGAGGGCGCGAACGCGCTCGATCGCCGTGGGCGAGCTGTTGCTGAAATTGTCGGCGACGACGCAGCGATGGCCGGCGGCGGCTAGCACGGTGAGGATGTGGGTGCCGATGTAGCCGGCACCGCCGGTGACGAGGACGTTGGACATGGGCAGGAAGGGTCGGGCGATTCTACGTAGAATTGTGCCGGAGAAGAATGAAAAGGGGATGCCCCAATT
This sequence comes from Usitatibacter sp., assembly GCA_035719385.1. GTDB lineage: Bacteria > Pseudomonadota > Gammaproteobacteria > Burkholderiales > Usitatibacteraceae > Usitatibacter. Next base: position 11,408 of record DASTGG010000344.1, read on the forward strand.
GAAATCACGTGAATACTCCACACACAAGCGCGTGCTGGTGACCGGCGGCGCAGGCTTCCTCGGATCGCACCTGTGCGAGCGGCTGCTGGAGCAGGGCGCCGACGTGCTCTGCGTGGACAACTTCTTCACCGGCACCAAGGAAAACATCACCCACCTGCTCGGCAACCCGCACTTCGAGCTGATGCGCCACGACGTCACCTTCCCGCTGTACGTGGAGGTGGACGAGATCTACAACATGGCGTGCCCCGCGGCGCCGATCCACTACCAGTTCGATCCGGTGCAGACGACCAAGACCAGCGTACACGGCGCCATCAACATGCTGGGGCTCGCCAAGCGCGTGAAGGCGAAGATCCTGCAGGCCTCCACGAGCGAGGTGTACGGCGACCCGGAGGTGCATCCGCAGGTCGAGAGCTACTGGGGCCACGTGAATCCCATCGGCCTGCGCTCCTGCTACGACGAGGGCAAGCGCTGCGCCGAGACGCTCTTCTTCGACTACCACCGCCAGCACAACCTGCGCATCAAGGTGCCGCGCATCTTCAACACGTACGGCCCGCGCATGCACCCGAACGACGGGCGCGTGGTGTCGAACTTCATCGTGCAGGCGCTGCGCGGCGAGGACATCACCGTCTACGGCGACGGCTCGCAGACGCGCTCGTTCTGCTACGTGGACGACCTGGTGGAGGCCCTGATGCGCCTCATGGCCACGGGCGACGACGTGACCGGCCCGATGAACCTTGGCAACCCGCGCGAGTTCA
>DASTGG010000345.1:0-3689 GCA_035719385.1 Usitatibacter sp.
GGCGATCCCTACTTCACCATGCTGCGCTCGCGCTGGGGCGGCGGCCTGCGCCGCGTGTTCTCCGAGTTGCCGGATCCGGACTGGCTGGAGTAGCGGCGTGCCGTCACTCAGGCCAACGCCGGGGTGACGGCGGCGGCATCGAAAGATGATCAAGGTCGCCCTCCACCATCGCACGCGCTACGAGTACGACCGGCCCGTCGGCCTGTCGCCGCACGAGATCCGGCTGCGGCCGGCCGCGCACGCGCGCACGCCGATCCAGGGTTATTCGCTGCGCATCGCGCCGGCGAAGCATTTCATGAACTGGCTGCAGGATCCCTACGGCAACTGGATCGCGCGCGCGGTGTTTCCGGAGAAGACGCGCGAGCTGCAGATCGACGTTGACCTCGTTGCCGACATGACGGTGATCAATCCGTTCGACTTCTTCGTCGATGCGAGCGCGGAGAAGTATCCGTTTCGCTACCTGCCCGAGACCGCGCGCGAGCTGGCTCCCTATCTCGAGGCCGAGCCCGCCGGCCCGCGGCTCGCGAAGTGGGTCGAGCGAATCCGCGGGCAGCTTGCGGGCCGCGAGATCGCCACCGTCGATTTCCTCATCGAGGTGAACCGGCGCGTGCGCGAGGACATCGACTACCGCATCCGCATGGAGCAGGGCGTGCAGGCGCCGGAGCGCACGCTCGAGCTCGCGCAGGGCTCGTGCCGCGACTCGGCGTGGCTTCTCGTGCAGGTGATGTGGCACCTGGGCATCGCCGCGCGCTTCGTGTCGGGCTATCTCATCCAGCTGCGGGCGGACCAGGCGCCGCTCGAAGGACCCGCCGGGCCGGACAAGGACTTCACCGACCTGCACGCGTGGTGCGAGGCGTACGTCCCGGGCGCGGGATGGATCGGGCTCGATGCCACGTCGGGCCTGCTCGCGGGCGAAGGGCACATTCCGCTCGCGTGCACGGCGATACCCGGCAGCGCCGCCCCGGTGACCGGTCTCGCCGACGTCGCCAACGCGCGGTTCACGTTCGAGATGAGCGTGACGCGCATCCACGAGGATCCGCGCGTCACGCGGCCCTTCACGGACGCGCAGTGGCAGGACATCGAGGCCCTCGCCGCGCAGGTCGACCGCGAGCTGGTACAGGGCGACGTGCGCCTCACGGTGGGCGGCGAGCCGACCTTCGTGTCCATCGACGACATGGAAGGGCCGGAATGGAACTACACCGCGCTCTCGGAGCGCAAGCTGCGGCTCGCGAACGACCTGCTGGTGCGCCTGCGGCGCCGCTTCGCACCCGGCGGCCTGCTGCATTACGGCCAGGGGAAGTGGTACCCGGGCGAGGCGCTCCCGCGCTGGGCGCTCTCGTGCTTCTGGCGCAAGGACGGCGTACCGCTGTGGGACGAGGAGAACGATCCCGGCGATGCCGCCACGCATACGCACGAGGACGCGGGACGCTTCGCGCGGGAGCTCGCGCAGGCGTTGGGCCTCTCCGCCGATTTCGTGCAGCCCGCGTACGAGGATCCGTGGCGCATCATTCGCGATGAGGCGAAGCTGCCGGTCGGCATCGATCCCCTGGCCGAGGACACGACGACCGAGCCCGCGCGCCGGCGGCTCGGCGAGCGCCTCGCGGCAGGCCTCGCTGTCCCCGCGGGTTACGTGCTGCCGTTGAAGGCCGCGGCGCGCGCGAACGCGAAGGCGCCCACCCGGTGGCAGAGCTCGCCCTGGCCGCTGCGCCGCGGGAAGGTCTTCCTCACCGAGGGCGATTCCGTCATGGGTTACCGCCTGCCGCTCGCCTCGCTTCCCGACACGCTGCCCGGTGAAGACGAAGCCACGATCGCGCAGGATCCGTTCGACCGGCGCGATGCCCTGGGCAATCGCCGTCCCGCGCGCTCGAAATCGAAGACCGGCGCTCGCGACAACGCGCGCGCGGTCATCAAGCAGGCGCTCGCCGTCGAGCTGCGCAAGGGCAGGCTCTGCGTCTTCCTGCCGCCGCTGCCGCTGCTCGAGGATTTCATCTCGCTCGTCGCGGCGATCGAGTCGGTCGTGCAGGCGCTCGACATGCGCGTGCGCCTCGAAGGCTATCCGCCGCCGCCCGACCCGCGTCTCGCGCGGCTCGCCATCACGCCCGATCCCGGCGTGATCGAGGTGAACATCCATCCCGCGGCCGACTGGAACGAGCTGCGGCAGAACGTGGAAACGCTCTACGAGGAAGCGCGGCTCGCGCGCCTCGGCACCGAGAAGTTCATGCTCGACGGCCGGCACAGCGGCACCGGCGGGGGCAACCACGTGACGCTCGGCGGACCCACGGCCGCGGACAGCCCGCTGCTGCGCCGCCCCGACCTGCTGCGAAGCCTCGTCGGCTACTGGCAGAACCATCCCGCGCTTTCGTACCTTTTCTCGGGGCTCTTCGTCGGGCCCACGAGCCAGAGCCCGCGCGTGGACGAGGCGCGCAGCGACACGCTCTACGAGCTCGAGATCGCTTTCGCCGAGATGGACCGGCAGTTCCCGCCCGGCCGGCCCAACGAGAAGCCCTGGCTCGTCGATCGCATCCTGCGCAATTTCCTCGTGGACCTCACCGGCAACACGCACCGCGCCGAGTTCTCGATCGACAAGCTCTACGCGCCGGAAACCGCCACGGGCCGCCTCGGGTTGCTCGAGTTCCGCGCGTTCGAGATGCCGCCCCATGCGCGCATGAGCCTGCTGCAGGTGCTGCTCCTGCGAGCGCTCGTCGCGCGCTTCTGGGCGCACCCGTGGCGCGGCCGGCTGGTCGATTGGGGCGCGCGGCTGCACGACGAGTTCATGCTGCCGCACTTCGTCGCCGCGGACCTGCGCGACGTGGTCGAGGATCTCGCGACGGCCGGCTATCCCTTCCGCGTCGAGTGGTTCGCCCCCTTCTTCGAGTTCCGCTTCCCGCGGATCGGCTCGGTCGTCATCGGCGAGGTGGAGCTCGAGCTGCGGCAGGCGATCGAGCCCTGGCACGTGCTGGGCGAGCAGGCCGCGCAGACCGGCACCTCGCGCTATGTCGATTCATCGGTCGAGCGGCTGCAGGTGAAGGCCGAGCGGCTGAATCCGCATCGCCACGTCATCGCGTGCAACGGCCGCGCGCTGCCCATGACGCCGACGGCTCGCACGGCCGAGTTCGTCGCGGGGCTTCGTTTTCGCGCGTGGAATCCGCCCTCGTCGCTGCATCCGACGATCGGCGTGCATGCGCCGCTCGTGTTCGACCTCGTCGATACCTGGAATGGCCGCTCGCTCGGCGGCTGCACGTATCACGTCGCGCATCCGGGCGGGCGCAACTTCGCGACGTTCCCGGTGAACGCGCTCGAAGCCGAGGCGCGGCGCCATGCGCGCTTCCAGCCCTTCGGCCACACGCCGGGCGCGATGACCGTCGCGCGCGAGGCGCGCAACCCGCAGTGTCCGATGACGCTTGACTTGCGACGCCCGGCGGAACCGGCACTTTGAACGGAAGCCGCAGCCTTCCGCGTGGGCGCGAAACAGGCATCGTGCGCACCTTTCTTGTGACGCACACAACACTCGAGATGAATCCTACCTGTGCAGGTAGGGGGGTTACGCGAACCGACCGCTAGGCTTGCACAGCACGACAAAGAACGCGCGACCTCCAAGTCTCATCGCCGTAGTCTCCTCCTGGATTTCCTACGTCGGCCCGTGCGTCGGGGGTCCCGACGCCGACGAGGGATACGCGATCGCGGTGGAT
>DASTGG010000346.1:0-7515 GCA_035719385.1 Usitatibacter sp.
CTCGGCCGCGAAAGTCACGTACACGCCCCAGCGAAGGTCGCGGAACACCGGCCGCCCGTCGCGCTCGAGGCTGGAGATCACCTCCACCTGCGCCGCGTGGTGCAGGCTTCCGCCGTGGGCGCGCGGCTTGAGGATGCGCGCGAGATCGTCCACGCCGCACGGCGGGAAAGCGAGGCCGTCGGGCGCGGGCGTGAGGCCGGTCGCGTTCGCCACCGCCGCCATCTCGATGCCGCTCTTGGTCCCGTCGAGGAACGAGTTGAACATCTGCGCGTTGAAGTCGCCGCGCGCGACCATCTCGTCGCTGAATCCGTAATGGCCCCACACCGTCTTCGGCGTGGACGCGTGGTACGCCGGCAGGTACTTGGTGCCCTTGCCCGCGGCCACCACCGTGAAGCCGGCGGCGCGCGCCCAGTCGACGAGCTCGCAGATGAGCGCGGGCTGGTCGCCATAGGCGAGCGAATAGACGATGCCCGCCTCGCGTGCGCGCGCGGCGAGCAGCGGGCCGGCGAGCGCATCCGCCTCGACGTTCACCATGACGATGTGCTTGCCGTGCGTGCAGCACGACAGCACGTGCGCGATCCCGGCGGCGGGGCTGCCGGTCGCGTCGATCACGACCTCGGTGGCGGGATGCGCGATGGCGCGTTGCGCGTCGTCGGTGACGAACGTGCGCCCGCCCTTCGCGGCATCGTCGAGCGATGTGGCGGCGAAGCGATCCGCTTCCCAGCCCACGCGGGCGAGCGAAGCCTTCGCGCGCTCGGGCGCGAGGTCGGCCACGGCGAGCACGTGGATGCCCGGCGTGCGGCGGGCCTGCGACAGGTACATGGATCCGAACTTGCCCGCGCCGACCAGCACGACGCGAACGGGCCGGCCGGCGGCGGCGCGGTCCTGGAGGAGGCGATGGAGGTTCATGGCGAAGGCGGCGCGGCGCAGCGGGTTACAGGTGCAACGGGCGCGCGATTGTGGACCGGAGCCCTGAAGTTTACCGTTTTCGCCTCGGAAAATATTTCCATGAGCCCCTCCCTCACGCTCGGGCGTCCCGGCCTCGAGGCACGCCTCGTGGCGCTGCGCCCGGGGCTGGACTTGCTGGGGCTGCCCGCCTGCGTGCTCGACACGCGGCTGCGCTACCGGTACGCGAACCCCGCATATGCGGCGCAATCCGGCAAGGACGCCGCGGACATGATGGGGCGCAGCCCCGACGAGGTCTTCCAGCGTTTGCCCGAGGACAGCCGCCGCGCCTACCTGCTGCGGGCGCTCCAGGGCGAGCACGTCGCCTACGACCGGCGCAACCGCGAGGGGCCGCACGCGGGCCTCTGGGTCAAGGCGCATTACTTCCCCCTGCGCGAGGATGGCGGCGACGTGGTCGGCGTGCTCGTCGTGCTCGTCGACATCCAGCCGCTCAAGCAGGCCGAGGAGGCGCTCGCCGAGCGCGAGCGGCAGCTCTCGCTCGTGATCGACAACACCGGCGTGCCGATGTCGTACATCGACAGCGACCGGCGGCTGCGCTTCGCGAACCGCCCGGGCATCGATCGCATGATGCAGCCGGACGCGATCGGCCGGCGCATCGACGAGGTCTTCGACCCGGAGACGCTGGCGGTCGCCGGCCCCGAGGTGGATCTCGCCTTCACCGGCGAGAAGCGCGTCTACGAGCGGCTCGCGCGCACGCCCGAGGGCGAGCTGCGCTGGGTGCGCGTGCACCTCGTGCCGGACCACGCGGACGACGGCAGCGTGCGCGGCATCTACTCGCTCGTGATCGACGTGGACGCCGACCACCGGCTGCGCGAGGCGATCGAGGCGCAGGAGGCGCGGCTGCGCTTCTTCTCGGGGAACATCCCCAACCCGATCGCGGTGGTCGACGCGCAGCTGCGCTACGTCTTCGCCAACAAGCTCTTCGGCGCGCTCCACGGCATGGCGCCCGAGGCGGTCGTCGGCCGCCACGTGAGCGAGGTCATCGGCCAGGAAGGCTACGACCGGTACGTGGTGCCGCGGCTGGCGGTGCTGCGCAACGGCGAGACCTGCACCTTCGAGCGCATCTTCGCGGCGGGCGGCGAGCCGCGCTGGCACCTCGTGCGCCTCACGCCGCTCAGCGACGCCGACGGCCTCTTCCACGGCTATTACTTCGTCGGCAGCGACATCCACGACATCAAGCTCGCGCAGGAGCGGCTGCACGCGCAGGAAGCGCGGCTGCGGCTGTTCACCGACAACATCCCGGACTCCGTCTGCTACATCGATCGCGACTACCGCATCGCCTTCGCCAACCGCCATTTCGCCGAGCAGCGCGAGATGCGCATGGAAGACGTGGTCGGCAGGACGATCGAGGAGGTGGTCGGCGAGGAAGCCGGCGCGTGGGTCGCGCAGCGCACGCGCAAGGTGCTCGAGCATGGGGAGGTCGCGACCTACGAGCGGCTCGTCACGCTGCCTTCGGGCCAGCAGCACTGGTTCCACGTGAAGGCCGTGCCGGACTTCGACGACGCCGGCGCGGTGAAGGGCATGTACCTCGTCGGCCACGACATCACGGAGGTGAAGCAGACGCAGGCCGCGCTCGCCGCGCGCGAGGAGGAGCTGCGCTTCTTCACCGAGAACATCCCCGAGGCGATCGCCTACGTCGACCTGGAGAAGGGCTGCACCTTCGTGAACAACGTGTTCCTCGCGAGCCGCGGCTTCCGGCGCGAGGACACCATCGGGCGCTTCCCGGAGGAGATCAACCCGCCGGACGTCGTCGAGGAGCTCAAGTCCGGCCTCGCCCGCGTGGCGCTCGGTTTCGAGAGCAGCTACGAGCGCCTGCTCGGCACGCCGGACGGCGAGCAGCGCTGGGCGCGCGTGCGGCTCGTGCCGCGGCGCGACGCGCACGGCGTCGTGCGCGGCTACTACGCCATCTCGACCGACATCCACGAGATCAAGACGGCCCAGGCGGCGATCGAGGACAAGGAGCGCCAGCTTCGCCAGGTCATCGACTCGGTGCCGACGCCCATGTGCTTCGTGGACGAGGACGTGCGCTACCGCTACGTGAACGACGCGTTCCTCGAGTACATCGGGCGGCGCCACGACGAGGTCGTGGGGCACACGGTGCGCGAGGTGCTGGGCGAGGAGCGCTGGGCGCTGATCGAGCCCGTCGTCGAGCGCGTGCGCCGCGGCGAGACGCTCGCCGTCGAGCGCCTCGTGCGCTTCGCCGACGGCCGCAGGCGCTGGATGATCGTGCGCCTCACGCCGCGCTTCGTGGACGGCCGCTACCTCGGCTACTACGCCACCACCAGCGACATCCACGAGCAGAAAGGCGTCGAGCAGGAGCTGCGCCGCGCCAACTCGATCCTCTCCGCGCACTTCGACAACACGCCGCTCGCGGTGATCGAGTGGGACACGGAGCTGCGCATCGTGCGCTGGTCGGGGCAGGCGCAGGCGATCTTCGGCTGGGAGGCCGCGGAAACGCTCGGCCGCACGCTCGACACCTGGCGCCACATCTACGACGAGGACCGCGCGAACGCGGAGGCGATGATCCGCGCGCTCGTCGAGGGCCGCGAGCGCCACGCCACGCTCCTGCACCGCAACTATCGCAAGGACGGCTCGGTGATCTGGGTGGAGTGGCACAACTCCGCGATGCGCGACGAGACCGGGCGCGTGATCTCCATCCTGTCGCTCGCGCAGGACGTGTCCTCGCGCATGCAGGCCGAGGAGCGCCTGCAGTTCATGGCGACGCACGACGGGCTCACCGGCCTGCCGAACAGCGTGCTGCTGCACGACCGCCTCGAAGCTGCGCTCGCGCGTGCCCGGCGCTCGCGCACGCGCGTGGGCGTCATGTTCCTCGACCTGGACCGCTTCAAGGACGTGAACGACACGCTCGGCCACCGCGTGGGCGACGAGCTGCTGAAGGATCTCGCGCGGCGCATCCGCGGCGTGCTGCGGCAAACCGACCTGCTCGCACGCATCTCGGGCGACGAGTTCATCGTCCTGCTGGAGGACGTCGCCGAGGCTTCGGCGCCGGAGCGCGTCGCGCGAAAGATGCTCGACGAGGTGCGCCGCCCGTTCCAGGTGGACGGCCACGAGATCCACGTGAGCGGCAGCATCGGCCTCGCCCTGCACCCGGACGACGGCACCGACGCGGAGACGCTGCTCAAGAACGCCGATGCGGCGATGTATCACGCCAAGGAGCTCGGCCGCAACGGCTTCCGGCCGTTCTCGGCGGAGCTCGGGCGGCGCCGCGCGCGGCGCCTCGAGGTCGAGCGCGACCTGCGGCGGGCGCTGCGCGGCGACGAGCTGGCCCTGCACTTCCAGCCGATCATGGACATCGCGACGGGCGCCGTGCGGCGTGCGGAGGCGCTGCTGAGATGGCACGACCCGGGGCGCGGCCTCGTGATGCCGCAGAGCTTCATCCCGCTCGCCGAGGAGTCCGGCCTCGGCCACGAGATCGGGCGCTGGGTGCTCGAGGCCGCCTGCCGCCAGGCGCGCGCCTGGCGCGATGCCGGCCTGGGCGACCTCGTCCTCGGAGTGAACGTCTCGGCGGGGCAGCTGCGCGACGGCTCGATGGTGGGCGACCTGCGCCGCATCCTCGAGCAGACCGGATGCGACCCCGCCTGGCTGCAGCTCGAGATGACCGAAACCAGCATGGTTCGCGACGTCGAGGGCGCGAGCGTCGTGCTCGCCAACCTGCGCAGCCTCGGCGTGCGCATCGCGATCGACGACTTCGGCACCGGGTACTCGAGCCTGTCGCACCTGCGCCACCTGCCGGTCGATACGCTCAAGATCGACCGCACCTTCGTCGCGGACCTCGACGCCGCGGGTTCAGCGGCGCTCGCGACGCGCGATCGCGCCGGCGGCGGCGCCATCGTCTCCGCGGTGATCGGGCTCGCGCGCGGCCTCGGCCTCGACGTCGTCGCCGAGGGCGTGGAACGCGAGTCGCAGCTCGAGTTCCTGCGCCGCGAGGGCTGCCCTGCGTGCCAGGGCTACCTCGTATGCCGGCCGCTTCCCGCGGCCGAGTTCGGGCACTGGCTTGCGCGCGCGCGCCGTGCGCGCCCGCGCAAGCGGCGCGACATCACCAGCTGATCGATACGCGCGCGCCGCCCAGCGGCGAATCGCCGAGCTGCACCACGCCGCCGTGCCATTCCGCGACGCTCTTCACGATCGCGAGCCCGAGGCCGACGCCGCCGCCTTCGCGCGCGCGGCTCGCATCCAGGCGCGCGAACGGCTCGAGGAGCCGCTCGCGGTCTTCCGGCGGCATGCCGGGGCCGTCGTCGTCGACGCTGATGGTCGTGCGCGAAGCGTCGCGCGCCATCGTGAGCACGACGCGCGAGCGCGCGTGGCGCACGGCATTGCGCAGCACGTTGGCGATGGCGCGTGCGAGGTACTTCGGATCGCAGGTGAGCGTCGCGGGCACGTTGCCGCGCACCTCGATGGCGGCGTCGCGCTCGAGCGCGCGCGCCTCGTCCTGCGCCCGGCGCACGAGCTCGTCGACGAAGGGCTGCGCGGGCACTTCCGCCGGGCGATAGGGCGGCGCCTCGCGCAGGTGCGCGAGCACGAGCAGCTCGCCGACCAGGTCCTCCAGCTCCACGATGTCGTGGCCCATCGCCTCGAAGCGCCCGGCGCGCTCGTCCGCCCCGCCCGCATCGCGCGCGAGCTCGAGGTCGAACTTGAGCTGCGCGAGCGGCGTGCGCAGCTCGTGCGCCACGCCATGCTCGAGGTCGCGATGGGAGCGCAGCAGCGCCTCGACGCGCGCGGCCATCGCGTTGAACGCGCCGGCGATCGGCTCCAGCAGCGAGCCGGGACCGACCTGCGCGCGCACCGAGAAATCGCCCTCGCCCACGCGCGCGGTCGCCGCGCGCAGGCCTTCGAGGTCGCGCCATAACGGCCGTGTCCAGCGCCACAGGATGAGGGCCACGGCGCTCGTCACCAGTGCCACGATGATCGTGTAGTAGAGCGCGAGGTATTCGTAGGCGCCGACCCACTCGATGCGCAGCACCCGATCGGAGTCGCGGATGCGGCGCAGGTACACGGTGCCCCCGCCCGGCCGGTCGCGGAACGCGATGTCGCCCGCGCGCAGCCGGTCCTTCTCCGACGAGGACATGAACACGTCGGTGAGCGCCCGGTCGAGCGGGACGATCTCGTGCGCGACGCGGAAGGTCGCCTCGACCTCGCGCAACCGTCCCTGCCAATCGGGCACCCGGGTGTCGCCGATGACGCGCTCGGCGCGATCGAACGCCTGGCCGGCCCGCGCGCGCTGCTCCTCGGCATGGAGCTGCGCCATCACCTGGTCGGTCACGTACATGAAGAACACGAACGCCGCCGTCGCGGGCAGCATGAGGAGCAGGTACAGCCGGAGGAAGAGCCGGAGCACGGCGAGGACGGGCTACGCGTCCCCGGCGAAGAGGTAGCCGCGCAGGCGCACGGTCGTGATCATCGCCTCGGCGCCGCCCGCCTCCTGGAGCTTGCGCCGCAGGCGGCAGATGCGCGCGTCGATCGAGCGGTCCAGCCCGTCGTAGTCGATGCCGCGCACGACGCGCAGGATCTCGTCGCGCGTGACGACCTGCCCCTGCCGCGAGGCGAGCAGCCAGAGGATGTCGAAGTCGCCGGTGGTGAGGTCCACGGCGCGGCCGTCGATGCAGGCGCGCCGGCGCGAGCCGTCGATCGCCAGGCGGCCGGCCTCGATGCGGTTCTCCACGAACTCCACGGGCGCGGGGCGCGCGCGCCGCAGGAGCGCCTCGATGCGCGCGAGCAGCACGCGCGGCTCCGCGGGCTTCACGACGTAATCGTCGGCGCCCATCTCGAGGCCCAGCACCTGGTCGATGTTCTCGCCGCGCGCGGTGAGCATGAGGATGGGCGTGGCCGAGCGCGCGCGCATCTCGCGGCACAGTGTGAGCCCGTCCTTGCCGGGCAGCATGAGGTCGAGGATCACGAGCTCCGGCGCGATGCGCTCGAAGCGCTCGCCGGCGGCGAGCCCGTTGGCTTCGACCACGACCTCGAATCCGTGCTGCTGCAGGTAGTCGCGGATGCTCGCGGCGAGCCGCGCGCTGTCCTCGACGAGCAGCACGCGGCGCCGGCGCGCGGCTGCCGGGGCGCGGGCGAGGGTGGGCTCGGCATGCATGGCGCAAGAATACTCCACGCATGGGCGGCCCCGCGCGTGATTTTTTATTGCGCCGGGTTACCGAACGCTACGCCTGCTCGACCGCCAGGAAGTTGAGCACTTCCCGCACGCCGTCGACCGACCCGGCGATCCTCTCGGCGCGCTGCTTCGCCGCGTCGTCGGCCGCGAGCCCGTTCAGCGTCACCACGCCGTCGTTCGCGTCCACCTCGATCCTGAGCACGCCGAGGCGGAGATCCTCGATGAGGCGCGCCTTGATCGACACGATGATCGCCGCGTCGCCGAGCTCGTTGCGCGCTTCCTGCGAAAGGCCGAGACTCTTCACGCTCGCGGTGGGGCCGCTGCTCTGCGTCGCGGTCGTGCTCGTCGCCGATTGCGGCGCGGGCGATTGGGGCGCGGGCGCGGTGACCGCCGGGGGCGTCGTGGCGGGCGCCGCCGCGGGAGCGTCG
>DASTGG010000347.1:0-7676 GCA_035719385.1 Usitatibacter sp.
CCACGACCGGCTTGCCGTAAGTGTGGATGCGGAAGTCGAGCGCGTATTCGACGGTGAAGAACTCGTGATCGGCCGAGCCGTGCTCGCGAAACGCGGCGTGGAACGTGCGCACGTCGCCGCCGGCGCAGAAGGCCTTGTCGCCGGCGCCGCGCAGCACGATCAGGCGCACGGCATCGTCCTGCTCCCAGGCCTCGAGCCGGTCGCGCAGGCCGAGCAGCATGTTCCACGAGATCGCGTTGTGGGCCGCCGGCCGGTTGAGCGTCGCGGTCGCCACGCCCGCGCGCACGTGCGCGAGCAGCTCGTCGGCCGGCGGCGCGGCCCGCGCGGCCGCGCCGCGGCTCAATCGTTCTTCCATTCCGGCTTGCGCTTCTCGAGGAACGCGCTCACGCCCTCGTCCTGGTCGCCATGGTCGAAGAGGTCCATGAAGCGCTCGCGCTCGAGCGAGAGCCCCGCGCGGTGCGGCACGCCGTTGCGGGCGTTGTGGATGAGGCCCTTGCAGTACTCGACCGCGCGCGGCGAGAGCGCGGCCACCCGCTCGGCGAGCTTCGTCGCGAAGGCGAGCGCTGCGCCTTTCGGCACGACTTCCTGCACCAGCCCGATGCGCAGCGCCGTTGCCGCGTCCACGCGCTCGTTGGTGAGGATCATGCGCTTGGCCCATCCCTCGCCGACGAGCCAGGGCAGGTTCTGCGTGCCGCTGCCCGCCGGCAGCAGCCCCACGCCGGGCTCGGGCAGCGCCATCTGCGCGTGCTCCTCGGCCACGCGGATGTCGCAGCACAACGTGCACTCGAGGCCGCCGCCCATCGCGTAGCCGTTGATCGCGGCGATGGTCACGAAACGCGCGCCCATGAGCGCCTCGAACGCGGCGCCGAAGCAGGCGATGAAGTGGCGCGCGAGCACCTTGTCGCGATGGAAGGACTTGAGGTCCGCGCCGGCGGAGAAGAACTTCTCGCCCGCGCCGGTGACGACCGCGGCGTATATGCCGCGGTCGGCATCGAGCGAGCCGACGAGCTCCTGGAACGCGCGCAGGTCCTCGGGCGTCCAGGTGTTCGCCGGCGGGTTGTCGATCGTGATGATCGCGGTGTGGCCCGCGATGCGATGGCTGATCATCAGGTCTTCATGTACTGGAGGATGACGCTGGAGAAATCCTTCGTTCCGTGGCCGTCGTTGGAGTGCTTCTGGTAGATCTGCTGCGCGAGCGCCCCGAGCAGCACCGGGTGCGCGGCGGATCTGGCGGCGTCCGTCACCAGCGTGAGGTCCTTCAGCATGAGGTCCGCGCCGAAGCCGCCCGCGTAGCCGCGCGACGCCGGCACGTTGTCCAGCACGCCGGGGTACGGATTGTACGTGTCCGAGCTCCAGCAGCGGCCGCTCGAGGTGTTGACGATCGAGGCGAACACCTTGGGATCCATTCCCAGCTTCGCGGCGAGCGTCATCCCCTCGGCGGTCGCGATCATCTCGATGGCAAGCATCATGTTGTTCGCGATCTTCGCGACCTGGCCGTTGCCCGCGGCGCCGCAATGGACGATGTTCTTGCCCATCGCCTGCAGCACGGGCTTCGCGTTCTCGAAGTCGTGCGCCTCGCCGCCCACCATGAACGTGAGGGTGCCGGCCTCGGCGCCCGCCACGCCCCCGGAGACGGGCGCATCGAGCATCGGGCAGCCCTTCGCCTTCGCCGCCGCGGCGACCTCGCGGGCCGTGAGCGGGTCGATGGTCGAGCAGTCGATGAGCGGCGTGCCGGGCGCCACGCTCGCGAGGAGGCCGCCTTCGCCCAGGTACACCGCACGCACGTGCGGCGACGAGGGAAGCATCGTGATCACGAGCCCGACGCCCTGCGCGCAGCTCGCGATGGAGCCCGCCGCCTCGCAATCCTTCGCGGCCGCGAGCTTCCTCGCCAGCTCGGGAACCACGTCGTGCACCCTGAGCGCATGCCCGTGCCGGAGCAGGTTGCGGCACATGGGATTGCCCATGTGGCCCAGCCCGATGAACCCGATGTTCATGGTTTAAGCGTCGAGTCCCCGGGGTGCGTCCCCGGGTCTTGCGTCAGCGCGACTGGAACGTGGTCTGGATCCTGCCGCTCACCGTCGCATCGTCGAACCAGCGCGCGGTCACCGTCTTCACCTGCGTGTAGAAGTGGACCGCCTGCTTGCCGTAGGGGCCGAGGTCGCCCAGCTTCGAGCCGCGCGAGCCCGTGAAGCTGAAGTAGGGGACCGGCACCGGGATCGGCACGTTGATGCCGATCTGGCCCACGTCGATCTCGTTCTGGAACTTGCGGGCCGCGGCGCCGGACTGCGTGAAGATGCCGGTGCCGTTGCCGTACGGGTTGCGGTTGATGAGGTCGATCGCCTCGTCGAGCGTCTCGGCGCTCACGAGGCACAGGACCGGGCCGAAGATCTCGGTGGTGTAGATCTGGTGTTGCGGCTTCACGCCCGAGAAGATGGTCGGCGCGACGAAGTTGCCGTTCTCGTAGCCGGCGATCCTGGGATTGCGGCCGTCCAGCTCGAGCTTCGCGCCTTCCTTCACGCCCTGCTCGATGAGGCTCTCCACGCGCTGCTTCGCCTGCTTCGAGATGAGCGGGCCGAGGTCGGCGCCGCGCTCGGTGCCGGCGCTCACCTTGAGGGATTTCGCCCGGGCGACGATGTCCGGGATCCACTTGTTCGCCTCGCCCACCAGCACGCCCACGCTGATCGCCATGCAGCGCTGGCCGGCGGCGCCGAAGCCCGCGCCCACGAGCGCGTTGAGCGTGTTCTCCTTGTTCGCGTCCGGCAGCACGACGGCATGGTTCTTGGCGCCCATCATGCATTGCGCGCGCTTGCCGTGCTCGCTCGAGAGCTTGTACACGTGCTCGCCGACACCGCACGAGCCCACGAAGGACACGGCCTTCACGTCGGGATGCGTGCACAGCGTGTCGACGGCCGTCTTGCCGCCGTGCACGATGTTGAGCACGCCCGGGGGCAGCCCCGCCTCGATCGCGAGCTCGGCGAGCACCATCGAGGTCATCGGGTCCTGCTCCGAGGGCTTGAGCACGAACGTATTGCCGCAGACGATCGCCATGGGGAACATCCACAGCGGGATCATCGCGGGGAAGTTGAACGGCGTGATGCCCGCGCAGACGCCGATCGGCTGGCGGATGGAATAGGTGTCCAGGCCGGTCGCCACGTTCTCGACGAACTCGCCCATGGTGAGCGTGCCGATGCCGGCGGCGTGCTCGACCACCTCGAGGCCGCGGAAGACGTCGCCCTCGGCATCGGGCAGCGTCTTGCCCTGCTCGGCCGTGAGCACCGCGGCGAGCTTCTTCATGTCGCGGCGGATGAGCTCCTGCAGCTTGAGCATGATGCGCGCGCGCTGGCCGATGGGCACGTTGCGCCACGTCCTGAACGCGTCGGCGGCGGCCTTGACGGCGGCATCGATCTCGGAGGCGTCGCACATGGGCACGCGCGCGAGGACTTCCTGCGTGGCCGGGTTCACGATGTCGCGGAATTCGCCCGCGCGCGATTCCACGAACTGGCCGTTGATGAGCAGCTTGACGTTCGGAACGGCTCGGGATTGCGCGGCTTTCTGCGCCGTTTCGAGGGTGGCGGCCATGGGGTATCTCCTGGGGAAGGCTGATCCCAAATTATAATGGACCGCTTTACCTCCCGCGCAGGCCCCATTCCAAGACCCGGATCAATGGCACTCAATACCAAAGTCGCGGCGGACCCCTCGGCCCCGCCGGTCACGCAGCTCCTCGGGACGTTCGTGGCGGACCATCCCTCCCGCGGCTGGGACGATGCGGTCGAGCACGAAGCGTATCGCACCTTCCTCAACTGGGTCGGATGCGCCGTGGGCGCCGCGCGGCACGAGTCGGCCGAAGCGGCCCTGGCCGCCGTCGCGATGCTCGAGCCCTCGCCCCAGGCGAGCATCCTGGGACGCGCCGACAGGGTGGACATGGCGAGCGCCGCGCTGGTGAACGGCATCACGTCGCACACCTTCGATTTCGACGACACGCACCTGCGCACCATCATCCACCCGGCCGGCCCCGTGGCCTCGGCCGTGCTGGCGCTCGCGGAGCACCAGGGGCTGAGCGGGCGCGCGGTCCTCGACGCGCTCGTGCTCGGCATCGACGTGTCGTGCCGCGTGGGCAACTGCATCTATCCGGACCATTACGACCGCGGCTGGCACATCACCGGGTCCACCGGCATGCTGGGCGCCGCCGCCGGCTGCGCGCGCCTGCTGCAGCTCGACGGTCCGCAGGCGGCGATGGCGCTGGGCATCGCGGCCTCGCAGCCGGTGGGCCTGCGCGAGCAGTTCGGCACCATGACGAAGCCGCTGCATCCGGGCGCCGCCGCGCGCGCGGGGCTCACCGCCGCCTTGCTCGCGAAGAACGGGTTCACGTCCAGCGCGCGCGCGCTCGAGGCGCCGCGCGGCCTGATCCAGGTCTATTCCGACAAGCGCGACTGGAACGAGATCACCGGCGAGCTGGGCAAGCGCTTCGAGATCTCCACCAACACCTACAAGCCGTTCGCCTGCGGCATCGTCATCCATCCGACCATCGATGCGGCGACCCAGCTGCGGGCGAAGGGCATCCGCCCGGAGGACATCGAGCGCGTCGAGCTCAAGGTGCATCCGCTGGTGCTCGAGCTTACCGGCAAGAAGGAGCCGCAGGACGGGCTCCAGGGCAAGTTCAGCGTCTACCACGGGTTCGCCGCCGGCCTCATCTTCGGCCGCGCGGGCGAGGGCGAGTACGACGACGACGTGGTGCGCCGCGAGGACGTCGCCGCGCTGCGCCGCAAGGTGGTCGCGACGGTGGACGAGCGCATCGCCGAGGAATCGGCGGACGTCACCGCCATCCTCAACGATGGCCGGCGCGAGCACCTTTTCGTGCGCCACGCGATCGGCTCGCTCGGGCGTCCGATGACCGATGCGGATCTCGAGCGCAAGTTCCATTCGCTCGCCGACGCGGTGATCGGGGAGGCGCGCGCGGCGCGGCTCGTCGAGGCCTGCCGCGACGTGGCGAGCATCCAGGACATGAAGAAATTCACGGAGCTGGCGAGACCATGAGTTCCATTTCGATGGGCCCGGGCCCGGGCCATTTCCAGGACGAGTCGCGGCCGCGGATCGTCATCCTCGACGACTACGAGGATTCGCTGCGCAGGACGGCGGACTGGTCGGACATCCACGCGCGAGCCGAGGTCAGCTTCCATACCGAGCGGCTGCGCGGCGAGGCGCTCCTGCGCGCCATCGCGGACGCGAACGCGATCGTGGTCGTGCGCGACCGCACGCCTTTCAGGGCGGACCTCGTCGCGAAGCTGCCGAACCTCAAGCTCTTCGTCTTCACCGGCGCGCGCAACACGCAATACGATGCGCACGCGATGGCCGAGCGCGGCATCGCCGTGGGCCACACCGAGATGGGCGAGTCGAAGGCGAGCACGACCGAGCTCACGTGGGCGCTCATCCTCGCCGCCGCCAAGCGCCTCGAGGCCTACATGGCGCTCGTGCGCAAGGGACAGTGGCGCGACGGCAAGGGGCTGCCGCAAGTGCTCTCGGGCCAGAGGCTCGGGCTCGTCGGCTTCGGCGGCATCGGCGCGAAGGTGGGACATGTCGGCGCGGCCTTCGGCATGGAGGTCGTGACCTGGAGCCCGCACATGACGCCGCAGCGCGCCGCCGAGGGCGGGGCGAAGGCGGTGTCGCTCGAGGAGCTGCTCTCGACCTCGAAGGTGGTGAGCCTGCACCTCGTCCCGTCGGAGGTCACGCGCAAGCTGCTCGATGCCGGGCGGCTCGCCAGCATGCGCAGCGATTCGATCCTCGTGAATACCGCGCGCTCGGCATTGATCGACATGGCGGCGCTCGACAAGGCGCTCGATGCCGGCCGTCCCGCGATGGCCGCGCTCGACGTCTACGACGACGAGCCGCTGCCCCATGGCTACGCGCTGGCGAAGCGCGAGAACGTCGTGCTGACCCCGCACCTGGGCTTCGTGAACGATCCCGTCTTCTCGAAGTTCGGCCCGGGCGTGGTCGAGAACCTCACCGCCTGGCTCGACGGCAAGCCGCTCCCGCGCCCCGCCAAGTAACCCGGGGACGCACCCCGGGGACGCACCCCGGGGACGCACCCCGCTTCGGCATCAGCCGGCACGTTGGGGGGTGCGTCCCGGGGGTGCGTCCCCGGGTTCAGTCGCGGAAGGCGAAGAGCAGCGCGTCGGCGGGCACGAGCTCGCCCTCGGCGAAGGCGGCGCGTTCGATGACGCCGTCGCGCGGGCTCACGATGGTGTGCTCCATCTTCATCGCCTCGAGGATCAGCAGCGGCTGTCCCTTCTTCACGTCGTCGCCTGCGTTCGCGAGGAGCTTCACGACGCGGCCCGGCATGAGCGAGGTGAGACGCGCGTCGGGCAAGGCATCGGCCGGCTCGTAATGGAAGGGGTCCACGAGGTCCAGCTCGAAGCGCCCCTGCGGCGTGACGGCGCAGATGCGTTCGCCCAGGCGCGAGACGTTCGCGAAGTAGGTTTCCTCGTCGAGCGTGATCTGCAGCCGGTCGCCGGAAGAGGGCGCGAGCGCCACGCGATGCGCATGGCCTTCGATCGTCACCTCGGCGTGGTCGCCATGCATCACCGCATCCACCGCGGCGACGGAGCCGTCGGCGCGATGGAACTCCATGTGGCGAAGCGCGGGCTGGTTGAGGCGCCAGCCCGACGTGTCGTTCCAGGGTGAGTCGGGGCGCGACTGCACCGCGCGGCGCTCGTCGAGGAAGACGCGCGCCGCCGCGGCGACCAGCGCCTCGACGGGCACCTCGGACAACGGCGGCAGCAGGTCGCCACGATGGCGCTCGATGAAGCCGGTGTCCGTCTCGCCTGCGAGGAAGGCCGGGTGGCGCACGACACGCTCGAGGAACGCGAGGTTGGTCCGCACGCCGAGGAGCGACGTCTCCGCGAGCGCCGACTGCATGCGCCGCGCGGCTTCGGCGCGGTCCTGCCCGTGCACGATGAGCTTCGCGATCATCGGGTCGTAGAAGACGCTCACCTCGTCGCCCTCGCGCACGCCGGTGTCCAGGCGGGCCCCCGACGGCGCATCGAACACGCCGATGCGTCCCGTCTCGGGCAGGAAATCGTTGGCCGGATTCTCCGCGCACAGGCGCACCTCGATCGCATGGCCCGATGAGCGGATACGGTCCTGCGCGCGCGGCAGCGGCTCGCCCGCGGTCACCCGCAGCTGCCATTCCACCAGGTCCTCGCCGGTGATCATCTCGGTGACCGGGTGCTCGACCTGCAGCCGCGTGTTCATCTCCATGAAGTAGAACCGCCGGTCGGAGCCCACGATGAATTCCACCGTCCCTGCGCCGCGGTAGGCGATGGCGCGCGCGGCGGCGACGGCGGCCTCTCCCATTTGCGTGCGCATCGCCTCGTCGAGGAAAGGCGAGGGCGTCTCCTCGAGCACCTTCTGGTGGCGCCGCTGGATGGAGCATTCGCGCTCGAACAGATGCACGTAATGCCCGTGGCTGTCGCCGAACACCTGGAACTCGATGTGGTGCGGGCCTTGCACGAAGCGCTCGAGCAGCACGCGCTCGTCGGCGAACGCGTTCTTCGCCTCGCGACGGGCCGCGGCGAGCTGCGCCGGGAACTCCTCGTCGCGCATGGCGAGCCTCATGCCCTTGCCGCCGCCGCCCGCCACCGCCTTGATGAGGAGCGGATAGCCGAGCCTCGTCGCCTCGC
>DASTGG010000348.1:0-5438 GCA_035719385.1 Usitatibacter sp.
CCATTGCGCCAGCCGCTCCCGGGCGCGGTCGTGCGGCATTGCCGGCTCGAACACGCGCTCGCGCGCCCAGAGCGAGGCGATCTCGGCCTCGTCGCGCCAGAAGCCGGTGGCGAGGCCGGCGAGGTAGGCGGCACCCAGCGCGGTGGTCTCGGTCACGCGCGGGCGCACGACCGGAATGCCCAGGAGGTCCGCCTGCATCTGCATGAGCAGGTCCGAGGCGGTCGCGCCGCCATCGACGCGCAGCTCGCTCGCGGTGATGCCGCTGTCGGCGGTCATCGCCTCGAGCAGCTCGGCGCTCTGGAAAGCGATGGATTCGAGCGTGGCCCGCGCGAGGTGCGCCCGCGTGGTGCCGCGCGTGATGCCCACGATGGCACCGCGCGCGTGCGGGTCCCAGTACGGCGCCCCGAGCCCCGAAAGCGCGGGCACGAAGAAGACGCCGTCCGTATCGTCCACGCTCGCGGCGAGCGCGTTGATGCCGGGCGCGCTCTCGATGAGGCCGAGCCCGTCGCGCAGCCACTGGATCGCCGCCCCGGCGATGAACACGCTGCCTTCCAGCGCGTAGTCCGTGCGCCCGCCACGGCGCCACGCGATGGTCGAAACCAGCCGATGGCGCGATCGCGCTGCCGTCGTGCCGGTGTTCATCAGCAGGAAGCAGCCGGTGCCGTAGGTGTTCTTGGCCATGCCGGGGCGATGGCACGCCTGCCCGAAGAGCGCCGCCTGCTGGTCGCCCGCGATCCCCGCGATGGGGACGCCCGCCGGAAGGCCTTCGCACGCCGTCGTGGCGATCGTCTCGCTGGAAGGCACGACCTCGGGAAGCACGGCGTGCGGAATGCGAAGTATTCGCAGCAGGTCGTCGTCCCAGCGCTGCGCGTGGATGTCGAACAGCAGCGTGCGCGATGCGTTGCTTGCGTCGGTCACGTGCACGCGCCCGCCCGAGAGGTTCCAGGCGAGCCACGAATCCACGGTGCCGAAGGCGAGCTCGCCGCGCCCGGCGCGGTCGCGGGCGCCGGGCACGTTGTCCAGCAGCCACTCGAGCTTGGTGCCGGAGAAGTAGGCGTCCAGGACGAGGCCGGTCTTGCGGGCGAAAAGCGCCTCGTGCCCCGCCTGTCGAAGAGCGTCACAACGCGACGCGGTGCGTCGGTCCTGCCAGACGATCGCGGGCGCGAGCGGCCTTCCCGTGCCGCGTTCCCACAGCACCGTGGTCTCGCGCTGGTTGGCGATGCCGATGGCGGCGAGGTCGCCCGCGTCGAGGCGGGCGCGGCGCAGCGCTTCGGCGGCCACCTCCCGCTGCGAGTGCCAGATCTCCACGGCGTCGTGCTCCACCCAGCCGGGCCGCGGGAAGATCTGGCGGAATTCTTGCTGGGCCGAAGCGAGGACGGATCCGTCCCGGCCGAAGGCGATCGCGCGCGAGCTGGTGGTGCCCTGGTCGAGGGCGAGAACCGCTGTTTTTGCCACCGGTTACAGGTGAAGCATGCCTTTGGTTTTGCGCCGATGATACGTTAAGATTCGTGGCAAACAGGCGTCTTTTCAGGGAGTAAACGGTGGGACTTCTAGACGATCTCAAGAAGCAGGCCGATGCGGTCAAGGCGCAGGACGTCGACCGCACAGAGAGCCTGCGCGCGAGCGCCGTCGCAGTCGACCACGCGCTGCGGCGCGCGTTCCTGTACCTGAACGACCTGGGCAAGCAGCTCAACGTCGTGCAGATGCCGTGCCCGTTCAAGTTCGAGATTCCCACCGTCGGCGTCGTGGACGGGCTGGTCATCAAGGACTTCTTCTGCGATTTCCGCTCGAAGCACTTCATCGACAAGGATTACTACGGCGAGGTGCAGGTCGCCTTCCGTTGCGCGTCGGACAAGATCCTCACCGTGAAGAAGGGTCCCGACGAGATGGAGAAGTTCCGCGACTTCCTCTGGCAGTCGAACATCGAGCACAAGAGCGAGCAGTTCCGCAACGAGCGCAAGGTGATCACGCACGAGGTCTTCCGCGTGAAGTGCGACTTCCGCGTGCAGGGCCGGATCGAGGGCGACCACGAGACGGCGAAGATGAAGATCGTCACGAAGAACGTCGGCACCTTCGAGGTGGACCTCTTCCAGCTCATGGCCCTCGAGATGAACGACCAGGCGGTGGAGGAATTCGCCAAGTACTTCATCGGCCGGCCCAACAAGTGGGAAGAGCTCGTGAAGCGCTCGACGCTGAACGCGCGCCCCGCGGCGCCGGTGGCGCCGAAGCCGCGCGCCACGCCGCAATACACCGTGCACCAGGATCCGCCGCCGCAGTCGGAGGACGAGAAGAAGGGCAGCCTCCTCGGCTCCATCAAGTCGGTCCTGAACAAGCCGATCTTCTAGCCGGCCGCGCATGCGCAGGCTGATCATCCCGGTCGGCACGCGCAAAGGCCTGTTCGTCCTGTCCTCGGGCCGCGACCGGCGCCAATGGTCGATCGCGGGTCCCCATTTCCTCGGCCAGATCGTGAACCACGCCGTGGTGGATCCCCGCGATGGCCGCACGATCGTGGCCGGGGTGCGCGCGGGTCACCTCGGCCCTACCGTTTATCGCAGCGACGATCTCGGGGCGCGATGGAAGGAAGCCGAGGCGCCGCCCGCCTTCGCGCCCTCCGCGGGCGGCGACAGCGTGGGCCACGTGTTCTGGCTCGCGCCCGGCGCGGCGAGCGAGCCCGGCCGCTGGTACGCCGGCACGTCGCCGCAGGGTCTCTTCGTCTCCGACGATGGCGGGCGCCATTGGCGCGGCGTGGACGGGTTCAACGCGCATCCCGACCGGCGCAAGTGGATCGGCGGCGCGCAGGATGCGCCGCCCGATGGCGGCACGCTGCATTCGATCGCGCTCGACCCGCGCGATCCGGCGCACCTGTACATCGGCATGTCGGCGGGCGGCGCGTTCGAGTCGCGCGACGGCGGCGCCACGTGGTCGCCCATCAATCGCGGCTGCGCGGCGGATTTCCTGCCCGATCCCGACCCCGAATACGGCCATGACGTGCATTGCCTGCGCGTGCATCCCGTGAGCGGCGACCTCTACCAGCAGAACCACTGCGGCATCTATCGCTTCGACCGCCCGCGCATGCGCTGGGAGCGCATCGGCCGCAACATGCCCACGGAAATCGGCGACATCGGCTTCCCGCTCGTGCTGCATCCGCGCGAGCCCGGCACGTTGTGGGTCTTCCCGATGGATGGCGGCACCGTGTGGCCCCGCGTGCCCATCGGCGGCAAGCCCGCCGCGTATCGATCGCGCGATGCCGGCGCTTCATGGACGCGCCAGGACGCGGGCCTGCCCGCGGAGCAGGGCTGGTTCACGGTGAAGCGCCAGGCCATGTGCGCCGACGGGCTCGATCCGCTCGGCCTCTACTTCGGCACGACGGGCGGCGAGGTATGGGCGAGCTTCGACGAGGGCGAGCATTGGCAATGCCTGCGGATGCATTTGCCGCATATCTACTCGGTGGAGGCGGCGCTGGTCGAATGAAGGTGGTGCTGCCCACGCCGCTCGCCGAGTACACCGGCCATCGCCGCGAGGTGCAGGCCGAGGGAAGCACGCTCGACGAGCTGATGCGCGACCTGGACCGGCGCTACCCCGGCATCCGCTTCCGCGTGATCGACGAGCGGCAGGCCATTCGCCCGCACATCAAGATGTTCGTGAATCGCGTGCAGGCGGCATCCATCGCGCAGCCGTTGCAGCCCGGCGACGAGGTGCTGATCGTCGCGGCGCTGTCGGGAGGCTGATGTACCATTAGCGCGCCCATGAGAGAGGAGAGAACAATGATCCAGAACAAGATCATCGCGGCGTTGGCCGCGCTGGGGATCGCGACCGCGGCCCAGGCGCAGCAGGCCGAAATCCAGTGGTGGCACTCGATGGCGGGCCTGAACGGCGACAAGGTGAACGAGCTCGCCAACAAGTTCAACGCGAGCCAGAACCGCTACAAGGTCGTGCCCGTCTACAAGGGCGGCTATCCCGAGTCCATGACGGCGGCGATCGCGGCCTACCGCGCGGGCAACGCGCCGGCGATCCTGCAGGTCTTCGAAGTCGGCACCGCGACGATGATGTCGGCCAAGGGCGCAGTGGTGCCGGTGTACAAGCTCATGAAGGACTCGGACGAGAAGTTCGATCCGAAGTCGTACCTGCCGCCGGTGTCGGGCTACTACAGCGACCCGCAGGGCAACATGCTCTCGTTCCCGTTCAACAGCTCGACCGTGGTGTTCTACGTGAACGAGGACCAGTTCAAGAAGGCCGGCCTCGATGGCGCCGGCAAGGCGCCGAAGACGTGGAAGGAATTCGTCGCGGCGGCCGAGAAGCTCAAGGCCGCGGGCCAGGGGTGCGTGTACACCACGGGCTGGCCGTCGTGGGCGCACATCGAGAACTTCTCGGCGTGGCACAACGTGCCGATCGGGACGAAGGAAAACGGCATGGCGGGGCTGGACACGCAGTTCACGTTCAACACGCCGCTGCACGTGCGCCACATCTCCATGCTCGCCGATCTCGCCAAGCGCGGCATGTTCACCTACGCGGGGCGGCAGAGCCAGGCGGAGGCCAAGTTCGCGAGCGGCGAATGCTCGATGCTCACCTCTTCCACGGGGGCGCAGGCGAACATCCGGCGGCAGGCCAAGTTCAAGTGGTCGGTGCATTTCCTGCCGTACTGGGACGACGTGAAGGGCGCGCCGCAGAACTCGATCATCGGCGGGGCGTCGCTCTGGGTGATGGGCGGCAAGACGCCGAACGTCTACAAGGGCGTGGCGCAGTTCTTCGGCTTCCTGTCGCGCCCGGAAAACCAGATGGACTGGCACGTGAGCACGGGATACCTGCCGATCACGATGGCGGCCTACGAGATGACGAAGAAGTCGGGCTTCTACCAGCAGCACCCCGAGGCCGAGGTGGCGATCAAGCAGCTCATGAACAAGCCGCCGACGGCGAACTCGAAGGGCCTTCGCTTCGGCAACTACGTCCAGGGCCGCGAGGTGATCGAGGAGGAGATGGAAGCGGCGTTCGCGGGCAAGAAGACGCCCAAGCAGGCGCTCGACGACGCGGTGCGCCGCGGCAACGAGATCCTGCGCAAGTTCGAGGCCGCCAACCGCTGAGGCTTATCCGCGCGTGAGCGAAGTCGAGGGCGGCCCTGCGGCCGCCCTTGTCTTTTCCGCGCCGCCGCGCCAGACTCGCCCCGTCCATGGAAAAGCGCGTCGTCTTCAAATCCGCGTGGCTGCCCTACGCGCTGGTCGCGCCGCAGATCGCCATCACGGTGATCTTCTTCTTCTGGCCCGCGATCGAGGCGATCTACTACGCGTTCCTGGTGCAGGATCCGTTCGGGCTCTCGAGCCACTTCGTCTGGTTCCAGAACTTCGCGGATCTCTTCCGCAGCGAGAACTACCTCGCGTCGTTCAAGGTGACCGCGCTCTTCAGCGTGCTGGTGGCGGTGAGCTCGATGTCGCTCTCGCTGCTCC
>DASTGG010000349.1:0-2544 GCA_035719385.1 Usitatibacter sp.
ATAGGGCTTGAACGCGATCGACTCGGCGACCCAATGCTCGCCGAATCCCTGCAGCAGCTCGTCCCATCGCCCGTCGCGCGTGCTCGCGAAGGCGTGCAAGAACCCATGCTCGCCCTCCCAGACCGTGCGCGGGCCGTCGAATCCGGCGCGCGCGAGCGCCGCGGCGCGCAGCCCCGCCTGCGCGGCCCAACCCGCATGCAGCCGCTTGGTCGAAGCGCCTTCGGCGAGATACTCGATGATGCCGGACGCCATCGAGCCCGCGATGCCCTGCGCCGAGGCGAACGTCTTGCGATCCAGGCGCCACGCGGCGGCCACGCCAGCCGCGGCCGCCATGGCGCCGAGCACGGCGGTCGGATGAAAGCCGGCCTGGTGGATGCGCTTGGGCGCAACGAGGCTCGCGCGGCACAGCGTCTCGACACCGGTGGCGATGCCGAAGAGGAGATCGCCGCCGCCGATGCGCTCGCGCTCCGCCGCCGCGAGCACCGCGGGCACGATGACGGCGCCCGCATGCACCGGCCCGCCTTCGAAGGTGTCGTCGTAATCCTCGCCGTGCGCGGCGGTGCCGTTCACGAACGCCGCACCCGCGGCATCGAGCGCGCGCGCGTGGCCGATCACGGTGCACGGGCCCTCGGCATCCCAGCTCGCCATGCATGCGCGCACGTACGGCTCGCGCCGCGACGCGACGCACAGTCCCGCGACGTCGACCAGCAGCCACGCGCACGTCTCGCGCGTTGCGGCGGGCATGGCGCGCTGCCGCGCGAGCGCCACCGCGCCGGCCAGCGCTTCGGCCACCACCGCCATCGCCCCTCCCGTCGTCGTTGCCAGGCCGGCGAAGTATAGGGCCTGGTGGCGCGCGGGACTCAGAAGCCCTGCCGCACCGCCGTCTTCTGACCCGGCACCCCGTCGATCGTGTACGAGAGCACGAGCGTGTCGTATTTCGTGAACTGCAGCGTCGCACTGCCGGCGGGGATCACCGACACCAGCGAGGGATTCCACACGGGATCCTGGAAGAACGGGCCATGCGTGCGATACACCGTGCCCGTGTACTGGCGATCCGACGTCCACGTGCCGTCGGGGATCACGAACCATGTGGGCTTGTTGTCCAGCCCGTACACAAACCAGGTCGCGAAGATCTTGTCGGAGGGATGCTGCTGGATGTTGATGCCCCAGCCCGACTCGTTCGGGTTGAACCAGAGGTCCGAGTAATTCGTGTGCGGCATCGCGCTGCCGGTGCGCGCGGCGACCGCGAAGCTCGCCGAGGCGACCGGGGCGAGCGTGCCGGCGGTCGAGCGCTTCACGACGTCGACCTGGTAGCTGCCCGCGGGAAAGGCCCCCAGCGCCCAGTCGAGGTTCGCCGGGATGCCGTTGCCGCCGGTGAGCGGCAGCGTCACGGTGATCCTGTTGCCCGCCATGCTCACTTCGGGCCCGGAGCCCGATGCCCACTCCTGGCCGATGACGGCGCCATCGACCAGGATCTCGATCGTGTCGTGCACGCGCGGCGACCCGGGCTGCAGCGCGACCTGCGCGGCGGCCGGGAGGACGAGTGCGAGGAAACTGCACGAGGCGATTCGAATCATGCGTGTCTCATACGGTTCGAAACGAAGTTGCCCGCGAGGTTACGCGACATCGCGGAGGGGTGCGTCGCGCGTTTGTCGCATTCCGGCGACATCGCGCCGGCAACAAAAAGCCCGGCGCGCGGCCGGGCTTTGACAGGCATGCAGGTGAAAGCGCTCAGTACTTGACCTGCAGCCCCTGCAAATGGGAGAAGTGCGCCGCGAGGTCGAGGATGTCCTTGTCGGTGAGGTTCGCGACCTGGCCCTGCATGATCGGGTTCTTGCGCTTGCCGTTCTTGTAGTGCTTGAGGACGTGGACGATGTAGTCCTCGTTCTGCCCGGCGAGGTTGGGGAACTCGGGGCTGACCGAGATGCCGTTCTGCCCGTGGCAGGCCTGGCAGGGCTGCGACTTCTTGCGGCCGGCCTCGGCGTCGCCGGAAGCGGCGAGCGCGGTGCCCGACACGAGGAGGATGGAAGCGGCCAGCAGCGTGTGCAGTTTCATGGCGCGCCTCACTTCTTGTCCGCGGACGCAGGCCGCGGGGAATCGGTGGCGACCCTGGAACCGGCGCCGTAGTAGGCGGCGATGTCTTCCATGTCCTGGTCCGAGAGCGTGCTCGCGATCGCGCGCATGGTGGCGAAGTCGCGATCGCCGCTCTTGTATTCCTTCAGCGCGGCGACGATGTACGCCGGATTCTGGCCGCCCAGCTTGGGCACGTGGTACACCTCGGGGAAGGCCGTCTTCCAGCCGACGATGCCGTGGCATCCCTGGCACTGGTAGACCTTGTTGCGGCCGGCGGCGGCATCGCCCGCGGCGTAGGCGGTGAGCGCCGTGGCCGAAAGGCACACGGCGGCGAGGATTCGAAGAGGACGCATGGCGGAAACGTTGTTATGGGAGCGTACAGCCGCGCGATTATAGCAGGTGAATAATGGGGTCAGACTCCATTTTCGTGATACATGGCGACAAATGTCGCCAGCACGAAAATGGAGTCTG
>DASTGG010000350.1:0-9692 GCA_035719385.1 Usitatibacter sp.
GCACTGGACATTGGCGAGGGCCGTCCGTTTCTCGAGCGGCCCCGAGGTGGTTGCTCGCAGAATCGACGCCCTAATCCAGGTTTTTGGCCGCTACGCCGCCGTAGCAGTGGTTCCCCATCGAAGCCCCGCTGCAATCCTGCCCAATTCTTCCGCCCTGGCAGACGTCGTCACAGGCCGCTCGAAAACGGACCCCTCGCCGTCCTGCAAAGCGAGCATCAGCCGATGCAACTGCGTCCCATGCGCCGCCCGACCGCAATGCCGAACTGGATCGCCTTCTGGTTCTCCGGATCGCGCATCATCCTGAGCAGCGGCAGCAGCCCGCCGGTCGGCGCCGGCTCGTCGCGCACCTCCTTCGCCGCGCCCTGCAGGCAGCCGAGCAGGCGCTCGACGAGGTCGATGTTGTCCACGAGGGCCGGCAGCTTCGCGGCGATGCGGTCGAGGGCCCCGCTCGCGTTGAGCAGGTCGAGCAGCTGGATGAGGCGCTCGACGCCGCTGCGGTTCAGCCGGTCCATCACCGTGGCGGTCTCCGCGGCGAGCGTGGCGAAGCGCCCGATCATGTCGTCGGTCACCGCGTCCTCGGCCGCGCCGATCATGCGCGCGTAGTAGGTGAGGCGCTCGAGGTCGCCGTTCTTCACCATGGCGGCGATCGCGGGCAAGGCATCGGTCACGCCGCTGCGGTTCAGGCGGTCGACGAGGTCCAGGGTCTGTCCCAGGTTCTCGGTGAGCCGCCCGATCATGTCGTCGGTGACGGAATCGCGCGCGGCCTGCACGAGCCCGGCGAATTCCTCGGCGGGGCTGGGCGGGTTCACGGCGGCGACGACCGCCTTGACGTCCTTCGCGAGTGTCGTATCGGTCATGGCGGGCCTCCTAGAGCAGCCCGCGAGCCGAGGCCCAGTAGAGCTTGTTGTACGCGAGCTTGAACCAGTGCAGCGCGCGTGTCGGCGGCTTCGGGTCCGGCGGCTGCAGGTAGTTGAACATCGCGTAGGTCGCCTTCTCGCTTCCCGCCTGGATGAAGCAGAAGACCTTGCCGTCGTACTTGCGCACGGGCATGCCGACCTTGACCATGGCGGCGATGTTCTCGCCCACGACCTCGGCCTCGAAGTGCGCGGTCGAGCCGGCCTTGCTGATCGGGATGTTCGTCGTGTCGCCCAGCACGAACACGTTCTTGTGGCCTTCCATGTTGAGCGAGTAGCGGTCCGTGGGGATCCAGCCGTTCTGGCCGAGCTTGTTCGCCTCGATCACCTCCATGCCCTTGTGGGCCGGGATCGAGATCAGCAGGTCATAGGGCGCCTCGGTGCCTTCCTCGCTCACGACGACCTTCTTCGCGCCATCCACCTGCTTCATGTTGAAAAGCGTCTCGTAGGTGATGCCGCGCTTCTCCATCTCCGGCGCCGCCCACTTCGCGACGTTCTCGAGCGAGTGCACGCGCCCGATGGGATACGTGTAGTGGAGGTGCACCTTGTCGCGGATGCCGCGCTCCTTGAAGTAGTCGTCGAGCATGAAGATGATCTCGAGCGGCGCCATCGGGCATTTGTGCGGCACGCCCACGGCGATCACCACGCGGCCGCCCTGGAACTCCTGCAACCGGCGCAGCATCTTGAGCGCCGTCTCCTCGGTGTAGAAGAACTCGGCGTTCTCCTTGAGCCCGGGCACCGACTCCATCCACATGCGCGAGCCGGTCGCGATGGCGAGGACGTCGTAGTCGACCATGCGGCCGCTCTTCGTCTTCACCTTGTTCTGGTCGAGCATGAACTGCTCGACCGGGTCCACGCTGAACGCGATGCCGGGCTCGAGCAGGCTCGCCTGGTC
The DNA here is from genome assembly GCA_035719385.1 of Usitatibacter sp. Classification (GTDB taxonomy): domain Bacteria; phylum Pseudomonadota; class Gammaproteobacteria; order Burkholderiales; family Usitatibacteraceae; genus Usitatibacter. The sequence goes on from DASTGG010000350.1 coordinate 1,810, forward strand.
CTTGTACAGCTCGTCGGGCGACATGCGCCCCACGGCCACGTAGAGCAGCCCCGGCAGGTACACGTGCTTGTCCGAAGCCGAAAGCATCTCGATGCGCACCTTGCCCGCCTGCATCTCGCCCTTGAGGCGCCGCGCCAGGTTGTTCGCCAGGATCGTGCCGCCCATGCCGCCGCCCACTACCAGGATCTTCATGGCGCTCCTCCTCTCGATGTGACTACTTGGTGCGGCGGACCTTCACGTGCCAGACGCCGCCTTGCTCGTCCGTTCCGAGGTGCTCGTGGCCGACCTTCTTCAGCCATTGCGGGATCTCGTTCGCGGAGCCCTTGTCCGTGGAAAGCACCTCGAGCTCGTCGCCGACCTGGACCATCTTGATGGCGGCGATGAGCTCCATGAGGGGACCCGGGCAGAAGCTGCCGCGGGCGTCGACGAGTTTGGTGGTCATGAGGGTTTCCCGGAAGATGTTCAGAACGACCAGACCTGGCTGCCCGCGGCGGCATCCAGGAATTGCGTGAGGCCCATCGGCTCGCCCACGTAGGGCACGAGGTCGCGGTTCTCCAGGCCGAGGACGTCCATCGCCATGGAGCACGGATGCACCTTCGCGCCGCCCAGGTCCACGGCGTGGCCGAACAGGTCCTGGAAAGGCGGCACCTTCTTGCCCGCCATCAGCTCGCCCATGGGGCCTTCGGCGGGCGCGGCCGCCCCGGCGCCCTTCACGAAATAGCGCAGCGCGTTCATCGACAGGAACACGAGGACGTCCTGCCCGCTCACGGCGCCGACCGAGGCGAGCATGCCCGCCATCTGCAGCTGCTCGCGCTTGTCGGAGAGAACGACGATGCTCATGCGGTTTTCCGCCATTTCGCCTCCTTCAGGCCGCGGCCTTGGCGGCCGGGGTCGCGGCGATCGCCTCCAGCTTCGGCGACCTGATGACCTGCCCGTCGAGGCCGGACTCCTTCATGTTGCCGCCATAGGCGAGCGTCATCAGCTGCGCGTAGTACACGACGGGCATCGCGTACTTCGTGCCGCAGGCCTTGTTGATGTCGGCCTGGTAGATCTCGACGTTCGCCTGGCACAGCGGGCAGGGCGTGGCGATGACGTCGGCGCCGTGGTCGTAGGCCGACTGCACGATGTCGCGGATCTTCTCCTGGCTCTTCTGCGGCTCGGAGAAGGCGAGGGCCCCGCCGCAGCAGGTGACCTTCTGGTCGTAGGCCGTGATCGCCTCGCCGCCCATGGCCTCGACCATGCGGTCGAGATAGAGCGGGTTCTCGAACGATTCGCCGGCGACGCCGAAGGGCCGGTTGGTCTGGCAGCCGACGTAGCCCGCGACCTTGACGCCCTCGAGCGGCTTCACGACCGGCTTCGCCATGCCGGCGTAGCCGATGTCCTCGATCAGCACCTCGACCATGTGGCGGGCCTTCACCTGGCCCTTGTACTCGAGGCCGGCCTCCTTGAGGGCGGCCAGCGTGTCGCGCATGAGGACGTGGTCGTTCTCCAGCTCGTGCTGCGTCTCGCGCGAGTTGAGCCAGCAGGCGGCGCAAGTGGCCACCATGTCCATGCCCGGCAGGTGCGTCTCGGTGAGCGCGAGGTTGCGCGCGTTCATCGCGTGTCGCGCGATCTCGCCCGAGCCGGCGTAGCTCACGGAGGCGCCGCAGCAGTTCCAGTCCGGCACCTCGGTGAGGCGGATGTCGAGCGAGCGGCACATCGACTGCACCGACGTGAGGTAGTTCGCCGCGGAGTTGCGCAGCTGCGAGGAGCAGCCGGGGTAGAAGGCGTATTCCTTGGTCATCGCTCTGCGTGCCTCTTTTCTTCAAGCTCGTAGGCCTTGGCGAGCATCGCGTGGATGCCCTTGCGGTCCTTGCACTTGTGGCCGCCGCCGAAGAGCTCGAGGGGATTCAGGCGCCCGGCGCGCAGCAGGCCCGAGGCGGCATTGCGCATGGCCCAGCCCTTCTTCACGCCGCCGACGACCCCCTCCTTGAAGTACAGCGCGAAGGTCATGCGCACCTCGTTGGCGCGGCCGACGCGCGTGATGTTCTTCCAGAACTGCACCGAGAAATCGCGCGTGGGCTGCACCTTGGGGGCGAGGCCCAGGCGGTGCGCGTAGGTGGCGAGCCCGTGCATGATCGTCGTGATCGGCAGCTTGCGCGGGCAGCGCACGATGCAGTTGTAGCAGGAGGTGCACATCCACATGGAGTCGGACGTGAGCACCTCCTCGCGCTTGCCGGCGCGGATCATCATGAAGATCTTCTGCGGCGTGTGCTCCCAGTGCGGCCCGAGCGGGCAGGAGCCCGCGCACACGCCGCATTGCATGCACATCTTCACCCACTCGCCGCCGTCGACGTGCTGCTCGACCTCGCGCAGGAAGTCGGTGGTGTAGCGGCGCGGCGCGGCGAGGGGAAGGGAGCCGTCCATCACGCGAACCCTTTCAGCGGCGACATGCCGAGCTCGTTGATCTTCGCCGCGTACTCCTCGATGAGCGAGGCCACGCGCTCGCCGTCGGTGATGGCGACCTCGAAGGTGGCGACGCGCTCGGGCTCGAGGCCCAGCTGCTTGAGCGTGTCGTCGATCTTGCCCATGCGGTAGCTCGCGAGCTCCGAGCCCTTCACGAAGTGGCACTGGTACTCGACGCCGTGGCGGCAGCCCATGAGCATCACGCCGTCGTAGCCCGCGTTGAGCGCATCGGTGATCCAGATGGTGTTCACGGACCCCAGGCAGCGCACCGGGATCGCGCGCACGAAGGCCGAGTACGTCTTCCTCGCCGCGCCCGCCATGTCGAGCGCCGGATAGGCGTCGTTCTCGCAGGCGAGCAGCAGGATGCGCGGCTTCTCGCTGAACTCGTCGGGCATGTCCACGGCCTTGATCTGCGCGCCGACGGTATCGACCGAGTAGTTGTCGAAGGAGATGACGCGCACCGGGCAGGCGCCCATGCAGGTGCCGCAGCGCCGGCAGCGCGTCTCGTTGAACATCGGGTAGCGCTTCTCGTCCTCGTCGATGGCGCCGAACGGGCACTCGACGGTGCAGCGCTTGCATTGCGTGCAGCCCTCGAGCCGCACGCGCGGATACGAGAGGTCGCCGGAGCGCGGGTGGGCCGCGCGCCCCACGGCGGCATTCTCGATCGCCTGGATGGCCTTCAGCGCCGCGCCGGTCGCGTCCTGCATCGCCTGCGCCGAATCCATCGGCCGGCGCACGGGCCCCGCGGAGTAGATGCCGGTGCGGCGCGTCTCGTAGGGGAAGCAGATGAAGTGCGAGTCGGTGAAGCCGTGGCGAAGCTGCGGCAGGTCGGGGCCCTGCCGGTAGGCGAGGTTGAGGATCGAGACCTGCGACTTCTTCGCCTCGGCGTCCTCGGGCAGCTCGATGTCCACGCCGGAGTTCGGCACCTGGCCCGTGGCGAGCACGACGAGGTCGCAGGCGAGCTCCACGTCCTCGTCGAGGATGAGGTCGCGGAAGCGCACGCTGCAGCCGCCGCTCGCGGGCTCGACGCCGGACACCTGGCCCTTGGCGAAGGTGACGCCCTTGCGCTGCGCGCTGCGGTAGAAATCCTCGCCCTGCCCCGGCACGCGCAGGTCGGTGTAGAGCACGAGCGCCTCGATCGCGGGGCTCGCATCGCGCAGGTACATCGCCTGCTTGATGCTCGTCGCGCAGCAGTGGCCGGAGCAATAGGGCAGGTGCTGGCCGGTCGCGTCGCGCTGGCCGGCGCACTGGACGAACGCCACGCGCGCGACGGGCGCACCGTCGGAGGGGCGCACGAGGGGCTTGCCCTGTGCGAGCGTCGCGCGCGCGAGCGCTTCGAAGCCGGCCTGGTCCATCACGCCCGGCACGCGGGAACCTCCCAGCTCCGGCAGCTTCGCCGGGTCGTAGGGCGTGTATCCCGTGGCCTGCACGATCGCGCCGGCCCCGATCGTTTCGGTGCCTTCCCCGTTGCGGTCGAGCTTCACCTCGAAGCGGCCCGGCGCGCCGCGGGTCTCGGCGATCCGGGTCCTCAGGTACAGCGAGATGCGCGGGTGCGAGGCGGCGCGCTCCGCGAGCGACTGCACGGGGCTCGCCACCGGCGCATCGAGCGGCTCGCGAGCCGGCACGTCCTTCCACAGCTCCGCGGCATGGCCGCCCAGGCGCTCGCCCTTCTCGACGAGCGCGACGTCGCAGCCCGCATCGGCGGCTTCCAGCGCCGCCGTGAGCCCGGTGAGGCCGCCGCCCACGACGAGCACGGTTCGCGACATGCCGTCGCGCGCGAGCGGCTGCGGCAGCCGCAGCTTCGCCGCCTCGGCGCAGGCCATGCGCACGTAGTCTTCCGCCATCTCCTGCGTGGTCTCGCGCGCGTCCTCGGCGTCGGGCCGCGCCCAGATCACGCCCTCGCGCAGGTTGGCTCGCGCCATGGCGATGCCCGGGAAGTCGAACGCTTCGGCCTTGGCGCGGCGCGAGCACGCGGCGATGGCGACCTGCGTGACGCCCTCCTTCTCGATGTCGTCGCGGATCGCCTGCACACCCTCGGTCGAGCACAGGAACTCGTGCGTGCGCACGAGCGCCGCCTTGCCTTCCTTGCGCGCCACGTTCTCGAGGCGCTGGACATCGAGCCTCTGCCCGAGCCCGCAGCCGGCGCAGAGGTACGCGGCGGTCTTGATCGGGATCGCGGCCATCAGTCGTCTCCCGCCACGGTCTGCGCGCGCGCGGCCGCCGGCTCCGGCGCCGCGGCGCGGCGCACGACCTGGATCGCGTGCAGCGCCGCCGCGGTGGCGCTCTGCACCGAGCGGTTCACGTCGAGCGGCTCGGCCGCGCAGCCGCCGGGGAACTGGCCGCCGCCCGCCTGCGCCTCGAGGAAGCCGCTCGAGTCGGCGACGAGGTCGTCGGGAAGCTTCATGCCGCGCGTCTCCGGCTCCATGCCGACGGCGAGCACCACGAGGTCGTGGCGCTCGGCGTAGCGGTGGTAGCCCTCGGTGTCCACGCCGTGCAGGATCAGGTCCCCCGTCGCGTCCTCGGCGATGCGCGCGGGCTTCGATTTCACGAACGTCACCTGCGGGTCCTGGCGCACCGCGCGGTAGAAATCCTCGAAGCGGTCGATGGCGCGGATGTCGATGTAGTAGACGGTGGAGCGCGCCTGGCCGCCGCTCGCATCGCGCACGTAGCGCGTCTGCTTGAGCGAGGCCATGCAGCAGATGCGCGAGCAATGCCGCAGGTGGTTCTCGTCGCGCGAGCCGGCGCACTGGACGAACGCGATGTTCGTCGCGGGCTTGCCGTCGGACGGGCGCAGCAGCTTGCCGCCCGTGGGCCCGCGGCGGTCGGCGAGGCGCTCGAACTCGAGGCTCGTCACGACGTTGCGGTAGAGGCCGTATCCGTACGGCTGGATGCGCGTGGCGTCATACGGCCGCCAGCCCGTGGCCCATACGACGGCGCCCGCGCGGATCTCGATCGTGGCTTCCTTCTCGTCGAGGTCGATGGCGGCGTGGCGGCAGGCCGCGCGCGCCTTCTCGCCCTCGGGCGTGCCGACGATCGACGGATCGAGCACGTAGCGCTGCGGATACGCCATCGCGTGCGGCAGGTACGCCGCGCGCGTCTTCGCGAGCCCGTATTCGAACGGGTTGTCGATCTCGGCCGATACGGCGGCGGCGCAATCGCCGCACGCGGTGCAATTCGCGTTCACGAAGCGCGGCCTCACGCGCACCGTCGCGGTATAGTCGCCGCGCCGGCCGGAAACGCCGGTCACTTCAGCCATCGTGAGGACGCGGATGTTGCGGTTGCGGCGCAGGCGTTGCAGGTTGATCTCGAGGCCGCAGGTCGGATGGCAGAGCTTGGGAAAGTAGCGCTCGAAAAGCGCCGTGCGCCCGCCGAGCGTGGCGCTGCGCTCCACGAGCACCACGCGATGCCCGCATTCGGCCGCCTCGAGCGCGGCCGTCATGCCGCTGATGCCACCGCCGACCACGAGGATCGTGGGCTCGGTGGCGATCGCCGTTACCATGGCATCTCCGCAATGTTCTTTGATGCACTCTTGCGCCCGAGGCAGGTAGGGTCAATTACCCCGATGGGCCCGCGGATACTCCATCGGAGTGATGGACGTCCGCGCCCCCTTGGGCGATGGTCCGACGACATGAAGCGCGCACTTACCGTCGCGGCCGTCGGCCTCGCCGCGCTATTCGCGCCGGAAGCGCTCGCCGCCGAGGGCACCGCGACCGCGGCCCCCTGGTGGGTGTGGCCGCTGGCCCTTTTCGTCGTCTGCTTCCTGCTTGGCATCGTCGCCGTGCCCGCGGGCGTCGGCGGCGGTGTGCTCTTCGTTCCCATTGTCGGCGGCTTCTTTCCGTTCCACCTCGATTACGTGCGGGCGGCGGGACTGCTCGTGGCGCTGGCGAGCGCGCTCGCGGCCGCGCCCGAGCTGCTGCGCAACGGATGCGCGAACCTGCGGCTCGCCTTTCCGCTCGCGCTGCTCGCCTCGGCGAGCTCGATCCTCGGCGCCACGATCGGCTTCGCGCTGCCGACGCACACCCTGCAGACCGCGCTCGGCCTCACGATCCTCGGCATCGTCGCGCTGATGGCTTCCGCGCGGCGCTCAGAATTCCCGCTCGTGCCGCAGCCCGACCGCCTGTCGGTCGCGCTCGGCATGCACGGCGTGCTCGCGCTGGGCGGGCCGGGCGGCGCCACTCCGTGGCACGTGCATCGCACGCCGCAGGCGCTCGGCGTCTTCTTCGTGATCGGCGTGCTCGCGGGCCTTTTCGGGCTGGGGGCGGGCTGGGCCAACCTGCCGGCGCTGAACCTGCTCATGGGCGCGCCGCTCAAGGTGTCGGTCGGGACATCGAGCTTCATCCTGTCGCTGGTCGATTCGTCGGCCGCCTGGGTATACATCAACCATGGAGCGGTGCTGCCCGTGGTGGCCGTGCCGTCGGTGATAGGGATGATGCTGGGCGCGAAAATCGGCGCGCGTTTGCTCAGGATCATGCCGGCCGCGCACATCCGCCGGCTGGTGCTGGCGCTGCTGGTGTTCGCCGGCCTGCGCGCGCTCACGAAAGGGCTCGGGCTGTGGAACTGAAGGACCAGGAACGCTACGCGCGCGTGCTTTCGTGGGGCTCGCACATCGGCCTCGCGGTGCTGGTGGCGTTCTTCGCCATCTACATCCTCGAGGTGGTGCCGCCGCTCGTGCCGCACGAGCGCCTGCCGGAGCTGTGGTCCGCGCCCTCGTCCGAATTCCTCCGCGGCGCCGGCGTGGAACCCGGGTGGGACTGGATGCGCCTGCTCCACCATGCGGACGTGCTCAACCTGCTGGGCATAGCGATCCTCGCCCTGTGCTCGGTGCCGCCCATCGCCGCGATCATGCCGCTGTACTGGGCGTCGCACCGGCGGGCGATCTTCGCGATCTGCGCCCTCGAGCTGGTGGTGATCCTGGTCGCGGCCTCGGGGCTGCTGATCGCCCACTAGCCGTAGCGCTTGTTGCGGCTCCGGCGCCCGGGCGTCGAGCGCTGGATCACCACGCCGCGCACGGCGTCCAGGCCCGGCAGGTCGACGGCGGGATGTCGCGCATCTTCGGCGACCAGCTGCCACGCCGAGCCGCGCGCCGCGAGCCGGCGGAAGAGCCACTCGCCCTCCACGAACGCCACGACGTACGCCCCGTCGGTCGCGTGCCCTTCGGGCTCCACCACGATCACGTCGCCCTCGCGGAATTCAGGCGCCATGGCATCGCCCAGCACCATGAGCGCGAAGGGCTCGGCGGCGGCGCAATCGTCCGCCGCCACCGGGCGGATGGGAATCGTCCTCGCCGTGCGGTCCATGCCGCCACTGTATCGGGCGCACGCGCGCAACCCATCACCCACATGGGTATGGAGGCGCTAATCCCACGCGGGTATGGACCGGACGTCTACGAAGGGGGCAAATGGCGCGACGGTTCTTCGGAGGGGAGATCCATGAGCGTC
>DASTGG010000351.1:0-3343 GCA_035719385.1 Usitatibacter sp.
CTGCTGGTCTATTGGGAGGCGCTCGCGGAAGCGCTCGCCCTGTGCGCGCCGCTGGGCCTCGATCCCGCGCGCGTGATGGACATCCTGGCCGATACTTCCGGCGGCCCGAACGTGCTCAGGACGCGCGGCGCCGCGCTCGCCGCGGCCCTGAAGGGCCAGGAGCCCGCCGCCGTCACGGTGGACATCGAGACCATGCGCAAGGACCTGCGCACGATGGTCGAGGAGGCCCGCGCGGGCGGCTTCGAGCTGCCGGTGACGGCGCGGGCGCTGGAGTGCTATGACGAGGTGGTGGCGCAGGGGAAGGGCGCAAGCGACATCACCACGTTTGCCGTCAGGAGATTGGGCCCCGGCCCCCGGCTTTAGGACTGCCGGGGCAGGCTGCGCCGGGGTGACGGCTAGTTGTCGATCTGGATATTCGCGTCCTTGATGAGCTTCGCGTAGCGCGCAGATTCCTTGCGCATGAAGGCGGCGAACTCCTCGGGCGTGCTGCTCAGGGCGTCCACGCCGAGGTCGGCGAAGCGCGCCTTGAGGTCCGGGTCCTTCATCACCTTCACGAGGTCGTCGTGGAATTTCTGCACGATGGGCTTCGGGGTGCCGGCGGGCATGAGCACGCCCCACCAGTTCACCGCCACCACGCCGGGCATGCCGGATTCGGCGCACGTCGGGATGTCGGCGAGCGTCGGGCTGCGCTCCGAGCCGGTCGCGCAGAGCGCGCGCAGCCGTCCCGTCTTGATGAACTGCATCGCGGGCAGCGCGTCGGAGAACACGAGCTGCACGTGTCCCGCGACGAGGTCCTGCACCGAGAGGATCCCGCCCTTGTACGCGATGTGCGTGATGTCGAGCCTGGCGTCGTTCTTGAACATCTCGCCCGCCAGGTGCGCCACGCTGCCCGGGCCGCTCGAGCCGAAGTTCACCTTCTTCGAGTTGGCGCGCGCGTAGTCCACCAGCTCCCTGAGGCTCTTCACCGGCGTGTTCGGGTTCACCACCAGGATGTTCGGGCCGGTCGCGATGAGCGAGACGGGCACGAAGTCGCGCTCGACGTCGTAGGAGACCTTCGTGAGCAGCGGGTTGGTCGTGACCGGCCCGAGGTTGCCGATGACGAAGGTGTAGCCGTCGGGCGGCTGCTGCCGGGTGTATTCCATGCCGATGGCGCCGGCCGCCCCGGGCTTGCTCTCGATGACCACGGGCTGGCCCCACAGCTCCTGCAGCTTCTGGCCGAGGATGCGCGCCATGAGGTCGGAGCTGCCGCCGGGCGGGTAGGTGACGACCAGCTTGACGGGCTTCGTGGGGTACGATTGCGCGCTCGCGAGAAACGCGGCGGCCAGGGCGAGCACGGCGACGACCCCTCGGGCTGCACGCATCGGGCATCCTCCTGTCGGCGACACGGCTAAGGATATTATCTGATCATGAACTCGACACCTACCTCCACCTTGGCTGGGCCCGGCGCGCGGGCCGACAGGGCGCTTTCCCTCAACATGAAGCTCCTCGCGCACCACCCGCTCGAGGGCTTCGGCGGCATCGGGGAAGGCATGGCGATCCAGCAGGCGAAGGACGGCCGGCGCATCCTGTGGATGGCGCACGAGGCGGCGCCCAAGAACTTCACCGCGGTGGACGTGAGCGATCCGCGCGACCCGAAGATGGTCGTCCAGACGGAGCTGCCCCACGCGAAGGTGCGGTCCAATTCGCTGGACATCGTCGGCGACACGATGGTGGTCGCCTACCAGACGAAATCCGTGGGCGACAGGCCGGCGGGCTTCGACATCTTCGACATCTCGACGCCCGAGTCGCCGCGGCTCATCACGCATTTCGACCGCTCGGGGCCGCATTCGCGCGGCGTGCACGCGGTGTGGTTCGTGGACGGCGAGTACGTGCACATGGCGAGCGGCGCGCCGGACTTCGAGCCCACGCACAGGAACGACGACCAGTTCTACCAGATCGTCGACGTGCGCAATCCCTCGAAGCCCGTGGAAGCGGGACGCTGGTGGCTGCCCGGCACGCGCAAGGGCGACACGGCGCCGCCTCCCGCGCGGCTCGACCCGAAATTCGACGTGGGCTTCCGCGCGCACAACACGAACGTCTTCCCCGAGCGTCCGGACCGCGCGTACATCGGCTACATCGACGGCGGCGCGGTGATCCTCGACATCGCGGACAAGGCGCGGCCGAAGCTCGTCGCCAACTGGCGCTATTCGCCGCCCTTCAACGGCTTCTGCCACACGGTGCTGCCGCTCCTCGACCGCGGGCTGCTCATCGTGAGCGACGAGTGCGTGAAGGACGACGGCTTCGACTGGCCCAAGATGGTGTGGGTGGTGGACGCGCGCGCGGAGTCGAACCTCGTGCCGATCGCGACGTTTCCCACGCCGCCGCATGCCACCTTCGCGCATCGCGGCGGGCGCTTCGGCGCGCACAACCTGCACGAGAACCTGCCGGTGCCCACGTCGTTCCGCTCCGACCGGATCATCGTCGGCACGTGGTTCAACGCGGGCGTGCGCGCCTACGACGTCTCCAACCCGTACCAGCCGCAGGAAGTCGCGTACTACGTGCCCGCCGCGCCCGCGATGGCGCCCACGGGCGCCGTGCAGCTGAACGACGTGTACGTGGACGACCGGCGCATCGTGTACACGGTGGACCGGCACGTGGGCGGCCTCTACGTCCTCGAGATGACGGTGTGAACGCGGTGGCGCGGGCCCAGGGCCCCGACCCCTTCGCGGCGCGCCTCCCGGTCACACTGATCACGGGCTTCCTCGGCAGCGGCAAGACCACGCTGCTGCGCAGGCTCCTCACGCATCCGGGGATGAACCACGCGGCGGTGGTCATCAACGAATACGGCGACGTGCCGCTCGATCACGAGCTGGTCGCGTCGTCCTCGGAGCAGATGACGCTGCTGTCGAATGGGTGCCTGTGCTGCACGCTGCGCACCGACCTGCAGGAGACGCTGCGGGAGCTCTTCGTGAAGAGGCGCGCGGGCGAGGTGATCGATTTCGACCGCGTGTTCGTCGAGACAACGGGGCTCGCCGACCCGATCCCCGTGCTGCACACGCTGCAGACCGACGGCCTTCTCGGCGCGCAATATCGCCTGAACGGCGTGGTGACCGTGGTCGATGCGGTGAACGGCATGGGACAGCTGGATTCGCAGCCCGAGGCGGTGAAGCAGGCAGCCGTGGCCGACCGGATCGTCATCAGCAAGACCGACCTCGCGCAGCCGGCGGACGTGGAGCGGCTCATCGAGCGGCTGCGCGCGATGAACGGCTTCGCGCAGGTCGCGACGGCGGTGCAGGGCGTGGTCGAGCCGGAGTGGCTCGCGAGCATCGCGCCGGCGCGCACGACGGCGCCCGAGGAAGAGCTG
>DASTGG010000352.1:0-41751 GCA_035719385.1 Usitatibacter sp.
GGCGCCGGCGATCGACACCCGCCGCGTCTGGGCCACGGTCGTGGAGCGCTGGTGGGGCGGCCGCGGCGAAAGCGTTTTCGGCCCGGGCTACCGGCCGCTGGACCTGCTGCGCGCCTAGTGGGCGTCATGTGACGCTTGAAAATGGGGGAAACGGACCCACGTTTCCCCCTGTCGTATAATTTCTCTGTATCGAGCGGCATCCCCGGATTCTCGGGGCCGACCCGGTTTCGACGCGGGTACGGAAATGGCGCAGGGCATGCCGAGGCGCGGATCACCTCGTAAATACAGCCGCTAACGACACATAGTCGCCAACGATAGCAACTACGCTCTGGCCGCCTAATACCGGCCGGACTCTGCCCCGGGTGTGCTCATGCGCCCGGCCGGGCTCGTAAAGACGGATGCAGAGTCATATTCATGAGATCGCGGTGAACGGGGCCACTTCGCTCATCGCTAAATAAAAGGTGGCTCAACGGTCTCCAGCTCGCCGGTCTGCGGGGGAACGTGTAAATCAAATGGCCTGGCTAAGCATGTAGAACTGGCTGTGGAAGGCTTGCGGACGGGGGTTCGATTCCCCCCGGCTCCACCAATCAAAAGGCCCGCCCTCTCGGTGGGCCTTTTCCTTTCGCCCTCCGTCATTGCGCCCGCAGCAGAAGTTGGCGCTTGAGCGTGAGATACGTGCCGTATGCAGCGAGCTCCATCGCGCCGGACATCGCCTCGGCCGCGACTTCGCGCACCACCTGTTCTTCCGGCGCCATGAGTGACATCGACTTGGGCGGCGAACGGTAGCCCGTCATTGCGTAGCAGCGACTCATGTTGAGCGAGCCGTGGGGGCTGATCTGGTAATAGCATCCGGACACGTTGTTGTTACCCGAGAACGTGAACGTGTAGAAGTAGTCGATCGTGTATCCCTCGTAGAGAACACCCCAGCTGTCGTTGTTGGCAAAGTAAGCGCCGACGACGAGCCGTCCCGACGGATTGGTGCCGTGCGCGAAATAGACGCCGCTCGCGTTCGGCGTGTCGTCCATCGTTCTGAACGTGTACGAGTCGCTGAACGTGGAAATGATCGTGTACGTATACGTCCATGTCCCTCCCAGCAGCAGCGCCGTCTTGTCACGGTTGCTGTTCGCTGGAGGCGGCGCCGGGCCGGAGGCCACGTTCATCACGATGTCGTAACGGCCGCCCGAAGTGAGAATCACCTTGAAGGGGAAATGCCCTTCAGCGAAGGCGAACAGCGTGATCTGCCCGGCGCTGTCGAGCGGAACATCGTCAAGCGAGTAACTGCCCGTGGGCGAGCACGAAAACATGAACTCGCCATTCGCCAGCACCAGCCCGCAGATCGGCGATCCCGTGCTATTGGCGACGGAGCCGGAGACGGCCACGCCGGCATTCGCATTCACGCTCGCGAGGCATGCCGACAAGAGCCAGATCGCGAACGCGTACATCCCAAGCCTCTTCATTCCTTCCTCCTATCCTCGCTCACCCCCCTCACGACGCGATGAAGCGAAGTGTGTGCGCGGGACGCCGCAGTGGAAAGCGACATGGTCAAGAAACCGGCGATTTGTTTCCTGAAGAGGTAGGACGAATGTCCTGGATCGCGCGCTGCAGGAACGACGCGACAACGCCCCGGCCCATTGCCGACACGCTCGCATCGCGACCGGCACCAACGGGTTACAGGAACGCCACGATCTCGTAGCCGAACATCTCGGGCGCATACCCCACCGCCTTGTTGGCATCGCGTGCGGAGATCGTGCGTTCGTGCGTTGGCAGCCACGTCGCCTCCTCCACGAAACGCCAGGTATCGGCCAGGTAGCGCTGATGATGTTCCGGCGTGGTGACGAACAGCTTGTTGTAGCAGTGGGCGAACGGCGCGAGCGCGGGCTTGTGGCGAAAGAAGTACTCGGTGATGCCCTCGATAACTCCCGGCGTGGTGTGGTTGAACGCATCATCGAGCGCGATGATGCCGCCGCGTTGCAGCACCTCGGCCGCGAGCGACAGGTCCCGATACACGATCTCGCGCGTGTGGCCGCCGTCGATGCTGATGAAGCGGAACGCATCGGCACCCGCCTCCTTGCGCACACGCGGCGCGGCGAGCTTCATGCTGTCCTCGACGACGATCCGCAGGCGCCGGTTGTCGCCGCAAGCCGCCGCGATATTGGCGCGCACGCCTTCCACCACTTCGCGCAGGTCGCCGGCTCCCACGAAGAGGTCCACGCCGACCACCATTTCGTCGGGCCGCGAGAATTGATAGAGCACGGACAGGTACTTGCCCTTGAAGACGCCGATCTCCAGCGTCGGGCCGGAGAGTCCGGCAGCATGCTGGCTCGCGGCCAGCCGGGCGGTGAGCGCGGCCGCCTCGATGTTGAGCCAGCCGGGAATCGGCTCCACGCGCGAAGCGAAGAAGCGTCGAAACGCCTCGTCCCCCGCGGCCACGGCTTGCACGTTCTGCACTGCGCCCCCGATGCGATCAAAGGCGTGATTCTATCGCCCCGCGGAAACGGCAACGCCACCGGAAGGTGGCGTCGCAGGCCGGAACGGAAGGCAGGCGGCGATCAGCAGGTCAGGCGCCGGCTGAGGCTGTTGCCCTGCGTGCAGAAGATGCAGCAGTCGGAGCACGACTTCGAGCCATCCACGTCGATACCCCAGAAGATGCCGTTGCTGCGCGCGCCGTAGCACACCTTCGCATTGGCGCTGCAGAGCAGGTTGTGCGTATAGGTGGCGTTGTACGCGCTCGTGTAGTAGTGGTCCGTCGCCGACGGCCACACGAGGTTGTTGGTGACGTCGTAGAACTTGTAGTCGATCGAGGTGCCGTTGTTGCAGCCGTCCGTGATGTTGAACGTGATCGTGCTCTGGGTGGCCGGCGGGGGCGGCGGGTTGTTCGAGCTCGCGATGTTGAGCGTCATGTCCCAGCGGCCGAATCCGCTCAGCACCTGCTTGTACGGGAAATGCCCGTCGACGAAGCCGAAGGCGGTGACGAGCCCCTGGCTGTCGGTGATCGTGTCGATCGTATAGCTGCCGACCGGCGAGCACGAGAACATGAACTGCCCGTTGGCGAGCACCAGCCCGCATAGCGGCGAGCCCTGGTTGTTGCGGATGGAGCCGAAGATGGTGCCGAAGGCCTTGTCCTTGACGTCTTCCTTCTTCAGCGTGGACTTGAGCCCGTCGTGCGCCGTGTTGAGCATCGCCTCGATCGCGAGGTCCTGCGCGTTCAGCGCGTCGGTGAAGGTGGTTCCGGGGACGGTGGCATGGGACAGCAGTGTTTCGGCGCCGGCGCCCGTTGCGAGCATGGCAGCGCCCACTGCGAATGCAGCTGCGAGACTTTTCATCGTGATCCCTCCGCTGTTGTTGGATGCGGCTTGTTGCGTCCCGGGATCTCCCTGTGCGCGCTTGCCGGAACGTGATGGGATCGTAGGAGCGGCAGGCCGCGTCCGCAACCCTTCGCATGATGAATGTCAAAGAAACGAAGGCGACCTCACGGTGGCGTTTGTAACGCGCGATGATCAACGGCGTCGCGGCCGCATCGCCACCTGATACGGATTCGCTGGCGGGACCGCGGGGCCTTACAATGTCGGGCTGCCATGACGAATCCCCCCGACGAGCTTCGCTATGGCCTCGACCGGCTGATCGCGACGGGCAAGCGCATCTTCGGTTGGGGCTGGGTCGCCCACAGCGCGCGCAGGGCGACGGACGTGCATCTCTGCGTCGAGGGCGACGGGTGGGCGCGCCGCCTGCAGGCCGACTTCGGCCTCGCCCGCCGCGACGTGATGGAGGCATTCCCCCACCTGCGCGACGCCGCCTCGAGCGGTTTCATCGTCACCGGCTTCCTGCCCGAAGGAACGCGCCGCGCGGCGAAGCTGCAGGTGCAGTTCGACGACGGCAGCAGCGCCGAAATCGACGTCGCCGCGGCGATCGAGGCGCGCGACACGCGCCGCCGCAAGTGGCGCCAGCTGGCCTACGTCGCCCGGGCGTTGTGGCGACGCCTCAAGCGCGGCGACTTCGCCGGCATCCTGCGCCGCGCCCGGGCGCAGAGCTACGCCGCCACGACGCTCGACGACTGGGGCATCGTCGAGGAGCTGGTGCCCACGCTGCGCGAATCGCGGCAGACGTGGCTCATCTTTGACCACAACATGGGCGGCGGCGCGAACCAGTACCGCCGCGCCCTCATCGCCGAGCGCGTCGCCGCGGGCGACGCGGTGGTCTTCTGCACCTACAACCTGCCGATGCTGGAGTACCGCCTCCACGTGTACCAGCCGGAGCGCGAGGAGCGCGTCTTCCGCATCTCCACGTTCCTGGTGCTCGAGCCGCTGTTCCATGAGCTGGGCGCGGTGCAGGTCTTCGTGAACAGCCCGGTCTCGTTCGAGGAGCCGCTCGTGCTCGCCGAGTGGCTGGCGAGCATGAGATCGCAGCACCCGGACGTGCGCCTCACGGTGACCGCGCACGACTACTTCACCGCATGCCCGTCGTTCGTGCTGCTCGATGCCGACGGACGCCATTGCGGCGTGCCTTCGACGGCGGAGTGCGCGGCATGCCTTCGCAGGCACGAGGCGAGCTACGTGTCGCTGTCGCCGCCCAGCGAGATCCCGGTATGGCGCCGCTCGTGGGGAAGGTGCCTCGCCGCCGCCGACGAGGTGCGCTGCTTCTCCGAGGCATCGCGGCGGCTGATGCTGCGCGCCTATCCGAACCTTTCGCAGGACCGCCTCACGCTGGTGCCGCACCGGTCGGACTTCGTGCCCGCGCGGCTGCCGCGCATCGATGCATCGGCACCGCTGGTGATCGGCGTCGTCGGCGAGATCAGCCCGCAGAAGGGGGCGGGCATCGTGACCGGCATCGTCGAGATCATCGAGCGCGAGCGCCTCGACGCACGCGTGGTCGTCATCGGAACGCTCGATGCCGCATGCAACTCGCCGAGCCTCGCGGCGACCGGCCGCTACGATCGCGCGAAGCTGCCCGACCTCATCGAGGCGAACGGCGTCAACATGTTCCTCTTCTCCTCGATCTGGCCGGAGACCTTCTCGTACGTGGTCGCCGAGCTCATGGCGCTGCAGGTGCCGGTGGTCGCCTTCGACCTCGGGGCGCCGGCCGAGCGCCTGCGGACGTATCCCATGGGGCGGCTCTGCGGCGAAGTGTCCGCGAAGGCCGCGCTGGACACGCTGACCGGGTTCCACGCGGAGCTTGCGAAGGCACAGATGGCGCGCGTCGCATGACGATGCCGCAAACCCCCGAGAACGCGATGCATCCCGGACTCCACATCTTCACGAGCGCGGCGGTCAACTACCTGCCCAAGGTGCGCATGCTGTGCCGCTCGATCCGCCGCCACCACCCCGAGGCCATCGTCCACCTCGCGCTCGCCGACGAGCGCCCGGAATGGCTCGGCACCGAGGGCGAGCCGTTCGACTCGATCCTCGAGATGTCGAAGATCGGGATCCCGGAATGGCGCGGCTGGAGCTTCATGCACACCATCGTGGAGCTCGCCACCGCGATCAAGCCGTTCGCGATGAGCCACCTGCTGTCGCAGCCGGGCTGCAACACCGTGCTCTATTTCGATCCCGACATGGTGCTGTTCTCGCGCGTGGACGACATCCTCGCTGCGCTCGACGGCGCGAACGTCGCGCTCACGCCGCATCAGACCACGCCCGAATCCACCGTCGACGCGATCATCGACAACGAGATCGCGAGCCTCAAGATGGGCGTGTTCAACCTCGGGTTCGCCGGCGTCGCCAACACCACCGAGGGCGTGCGCTTCGCGCAGTGGTGGGCCGACCGCTGCTACCGCTTCTGCCGCGCCGAGGTGCAGAACGGCCTGTTCACCGACCAGAAGTGGGTGAACTTCGCGCCGATCTTCTTCGACGGCGTGGCGATCGTGAAGTCCTCGCGCCACAACGTGGCGACGTGGAACCTCACCACGCGCCGCATGGTCGGCAACGCGGCGACCGGATTCCGGGTCGACGGCGAGCCGCTGGGGTTCTACCACTTCACCGGCTTCGACAGCGGCGCGCACCGGATCATGGCGGTGAAGAATGCCTCGGGCAACGACTCCGTGCAGGAGCTCATCGGCTGGTACGAGCGCGAGGCGGTGCCGGTGGCCGGGGACCGCGTGAACGACTGGCCGTGGAAGTTCGCCCACTTCTCCGACGGCACGCGGATCGAGCCGAGGCATCGCTGGATCTACCGCGACAACCGCGACCTGCAGATGGCGTTTCCCGACCCGTACGACGCCGGCCCGGGCAAGCTCACCTACCTCGAGTGGTGCAACACCGAGGGGCGCATCCGCTTCCCGCAGTTCTTCGGCGCGCACTCCGAGGAGGCTCCTCCGCTGCCCGCGCGCCCGCGCGCGCGGTTCACGCTCGGCATGGCGCTCAAGCTGCTCGCGCTCGCGTTCCTGCCGCGCGCAGGCAGGCCGCTGCGCCAGCGCCTCGTGCGGCTGCTGAAGACCGAAGGCTTCGGCGGCATCACGCGCCGGCTTCGCGGCCACCAGGCCGGATGATCGACGTCGTCATCCCGGTGTACGGCGGCGTGCAGCAGACGCGCCGCTGCATCGAAAGCGCTCTGGCCTGCACTCCGGCCGCGCAGGCGGACATCGTCGTGGTGAACGACGCGAGCCCGGAGCCCGCGATCGCCTCCTTCGTGCGGCAGCTCGCGAACGAGGGCCGTGTCACGCTCATCGACAACGAGTCGAACCAGGGTTTCGTGCGCTCGGTGAACCGCGGCATGGCGCTGCACGACGATCGTGACGTGGTGCTGCTCAACAGCGACACCGAGGTCGCGAACGACTGGCTCGAGCGCCTGCGCGCCGCGGCGCATCGCCACCCGGACATCGCGACGGTCACGCCGTTCTCGAACAACGCGACGATCTGCTCCTATCCGTTCGAGGGCTGGCAGGGCGGCCTGCCGGGCACGCTCGGCCTCGCGCCGCTGGATCGCCTGTTCGCGCGGGCGAATACCGCCCTCACCGTGGACCTGCCCACCGGGGTCGGCTTCTGCATGTACATCCGCCGCGATGCCCTGAAGGCCCTCGGGCATTTCGATGCGGAGCGCTTCGGGCGCGGCTACGGGGAGGAGAACGACTTCTCTATGCGCGCCCTGAAGTCGGGCCGGCGCAACGTCCTCGCGGCGGACGTGTTCGTGTTCCACGAGGGCGCCGTGAGCTTCTCCGACGAGCGCTCGCAGCGCACCGCCGCCGCGACGGAGGCGTTGCTGCAGGTGCACCCGGACTACATGCAGCGGGTCGTCGACTTCATCGATGCGGACCCGGCGCAGCCGCTGCGCTCTGCCGTCGACCTCGCGCGCATCGCGCTCGGCCCCGAGGAAGCGCGCCACGTGCTGGTGGAGCGCCGCGATGAGCAGGCCCGCTGGTCGAAGCGCGCGCGCGAGGCCGAGAAATACCTGGCGCAGCGCGAGAAGCACATCACCGAGCTGCACGAAGGGCTCGCCAACGCCACTGCCATCGTCGCCGAGCGCAACCAGGCGCTCGCCGCCATGGAGCGTACCGTCGCGGGCATCCAGGCCGACATGGCGAGGCTCCACGAGGAGATCGCGAAGCTTCGCGAGGGCCTCGCCTACGCCGAATCGCTGGCGTTCGGGCGGCAGAAGGAGCTCGATGAAATTCGCGCCTTCGCGCTCTGGAAGTACTACCACTTCCTCATGCGCCACAGCTCCAGGAGTTGAGCCGGCGCCCCGGGGAGCCATTTGCCGCTACGGGACGAAGGCCCGTATGATGGCCCCGCCGATCCCGCGAGCCCGACACGATCCTCCATGCGTCTCGACGCGTTCCTGCGCCAGCGCCTCTCGCTGAACACCATCATCCGGGTCGCGATCGGGCTCCTGCTGCTCGTCGTCTTCCTCGGCAACGAGAGCGGGATCTCGGAGGTGCGGTTCCTGCAGCAGCTCGAGCTGCAGCTCTACGACGCGCGCGTGCGCCTGTTCATGCCGAACGTCGCCGACCCGCGCGTCGTCATCCTCGACATCGACGAGAAGAGCCTCGCGGCCGAGGGGCGCTGGCCGTGGGGCCGCGACAAGGTCGCGGCGCTCGTGCGCCAGCTCTTCGACCGCTACCACGTGAAGGTGGTCGGCTTCGACATCAGCTTCCCCGAGCCCGACACCAGCTCGGGCCTGGTCACGCTCGACCGCCTCGCGAGCCAGGAGCTGCGGGACGATGCCGCCTTCCGGCAAGTGCTCGAGCGCGTGCGTCCGTCGCTCGATTACGACCGCGTGCTGGGCGAGGAGATCGGCAAGCATCCCGTCGTGCTGGGGTTCTTCCTGAGCCCTCGCGGAGATCGCGCCGGCGTGCTGCCGCAGCCCGTGTTCACCGGCGAGTTCGGCAATGCCGTCTTCCGCTCGACGGAAGCGACGGGCTTCAGCGGCAACCGGCCGGAGCTGCAGGAGCACGCCGCCGCCGCCGGGCACCTCGCGCCGGATTTCGACGTCGACGGCGTCACGCGCCGCGTGCCCATGCTGATGCGGCTGGACGGCAACTACTACGAGGCGATGGCGCTCGCCGTCGCGCGCACGTACCTCGGCAATGTCCCGGCCATCGTGCGCACCGACGTGCGCGGCACCGGCAAGGAGGCGCAGGGATGGGTCACGTCGCTGCAGGTCGGCAAGCACCAGATCCCGCTGGACGACGCGATGCGCGCGCTCATCCCCTTCCGCGGTCCCGGCCACACGTTCCAGTACGTCTCGGCCACCGACGTGCTTCGCGGCGCGCTGCCGGCGGGCGCGCTCGCCGACAGGATCGTGATCATCGGCACGTCCGCGCAAGGCTTGTTCGACGTGCGGGTGACGCCGGTGGGCGAGGATTATCCCGGCGTGGAGGTGCACGCCAACATGGTGAGCGGCATCCTCGACCAGGCGTTGAAGCATCGGCCGCTCTACGCGACGGCGCTGTCCACGGTGATCCTGCTGCTCATCGGCCTCGCCCTCGCGCTGATCCTGCCGCGGCTGGGCGTGCTGCCTTCGACCGCGACGACGGCCTCGGTCGTGGCGGCGATCGTCGCGGGCAACCTCATCGCCTGGCAGGTGTACGGCTTCGTGCTCAATCTCGCGGCGCCCCTGCTGTTCGTGCTGCTGCTGTATTTCTTCAACATGGTGTACGGATTCTTCCTCGAGGCGCGATCCCGGCGGCTCATCACCGGGCTCTTCGGGACCTACGTGCCGAAGGAGCTCGTGGCCGAGATGTCGAAGAATCCCGGCGACTACTCCATGCAGGGCGAGAGCCGCGTCATGACGGTGCTCTTCTCCGACGTGCGCGATTTCACGTCGATCTCCGAGGGCCTCGCGCCGGAAGCGCTCAAGGAGATGATGAACACCTACCTCACCGCGATGACGGAGGTGATCCAGGAAAAGCGCGGCACGATCGACAAGTACATCGGCGATGCCATCATGGCCTTCTGGGGCGCGCCGCTCGCCGACCCGCAGCACGCCGCGCACGCGCTCGAGGCGGCCCTCGACATGCAACGGCGCATCCGCGGCCTCGACCCCGAGTTCGCGAAGCGAGGCTGGCCGCAGCTCAACATCGGCGTCGGCCTCAACTGCGGCGAGATGAACGTGGGCGACATGGGCTCGCGCTTCCGCCGCGCGTACACGGTGATGGGCGATTCGGTGAACCTCGCCTCGCGGCTCGAAGGCCTCACCAAGGAATACGGCGTGCGCATCCTCGTGTCGGAAGGCATCGTCGCGGCCGCCGAAAGCTTCGTCTATCGCGAGGTGGACAAGGTGGTGGTGAAAGGCCGCACGGAAGGCGTGGCCATCTACGAGCCGGTTGGCCGCCAGGGCGAGGTCGAGGAATCCGTGCTCGCCGACATCGACCGCTTCCACAAGGCGCTCGCCCTGTATCGGCGACAGCGCTGGGCCGAAGCCGAGGCGATCCTGAAGGCGCTCTCGTACGCGGCGCCGGACAACAAGCTCTACAAGCTCTACCTCAAGCGTCTCGCGCACTTCCGCGAGAACACGCCCGGGCCTGCCTGGAACGGATTGTGGGTCTTCACGACGAAATAGCCTACCCGCTCGGCGACACGCTTCCGCAGCCGGGCGAAGCGCTTCGCGTGGCCGACGGCGTGTGGTGGATCCGCATGCCGCTGCCGTTCGCGCTGGACCACATCAACCTGTGGCTGCTGCAGGACGGCGACGGCTGGACCATCGTCGACACCGGCTACGGGTTCGAGGCGACATGGTCGCTGTGGGAGCGGCATTTCGACCAGGCGATGCAGGGCCGCCGCGTGCGCAACGTCGTCGTCACGCATTACCACCCCGACCACGTCGGCAGCGCCGCCTGGCTGCTGGAGCGCACCGAAGCCGGCTTCTGGATGACGACTTCCGAGTTCCTCTCGGCCCATGCCGCGCGCGACGACACCGGCGGCTTCGATCGCCCCACCGGCATCGCCTTCTTCGCGCGCAACGGCCTCGACGTCTCGCGCTTCCCGGAGAAGATGCGCACCGGCAACCGCTACGCGCGCGGCGTGCCGTCGCTGCCGAAGCAATACCGCCGCCTCATGCATGGCGACAAGCTCTCCATCG
The DNA here is from genome assembly GCA_035719385.1 of Usitatibacter sp. GTDB lineage: Bacteria > Pseudomonadota > Gammaproteobacteria > Burkholderiales > Usitatibacteraceae > Usitatibacter. The sequence goes on from DASTGG010000352.1 coordinate 10,510, forward strand.
GCGGCCACGACTGGGAAGTGATCACGGTCTTCGGCCATGCCCCGGAACATGCGGCGCTGTGGTGCGCCGCGAAGAACGTGCTCATCTCCGGCGACCAGGTGCTGCCGCGCATCACGACGAACGTGGGCGTCTGGGGCAACCAGCCCGAGGCGAATCCGCTCGCCCTCTTCCTCAACTCGCTCGATCGGTTCTCGCACGTGCCTCACGAGGCGCTCGTCCTGCCCTCGCACGATCGCGTGTTCCGCGGCCTGCATCCTCGCATCGCGCAGCTGCGCGAGCATCACGAGCGCCGGCTCGAGCGACTGCTCGAAGGCTGCACGAACCCGATCACCGCCTACGAGGCGATACCCCTGCTCTTCAAGCGCCAGCTCGACGACCACCAGCTGATGTTCGCCATGGGCGAATCGATCGCGCATCTGCACTACCTGCACCACGAGGGAAAACTGCGCCGCATTGAGGAAAGTCATGTGCGACGCTATGTCTCCGCGACGCAGGCGCGATAATGCCGCATGCGTGAGTCGTTACCGCGCTCCCCCGCGCGGATCGCTGCCGTCTGCATTGCGCTGATCGTCGCTGCCTGCGGTGGCGGCGGAGGGGGGTCTAGCGGCTCCTCTTCGCCGCCTTCGGCTCCCGCGGTCGAGCTTCTTGCCGGCACGAGCGGCGGCCCGGGCTACTTCGACGCCCAGGGACCCGGCGCGAAGTTCTCCTATCCGCAAGGCATCGCGCTCGATTTCGAGGGCTACGTCTACGTCGCGGACACAGGCAATCGCGTCATCCGCAAGATCGGCCCGCAGCGCATGGTCGCTACGCTCGCCGGATGGCCGGGCGATGGCCGCCTGCTCGACGGCATGGGCAGCGCCGCACGCTTCGGTGCCAGTCGGGGCCTCGCGACGGACGCGCAGGGCAACCTGTACGTGGCCGATACGACGAACCACGTCATTCGCTTGATAACGCCGGCCGGCATGGTGAGCACGCTCGCGGGCACCGGCGTCAAGGGAAACGCGGACGGCCCCGCCTCGAGCGCAACGTTCTCGTCGCCTTCCGCAGTCGCCGTCGACAAGCTGGGCAACGTCTACGTGGGCGACACGGGCAACACGGCGATCCGCAGCATTTCCCGCGACGGCGTCGTCACGACGCTGGCGGGCGGCCTCGGCAACGGGGGACACGCCGACGGTCCCGCAGCGCAGGCGCGTTTCGGAGCCATCATGGGCCTCGCCGTCGACGACCTCGGCAACTTGTACATCGCCGACTGGAGCATCCAGGTGATCATGAAGCTCGGGCGCGATGGCATGGTCTCGACGATCGCCGGCACGCCCATGGTGGTCGGAGTCGCGGACGGGCCGGCATCCACCGCGACGTTCTATGCGCCGTCCGGGATTGCCGTGGATCCCGCCGGCAACGTCTATGTCGCCGACAAGGGTAACCGCGCGATCCGCCGCATTTCGGCGGACGGCATCGTCACCACCATCGCCGGCAAGCCCAATGCGTCGTTCTGCGCCGTCGACGGCGATCGGGCTTCCGCGCAATTCGCGAGCCCCGCGGCGATTGCGATCTCGGCTTCCGGGGCGCTTTACGTGGCCGATGACGGCGCCTCCCTGATCCGCGTGGTATCGCCGGAAGGCAACGTCACGACGCTCGCCGGTACGGCTGCCAATTGCGGCGGCGAAGACGGCGTCGGAATGCAGGCGAGCTTCGGCAGCGTGGCCGATCTCGCCATCGATGGGGTCGGGAACCTGCTTGTCGCCGATGGCGGCCGGCGGGCAATACGCAAGGTGACGCCTTCCGCGCAGGTCTCCACCCTCGCGCAGACCGGTGTGCTGCCCCCTTCGGCCGTCGCGGTGGATGGGTCAGGCCAGGCCTACGTGGGCGGATACATGTTCCCAGCGCTGTGCCGCCTGCAAAGCCCATGCGATTGGGTTGGCAAGATGTATCGAATGGGGACTGACGGCCAGATGCAGGTGATCACCCCGGTGAGCAGCAGCGATGGCACCGGGGCCGAGATCAAGACCATCGCAGGCTTGGCCGTCGGAGCTGGCGGCGATCTGTACTGGACCGACTTCGTCTACAACATCGTGCGCAAGCTTTCTCCAACGCTCGATGCGACGACGATCGCCGGCGTTGCCGCGTATGCAGGCGGCACGGCCGACGGCACGGGAGCATCGGCACGCTTCTCGTCGCCGGCGAAGCTCGCGGTGGACTCGGGCGGCAACTTGTATCTTGCGGACTCGGCGAACCACACGATCCGCAAGATCACATCGTCGGGTGTCGTTTCCACGTTCGCCGGCGCACCGGGCGCGAGCGGTGCCGCCGATGGCGTGGGCGCTGCCGCGCGCTTCAGCAACCCGACCGCCGTGGCGCTCGACAATGCGGGCAACCTCTACGTCGCGGATACAGGCAATTGCCTCGTGCGCAAGGTCACGCCCGCAGCGATGGTCACGACACTGGCGGGCATACCGGGCCGCTGCGGATTCACGCCGGGATCGCTCTCGATGGCGACACTCGATTCGCCGACGAGCCTTGCGGTCAAGGATAACGACCTCTACGTCGGCATGCCCTATGGTATCGCGGTGATTCGAAACCGCCGCTAGGCGTTACGACTTCGTCCCCAGCGCCTTCATCGCCGACGTGAGCCCGGCGAGCGTCACCGGGTACATGCGCCCGTCCATGATGCGCAGGATGTTCTGGACCGACGTGGTCCATCCCCAGTGCTCTTCAGGAACGGGGTTCAGCCACGCGGCGTGCGGCCACGCGCGCAGCAGGCGGTCGAGCCACACGCGCCCCGTCTCGTCGTTCCAGTGCTCGACGCTGCCGCCACGCTCGTCGAGCTCGTAGGGGCTCATCGACGCGTCGCCCACGAAGATCAGCTTGTAGTCGTGGCCGTACTTGCGCATCACCTCGACGGTCGGGATGCGCTCCTGGTTGCGGCGCCGGTTGTCCTTCCACACCGTCTCGTAGACGCAGTTGTGGAAGTAGAAGTGCTCCAGGTTCTTGAACTCGGTGCGCGCGGCCGAGAAGAGCTCGCTCACCACCTCGATGTGGTCGTCCATCGTGCCGCCGACGTCGAGGAAGAGCAGCACCTTCACGGCGTTGTGCAGCTGCGGGACCATCCGCAGGTCGAGCCATCCCGCATTCTTCGCCGTCGAGCGGATGGTGCCATCGAGGTCGAGCACTTCAGGCGCGCCGTCGCGCGCGAAGCGGCGCAGCCGCCGCAGCGCGAGCTTGATGTTGCGCACGCCCAGCTCGCGATCCGTGTCGTAATCGCGGAATTCGCGCTGGTCCCAGACCTTCACCGCGCGGCGGTTGCGGCCGGCTTCCTGCCCGATGCGCACGCCCTCGGGGTTGTAGCCGTACGCGCCGAACGGCGAAGTGCCGGCCGTGCCGATCCACTTGCTGCCACCCTGGTGCCGGCCCTTCTGCTCCTCCAGCCGCTCGCGCAGCGTCTGCATGAGCTTCTCCCAGCCGCCGAGCGCCTCGATCTTCTTCTTCTCTTCCTCGGTGAGCCAGCGCTCCGCGAGCTTCTTCAGCCACTCGGCGGGGACCTCCTTCACGAGGTCGTCGGGGATCGACTCCACGCCCTTGAAGTACGCGGCGAACGCGAGGTCGAAGCGGTCGAAATACGCCTCGTCCTTCACCAGGCACAGCCGCGACAGGCGGTAGAAGTCCTCGACGCTGCCGTACACGACGCCCTTGTCGAGCGCCTCGAGCAGCGTGAGGAACTCCTTCACCGTGGCGGGGACGCCGGCCTTGCGTACGGTAAAAAAGAAATCAAAAAGCATTCGTACGCGAGGGGCAGCGGGGCGTCCATTGGAGCGGACGCCGGGCGCCGCTCAATGGACCTGACATCATCTGCCCCTGCGTTGCAGGAAGATCAGCTGCTCGAAGAGGTGCACGTCCTGCTCGTTCTTCAGCAGCGCGCCGTAGAGCGGCGGGATCGATTGCTGGTGCCCTTCGCTGTGGAGGGCCTCCGGCGGGATGTCCTCGGCGAGGAGCAGCTTCAGCCAATCGAGCAGCTCCGAGGTCGAGGGCTTCTTCTTGAGCCCCGGCATCTCGCGGATGCCGAAGAACACCTCGAGCGCCGCCTGCACCAGCCGCTTCTTGATGCCGGGATAGTGCACGTCCACGATCGCCTGCATCGTCTCCTTGTCGGGGAAGCGGATGTAGTGGAAGAAGCACCGGCGCAGGAACGCGTCCGGCAGCTCCTTCTCGTTGTTCGACGTGATGAAGATGATCGGGCGCTGGCGCGCATGGATCGTCTGCTGCGTCTCGTAGACGAAGAACTCCATGCGGTCGAGCTCGCGCAGCAGGTCGTTGGGGAACTCGATGTCGGCCTTGTCGATCTCGTCGACCAGCACGACCGCCTGCTGCGGCGACTCGAAAGCCTGCCACAGCACGCCCTTCATGATGTAGTTCGAGATGTCGCCCACGCGCGCATCGCCGAGCTGCGAGTCGCGCAGGCGCGACACGGCGTCGTACTCGTAGAGGCCCTGCTGCGCCTTGGTGGTGGACTTGATGTGCCACTGGAAGAGCGGCTTGCCCAGCGCGCGCGCCACCTCCTCGGCGAGCATCGTCTTGCCCGTGCCGGGCTCCCCCTTGATGAGCAGCGGACGCTCCAGCGTCACCGCGGCGTTCACCGCGAGCTTGAGGTCCTCGTCCGCGACGTAGGTATCGGTTCCCTGGAATCTCATCGGGGAATTCTACCGCGCGGAATGGAAAAGCCCGCGGTCCTTGCGGACGGCGGGCTTTGCGTGATGCGCGCCGCTGCTATTTCTTCGGCGCGGCCTTCTCGGCGTCCTTCGCCGCTTCCTGCTTGACCTGCTGGCCCACCTTCGCCGTGTTGCCTTGCGGCGCGGGCTGGCCGCCCTTCGGCGGCGCGGACTGCGCGGCGATCGCCACCGGTTTCGGGACCGGCTTGCCGTGCTTGCGCATGTTGTCCTGGTAGTTCTTCACCGCGCGCTCCTCCGCGGCGGCGAGATCCGCCTTCTCCTTCTCGGCGGCCGCCTTCTTCTTCTCGTCGGCGGCGGCCTTCTTGGCCGGGTCCTCCGGCGGCGGCGGCGGCAGCTTCGCGAGCGCGTACGAGGCGCCCAGGGCCATCACGAGCGCGATGGCGGTGCTTGCGATTCGCTGGCTCATCAGTCGTCTCCCGCGGCCGGTTGGATGGTGCGCGGCCCGACGAACTTCTCGGGACGCTTGCCCTGCCTGACTTCCTCGTACCAGAGGACGTGGTGCTGGCGCGCCCACGCCTCGTCGACGTAGCCCTGGCGCATCGCGGTATAGGCGCCTTCGACGCCGAGCGTGCCCATGTAGGCGTGCGCGAGGCCGCCGGCGATGAAGAACACCGCCGCGACCACGTGGACGATGTTCGAGATCTGCATGATCTCGCGCGTCTGGTTCCAGTTCGGGAAGTCGAGGATCAGGCCCGTGGTCGCGAGCACGATGCCGAGCAGCGTGAGCCCGCCCCAGAACCACAGCTTCTCGACGCCGTTGAAGCGGCCCGAAGGCACCTCCTCGCCGCCGAACATGCCGCCGAAACGGCGGATCCACACCCAGTCGAGCGAGTTGAACAGGTTGTCCTTCACGAAGATCAGGAACGACACGATGATCGAGAAGATGAACAGCGGGCCCACGAAGTTGTGGATGTTCTTCGAGATCTGGGTGACCCACGAGAATCCGGAGTAGCCCAGCCACGGCAGGATGATGTGCTTGCCGAAGAACATCACGATGCCCGTGAGCATCAGGAAGATGAACGACAACGCCATCGTCCAGTGCGAGGCGCGCTCGACCGCGTTGAACCGCTCCACCAGGCGGCCGGTCGGCGCCTCGTGCAGCCGCACCGTGCCCTTGATCAGGTAGAAGGCGATCAACAGCGCGAGCGTGAGCACGATGATCCAGCCGCCCAGCTGCGTGATGATGCCGTTGTGCAGCGCGCGCCATTCGCGCCCCGCCACCTGGATCAGGCGGTTGGTCTCGATGCCGGGCAGCGAGGCGTATTCGCGCCGCTCGCTCACTTCGCCCCACGAGGCCGGCGGATTGTTCCACCCCGGCACCGCGGTCGAGCCCTGGCCCGGCTGCGGCGGCGACCCGACCTTCGGTGTCGTGATCTCCGGCGCGCCCGGCGCCCTGCCGGCGCTCTTCGTGGGCGCCGTCGTGGGTGGCGCCGGCGACGTGACCGCGGGCGATGCGGGATTGTCGCTGGGACTTGCGGTCGGCGCCTTGCTCTGCGCCGCAACCGCCATCGGCAGCGCCAGCGCCGCGCCGAGGATCAGCGCGCCAAGGACTCGTGCCCCGTCTTTGAGCATGTTCGGCCTCCTCATTGTCGTTATGGGTTCTTCGCGTCTTTCGTGCGCACGTACTCGTTCTCGTAGTCCGCGCGCTTCGCGAGCGCCTGCTCGTATTTCGCCTTGTCGCCCTTGAACAGGTCGCCGGCATACGCCTTGGTGTCTTCCTTGCCGGCGTACGGTTTCGGCGCGTCCTGCGGGATCTCGTGGCAGGCCGCCAGCAGCACCGCCGCCGCGAGCATCGCGAGCTTGCTCATGATTTCGCTCCCTGTTGGGCCGCCTGCTGGTCGGCGAGCTTGTCGCTGCCGCCGTAGGCCACCGCCCAGCCCCAGATCTGGTCGCCCTTGCCGCGAGTGACCACGCGTGTCTTGTAGATCTTCGTGATGACCGCATGGTCGCCGGCGATGAGCGCCTTGGTGGAGCACATCTCGGCGCACGCCGGCAGCTTGCCCTCGGCGATGCGGTTGCGGCCGTACTTGCGGAATTCCTCGACGGAGAAGTTCTCCTCGGGGCCTCCCGCGCAGTACGTGCACTTGTCCATCTTGCCGCGCAGGCCGAAGGCCCCCGCCTGCGGAAACTGCGGCGCGCCGAACGGGCACGCGTAGAAGCAGTAGCCGCAGCCGATGCACAGGTCCTTGTCGTGCAGCACGATCTGGTCCTCGGTGCGATAGAAGCAGTCGACCGGGCATACCGCCATGCAGGGCGCGTCGGTGCAGTGCATGCACGCGACCGAGATCGAGCGCTCGCCGGGCACGCCGTCGTTCACCGTCACCAGGCGGCGGCGGTTCACGCCCCATGGCACCTCGTGCTCGTTCTTGCACGCGGTGGTGCAGCTGTTGCACTCGATGCAGCGCTCGGCGTCGCAGATGAATTTCATTCTGGCCATGGTTTTCTCCCGGTCTCGTCAGGCGCGCTCGATGTTGCAGAGCGTCGTCTTGGTTTCCTGCATCATCGTGACGGAGTCGTAGCCGTAGGTGGTCGCGGTGTTGACCGCCTCACCGCGCACGATCGGCGCCGCACCTTCCGGATACTTGTCGAGCAGGTCCTTGCCCTGCCACCAGCCGGCGAAGTGGAACGGCATCCACGAGGTGCCCTTGCCCACGCGCGGCGTGACCATCGCGCGCACCTTGAGCGTGGCGCCGGTCGGCGTCTTGACCCACACCCAGTCCCAGTACTTGATGCCGCGGGCCTGTGCGTCCTCGGGGTTGATCTCGACGAAGGCTTCCTGCTGCAGCTCGGCGAGCCACGGATTGGACCGCGTCTCGTCGCCGCCGCCCTCGTATTCCACCAGGCGCCCGGAGCTCAGGATGAGCGGGTATTTCTCGGCGACCTTGTCGTTGACCGCCTTCTGCTGCACCGTCTTGTAGAGCGTGGGCAGCCGCCAGAAGGCCTTCTTGTCGTCGTGCGTCGGGTACTTCGCCACGAGGTCCGGCCGCGGGCTGTAGATCGGCTCGCGGTGCTGCGGCACGCCGTCCGGGAAGTTCCAGACCACGGCGCGCGCCTTGGCGTTGCCCCAGAAATGCACGTTGTGGTTGACCATGCAGACCCGCTGGATGCCGCCCGAGAGGTCCGTCTTCCAGTTCTTGCCCTCGGCGGCCTGCTGCTCCTCCGGCGTGAGCTCGTTCCACCAGCCCAGCTTCTTCATGAGCACGTGGTCGAACTCGGGGTAGCCGGTCGTTATCTCGGAGTCCTTCGGGAAGGAGCCCTCCTCGGCCAGCAGGTTGACGCCGTCCTTCTCGACACCGAAGTTCGCGCGGAAGCAGCCGCCGCCGTCCATCATCTTCAGGTCCGTGCGATAGAGCACCGGCGAGCCGGGGTGCTTCACTTCCGGCTTGCCGTAGCACGGCCACGGCAACCCGTAGTAGTCGCCCTTGATGTCGTAGCCGGTTTCCTTGTCGACGACCGACTCGGTGCAGCGCAGCGTCTTCGGGTCGAAGTGCGCCTGCAGCCGCATGTGCGCCTTCAGCCGCTCGGGCGACTGGCCCGTGTAGCCGATGGTCCAGTTGCCGGCGTTGATCTCCTTGGTCATGTCCTCGACGAGCGGCTCGTCCCAGCCCGTCTTGTCCTTGACCAGGCGGATGTTCTTCACGAACTCGGGGCCGAAGCCCAGCTTCTTCGCGAAGGCGTACATGATCGTGTGGTCGGGCTTGGACTCGAACATGGGCTCGATCACCTTCTCGCGCCACTGGATCGAGCGGTTCGAAGCCGTCACCGAGCCGGAAGTCTCGAGCTGTGTCGCCGCGGGCAGCAGGTACACGCCTTCCTTGCGGTCGGGCATCGCGGAGGCGGCCGTCGGGTACGGGTCGACGATGACCATGAGGTCCAGCTTCTCCATCGCCTGCTTCATCTCGAGGCCGCGCGTCTGCGAGTTCGGCGCATGCCCCCAGTAAATGACCGCGCGCAGGTTGTTGTCCTGGTCGATGAGCTCGTTCTTCTCGAGCACACCGTCGATCCAGCGCGACACCGTCATGCCGGGCTTCTCCATCATCGCCTTGGAGGCGAAGCGGCCCTTCATCCACTCGTAGTCGACGCCCCAGACCTTGCACCAGTGCTTCCACGAGCCTTCCGCGACGCCGTAGTAACCGGGCAGCGAGTCCGGGTTTGGACCCACGTCCGTCGCGCCCTGCACGTTGTCGTGCCCGCGATAGATGTTCGCCCCGCCGCCCGAGACGCCGATGTTGCCGAGGGCGAGCTGCAGGATGCAGGAGGCGCGCACGAAGGCGTTGCCGATCGAGTGCTGCGTCTGGCCCATGCACCAGATGATGGTCGAGGGCCGGTTCTTGGCCATCGTCTCGGCCGCGGCGTACACCTCGGCCTCGGGCACGCCGGTGACCTCGGTCACCTTGTCCGGCGTCCACTTCTGCAGGCACTCGTCGCGGATCTTGTCCATGCCGTAGACGCGGTCGTGGACGTACTGCTTGTCGTCCCAGCCGTTCTTGAAGATGTGGTGCAGCATGCCGAAGAGCAGCGCCACGTCCGTGCCGGAACGGAAGCGGATGAACTGGTCCGCCTTGGCTGCGGTGCGCGTGAAGCGCGGGTCCGCCACGATCATCTTGGCGCCCGTCTCCTTCGCATGCAGCGCGTGCAGCATCGAGACCGGGTGCGCCTCGGCCGCATTCGACCCGATGAAGAACATGCACTTCGAGTTCTGCAGGTCGTTGTACGAGTTCGTCATCGCGCCGTAGCCCCAGGTGTTCGCGACACCGGCCACGGTGGTCGAGTGGCAGATGCGCGCCTGGTGGTCCATGTTGTTGCTGCCCCACATGGACACCATCTTGCGGAACATCTGCGACTGCTCGTTCGAATGCTTCGAGGAGCCGATCCAGAACACGGCATCGGGTCCCGATTCCTTGCGGATCTGCAGCAGCTTGTCGCCGATCTCGTTGATCGCCTGCTCCCAGCTGATGCGGCGGTACTTGCCGTCCACCAGCTTCATCGGGTACTTCAGGCGATGCGAGTTCTCCGTCATGCCGTGCTCGCGGATGGACGCGCCCTTCGCGCAGTGCGCCCCCATGTTGAGCGGCGAGTCGAACACCGGCTCCTGGCGGACCCAGACGCCGTCCTGCACCACCGCGTCGATGGAGCAGCCCACCGAGCAGTGCGTGCAGACCGTGCGCTTGACTTCCGTCTTGCCGGTCTTCGGCGCGGCGGCCTTCGCCTCGCCGATCATGTTGAGCGGCAGCTGGCTCGCGAACGCGGCCGCGCCGGCGGTGAGGCCCGTCCCCTTCAGGAACGTGCGGCGATCGATCGTCTTCGCCGCGAGCGCGGAGGCGGCGCGGGCGAGCGGATTGACGGCCTGGGCTTGTGCCTCGGATTTGCGCGTGAGCAGCATGGCGGGCTCCTCAGACTTCGGTGGTCTTGTAGTACTTCTCGATATGCGCGGTGACGCGGTAGCCGCTCTGCTGCGGCTCCGCGGCGGCGGCGTCCTTCCCGGGCGCATCCGTCGTGCGTTTCGCCGCGACCACCGCGGCAACGGCGCCGGCGCTGCCCAGGCTTGCGGCCATCAGGAACCTGCGGCGATTTGTTTTCGTGGTTTTCATCGTGAGCCTCCTTTTCGCGAAGTCGTGCATTCAATCCAGCTGGAACGATTCGGTCTCCAGAGCCATGAAGGCGGCGCCCAGGTCCGCGACGCGCCGATAATAGTTCGCCTGGCCCGCGGCACGAACCGCGGAAAAGAACCGGGACGCCCCGGGGCGCACGTGCCGGTCGAAGAAGCGCTTCTGCTCGGCGAGCGGCGCGGGCTCGCGGCCGGCCCCGCCGGCGACGAGGACGCGCATGGTCTCGAAGATGACGGCGTAATGGTCTTCGGGCTCGGTGCCCGAAGGGTTGCGCGCCAGCCCGAGCGCGGCGAGGTCCGCCTGGATGCGCACGCGCGGATGGTCCACCGCGGGCGCCCCGCCGTAGAAGCCGGCGTAGAGCGAAACCGGCGCCTTGCCCACGGCGACGAAAAGATCGTCGTACTCCTGACAAATGTCATCAGCGTCCGCCTGCTCCGAGGCCGCGACGAGCTCGGCCCAGGCATCGCGCAGCGCGCTGTTGCCCTCGGCGGGAAGCGGTTGCGCGGCAGCGAGGTGGCCGAGCAGCGCATCGTCGGGGCTGCCCGCCAGCAATCGCGCGAGCAGCGCGTAGAAATTGGCGCGCGCCGCGTCCTCGGCCGGAAGCGGTCGGTGCACGGTGATGGCGGCGGGAGCCGCTTCGGCGATCACGAACCGGACCCCAGCTTGAGGATCGACATCTCGTCCTTCGAGGACATCATGTCCACCACGCGGCAATCGGCGCACATCTGCAGCCGGCGCAGGGCGGAACCTTGGGTAAACATGGAATGGGCCGCGAGCCTTCCCGTCATCGCGTCCACCATCTGCTTCGTACCGAAGGCCTTGCCGCAGCTGATGCAGTGGAACGGGACGGTCTCGTTCAGCACGCGCGCCTCGCGCACCGCCGGCGTGAGCAGCAGCCGCGGCGAAAGCGTGATCGCCTCCTCGGGACACGTGCCCTCGCACAGGCCGCACTGGACGCAATTGCGCTCGATGAACTTGAGCAGCGGCTTGTCCACGCCGTCCATGAGGGCGGATTCGGGGCAGGCGCCGACGCAGGCCATGCACATCGTGCACTTCTCGCGATCGACGCGGACCTCGCCGAACGGCGATTCCGGCGGCAACGCGATGGATTCCACCGGATGCGGCGCCTGCTTCGCCAGGTGCTCGACGGCGAATTCGATGGCGGTGCGCTTGTCGTTGCCGACATGGAAGGTCGCCGGCGTGGCGACGGTGCGTGCCGGCGCCAGCGCTGCAAACCTCGACGCGACCGCGTGCGGAGTGCTGGCCTCGATCACCGCGAAATGAATGCCTTCATAGCCCAGGGCCGAAAGGATCGTCTGGCCGATCGCCATTTGATGCCGCAAGGCGTCGAGATATTCCCGGTCCTCGGACCCGGCGGTGAGCACCACCACCTGGCTCGCCCCGAACGCGATCGCCGGCAACATGAGATCCAGGCCGATCGCCGCGACATGCCATGCCTCGAGCGGCAGGGCGCGAGCCGGCAGCCCATGACCCGAGGCGGCCGCCGACGCGAGCAGCGCGCGCGCATCGTGGCCATTGTGAAAGACAATGCAGGCCTCGGCGCCGCCGGCCGCGCGGTGCGCCGCCATCAGGTGCTTGATCTGCGCGCCGCGGTCGGCCACGCGCGGATACTGGTAGCCCATCGCGCCGGAGGGGCACACCGTGGCGCAGGCGCCGCATCCCATGCACAGGTGCGGATCGACCTTGACGTGGTCGCCGTCCGGGCTGATGGCCGCGGTCGAGCAGATGCGGATGCACGCATCGCAGCCGACGACCTGCGACCGGCTGTGGGCACAGATACTGTCGCGATACGTGAAGAAGCGCGGCTTCTCGAACTCGCCGACGGCCGACCCGATTTCCTCGAGCAGGTCGCCGAGCGGCTCTTCGGCCGACGCGGGACGGAAATAGCCCTGCGGCGGCTGCCGCATGGCGAAAAGGGGCTTGTCGCCGAGATCGAGGACGAGGTCGAATTTCGCGGCGGCCGGCTTCGCGGGGGCCACGGCGCCCGGCGTGGTACGCAGCTGCGCGAGCGCGATGGAGAATTCGCCCAGGAAGCCCGTGGCCTCTTCGATCCGGCCCGACCAGCACTGGATCCCGGGGGCGGGCTCGCCAGGCTCGGCTTCGAGGAGGGTCACGTGCAGCCGGGAGGTGAGCGCCTGGGCCGCGTTTCGCGCGCGCTGCGCATCGCCGCCGGCGACCACGAGGACGTTGCCACGCGATTGGTAGGAGACGCTGGGGACCGGCTCGGGCGCGGCAAGGTCGGCGAGCGCGCGCAGGGCGACGATCTTCGGCTCGCAAGCGACCGAGGCCGCCGACCAGCCGCGGCTTTCGAGCAACGTCACCTCATCGGGATGGACGCTCCCCGAGGAAGAGGCCGCGTCGTGCGCGGCGGGCATTCCGAGACCTGCGGTCATCCTGTCATGTCCGTCTTCCCGATTCATTGCCGGGAAAACGCTCCTCGCATTATCGTTGTTGGCCCCCTGGCGCCTCCCCGGGGTTTACCGCCTCGTTTCGGTGCAGTGTACAACACCGATCGGAATTGAGGCTCAGGAATGGTCCGACTTTCCAGGTGGAGGAACGTCCTCGGGCACAGCGGGCGCCTCTGCGGCCGGCGCATCGGCCTTCGCGTCGAACGGCACGGCGGCCTGCGGCGGTGGCGTGCCCGCTTCGGGCGGCGGCTCCTCGCGCGGCGGCTCGTACGCCCCGAGCCGCGCGACCTGCGTCATCTTTTCCAGCCAGCCTTCGGGAATCGGATCCGGCTTGCTGTAGTCGTCGATATAGACGTCGAGCCCGTCCATCACGTTGAAGTGCGGGTCCCGGAACAGCGTCTTCAGCGCCTGGGTCCGCAGCGAAGGCTCGACCTCGGGCTTCATGAACGGCGTGAAGTCCGACTCCGGCGTGAGCGACTCGATCGGCGGCAGCGCAACCGGCTCGGAGGCCGCGTCCGGCGCAGCGACTTGCGCCGCAGGGGCGGAGGCGACCGGCGCGGGCTCGGGTTTCGGCGCGTCTTCCCCCGGCGCGCCACGCCGCGCCTCGAGCTTGCGCCGCGACCAGCGCGAGAGGAAGTTGTCGTCGCCGCTCATGTGAACTTCTTCTCGCGGATCTCGCCCTGGCCGTCGAAGGAACGCGGCTTGCGGCGCTTCTTCGGCTCGGGCCGGTAGTTGCGTTCGACCCATTCGGCGACCCACTCGGCGAGCTCGCGCCACATGGGCGCGCGCTCCACGCGCTCGCCGCCGTCCATCCAGCGCGCCGCCTCGCTGTACGAGAGGGTGACCTGCAAGGGATAGGGATCGCCGCCCTCTTCCGGCGTGCGCAGGGCGACGAACACGCTCGGCTCCTCGGTGGTGACGTTGAGGTAATGCCCCTCCGCCTCGTCGGGGTATAGGGTCGCGTCGAAGCCCGGATGCAGGCGCTGGAAGGATTGCGGCATGTCCACGATGACCCGCGGCTCGCCACCCGGATCCGGCGCGACGGCGAGGACCTGCCAATGGTGCGTCTCCCAGCGGCTGCGGACCGGCTTGCGTTCGAGGATCACCGCGATCTTGCGGCTCGGTCTTTCGCTCATGGGCACCCCTATAATAGCCTCTTCCATGGCACGAACCGTCATTCCGCTCACCGAGCTTCGCAGCGGGCTTCCCATTCCGGAGCCGGTGCGCCCGCACGACGGCGGCACGCTCGCCGACCCGCGCGGGCGCGTGCTGCGCGACCTGCGCATCTCGGTCACGGACCGTTGCAACTTCCGCTGCGTCTATTGCATGCCGCGGGACGTGTTCGACGAGGACTACCCGTTCCTGCCGCATGCGGAGCTGCTGAGCTTCGAGGAGATCGTGCGCGCGGCGCGCATCTTCCACGGCCTGGGCGTCGAGAAGATCCGCCTCACCGGCGGCGAGCCGCTGCTGCGCCGCGACATCGAGAAGCTCGTCGCGATGCTGCGCGAGGCGCTGCCCGCGGTCGACCTCACGCTCACGACCAACGGCTCGGCGTTGAAGGCCAAGGCGCGCGCGCTGAAGGCCGCCGGCCTGGACCGCGTCACCGTGAGCCTCGACTCCCTCGACGACGCCACCTTCCGCGCGATGAACGACGTGGACTTCCCGCTGGCGAAGGTGCTCGAGGGCATCGAGGCGGCGCATGCGGCGGGCCTCGCGCCGATCAAGCTGAACATGGTGGTGAAGCGCGGCATGAACGACCACCAGGTCGTGGACATGGCGCGCCGCTTCCGCGGCACCGGCCACATCGTGCGCTACATCGAGTTCATGGACGTGGGCTCCACGAACGGCTGGCGCATGGACGACGTGATCCCGTCGGCCGAGATCGTGCGCCGCATCGGCGAGGTGTTCCCGCTCGAGCCGGCGGAAGCGAACTACGCGGGCGAAGTCGCCGAGCGCTGGCGCTATCGCGACGGCGAGGGCGAGATCGGCGTGATCTCGTCGGTCACGCAGGCCTTCTGCGCCACGTGCAGCCGCGCGCGCCTGTCCACCGACGGCCACATGTTCACGTGCCTCTTCGCGCAACGCGGCTACGACCTCAAGGCGCTGCTGCGCGGAGGTGCGGCCGACGCCACGATCGCCCAGGCCATCGCCTCGATCTGGCACCGCCGCGACGACCGCTACTCGGAGATCCGCACGGCCGAGACCGCGAGGGCGCGCAAGGTCGAGATGTCGTTCATCGGGGGCTGACCTGGGCCGCCCGAAGCTCACGCATGCGGCACGGCCCGCCACGTACACCGTGGAGGCGCGCGACGAGACCGGCAAGCTGGTCCCGACGCCGATCGCCGGCGAGCATCCGCTCACGCTCTACGTCGACAAGCGCGAGATCGTCACGCTCATGACGCTGGGCGCCGCGCCCGAGGCGCTCGCCATCGGTTTCCTCCGCAACCAGCGGCTCGTGGAATCGATCGACGAGATCGAGTCGGTGCAGGTGGACTGGGACGTGAATGCGGCGGTGGTGACCACCTATCGCGGGCTCGCCGACCTCGAAGCGCGAACGCAGAAGCGCACCGCGACCACGGGTTGCGGCCAGGGAACCGTGTTCGGCGACCTCATGGAAGACATCGAGTCGGTGCGCCTCGACGACGACATGCTCCTCGCCGAGGAGACGCTCTTCGGGCTGCTCAACTCCGTGCGCGTGCACGAGAGCATCTACAAGCAGGCGGGCGCCGTGCACGGCTGCGCGCTCGCGAAGGGCGCGGAAATCCTCACCTTCGTCGAGGACGTCGGGCGCCACAACGCCGTGGACGCCATCGCCGGCTGGATGTGGCTCGAGGGCATCGACGGCCGCGACAAGATCTTCTACACGACCGGGCGCCTCACCTCGGAGATGGTCATCAAGGCCGCGCAGATGCAGATCCCGGTCCTCGTCTCGCGCTCGGGCCTCACGAAGATGGGGCACGAGGTGGCGCAGAAGGTCGGCATCACGATGATCGGCCGCGCGGTGAACCGGCATTACCTGCTCTTCACCGGCGCGCACCGCCTCGTGCGCTCGGCGGCGCATGCCTGAGGTCACCGGCGTCGTCCTCGCCGGCGGCCAGGGCAGCCGCATGGGCGGCGTGGACAAGGGCCTGCAGGCCTTCCGCGGCAAGCCGATGGTCGCGCACGTGATCGAGCGCCTCGCGCCGCAGGTGGACGAGATCCTCATCAACGCCAATCGCAATGCCGGCGAGTACGGCCGGTTCGGGCATCGCGTCATCGCCGACGAGATCGAGGGGTTCGCCGGCCCCCTCGCCGGGTTCGAGCGCGGGCTCGCGCACGCCGCGCACGATGTCGTCGTCACGGTGCCGTGCGACTCGCCGTTCCTGCCGGTCGACCTCGTGGCGCGCCTGCGCGAAGCGATGGTGCGTCACGGCGCGCAGCTCGCCGTCGCCAGGACCGGCGACCAGGCGCATCCGGTGTTCAGCCTCATGCTCAGGGAAGTGCACGCCTCGCTGCGGGAATTCCTGGCATCCGGCCAGCGCAAGATCGACAAGTGGTATGCGCGGCTGCGCGTGGTCGAGGTGCCCTTCGACGACGAGCCCGACGCGTTCCTGAACATCAATACCCGCGAGGAGCTCACGAAGCTCGAGCCGCGCGGGAGCTGACGTGGCGCGCGTGCGCCGCACGCCGCGCCCGCCCCTGCCGCGCTTCGCCGTGGCGTGGTTTCCCGGCTTCCGCGGCATCGAGCGCATCGAGGCGTTCCGAGGCCGCCACGACCCGGCCGCGGCGCTCATCCCGGCGCACCTGAGCCTCGTCTTTCCGTTCGCCACGGCGCTGTCGCGCCTGCAGGTCGAGACCCACGTGCGGCGCGTCGTGTCGCGTTGGCCGCCCATCCCGGTCTCGTTCCGCGCGGTGCGGATGCACGCGAACGAGTTCGTGTTCCTCATGGCTTCGCGCGGCGCCGGCTCGATCACCGGATTGCACGACCGCCTGTACACGCGCTCGCTCGCGCCGCACCTGCGTCCCGAATTCCCCTATGAGCCCCACATCACGCTCGCGCGCCACGCGGCCTGGCCGGAGCTCGAGGCCGCGTACGCGGAAGCCCGCGAGGCATTCGGCGACGAGTTCACCGATGTCATCCGCGAGGTCACGCTGCTCGCCGTGGGCCGCACCGGTAGAATCGAGCGTCTCACCACGCTCGCGCTGCACTCCGCCTGACATGTCCACGCTCTCCATCACGCAAGCCTCCTGCGCCGACGACTACGATCCGAACTCGATGCCGGTCGACAAGGCGCGCCGCTTCATCCACCAGTTCCTGCGGCCGATCGAGGGCGTGCTGCGCGTGCCCATCCGCGACGCGCTCGGCCGCGTGCTCGCCGACGACGTGCTCTCGCCGGTGAACGTGCCGTCGCATCGCAACTCCGCCATGGACGGCTGGGCGATGCGCGGCGCCGACCTCGCCGCCGACAGGGAAACGACCCTGCAGGAAGTCGGCGCGTCCTTCGCCGGCAGGCCCTTCGAGGGCAAGGTCGCCGCGGGCCAGTGCGTGCGCATCATGACGGGCGGCGTCGTGCCCGAAGGCGCCGACACGGTGGTCATGCAGGAGCGCGCGAAGGCGAACGGCCAGTCGATCACCTTCGCGCCGGGACAGAAGACCGGGCAGAACGTGCGCGAGGCGGGCGAGGACCTGAAGGCGGGCTCCGTGGCGCTGGCGCGTGGGCGCATCGTGCGCCCGGCCGAGCTGGGCCTGCTCGCCTCGCTCGGCGTCGGCGAGGTCGCGGTCTGCCGGCGGCTGCGCGTGGCGTTCTTCTCCACGGGCGACGAGCTGAAGAGCATCGGCACGCCGCTCGGCGAGGGCGAGATCTACGACTCCAACCGCTACACGATCTACGGCATGCTCGAGCGCCTCGGCTGCGAGGTGCTCGACATGGGCGTGGTGCGCGACGATCCCGAGCTGCTGGAGAAGGCGTTCGCGCAGGCTGCGTCCATCGCGGACGTGGTCATGACGAGCGGCGGCGTGTCCGTGGGCGAAGCCGACTTCGTGAAGTCGATGCTCACGCGCTTGGGCGAAGTCGTGTTCTGGAAGATCGCGATGAAGCCCGGGCGCCCGCTCGCGTACGGCCGCATCGGCAACGCGCATTTCTTCGGCCTGCCGGGAAACCCCGTCTCCGTGATGGTGACCTTCTACCAGTTCGTGCGCGACGCGCTGCTCGTCCTCATGGGCGCGCACCCCGTGGAGCCTGCGCCCACGTTCACCGCCACCTGCACCCAGCGGCTGAAGAAAGCGCCCGGCCGCACGGAATTCCAGCGCGGCGTGCTCAGCCGCGGCGCGAACGGCGCGCTCGAGGTGCGGCCGACCGGCGAACAGGGCTCGGGCATCCTCAAGTCGATGAGCGAGGCGAACTGCTTCATCATCCTGGGCGATGCGACCGGGAACGTGGAGGCCGGCGCCAGCGTCGAGGTGCAACTCCTCGAAGGCATCGTATGAGCACTGCCGCCCTCGAGCGCACGACGTCGGGCGTCGAGTTCCTGCGGCGCATCCTCGCGGGCGAGATCGAGGGCGTGCCGATCGGGCAGACGCTGGGCTTCCGGCTTTCGGAGGCGGACAAGGGGCGCGTCGTGCTGGTGGGCCGGCCCGACCGCCGGTCGTACAACCTGATCGGCTCCGTCCATGGGGGCTGGGCCGCCGCGATCCTCGACACCGCGCTGGCACTTTCGGTGCTGTCCACGCTCGAAGCCGATCAGGGATTCACGACCGTGGACATCCGCATCAACTACCTTCGCCCGCTCACCGTGGAGACGGGCGAGGTGCGCGCCGAAGGCCGCGTGCTCCAGGGCGGCCGCCGGCTCGCGTACTCAGAGGCGAAGCTGGTCGATGCGAACGGCAAGCTCATCTGCCACGGGACCGGCTCGTGCCTCATCCTGCCGCGCGACAACGCCTGAAAGGAACCCGACACGATGAAGCGACGCGACTTCGTGCAGATCTGTGCCGCCACCGCGGCGTGCACCACGCTGCCCGCGGGCGCAGCGGGGAATACGCAGGCCCGGCTCTATCACCGGGTGAAGCTCGTCGACGAGAACGGACAGCCCATCCGCGTGAACGCGCTGCAGGTCGGCGCGAACTACGTGTTCGACTACCCGTATTCGGCGACGCCGTGCTTCCTGCTGCGGCTCTCGCGCCCGACGGCCGGCATCGACCTGCGCACGGAATCGGGACAGCCCTATCGCTGGGAGGGCGGCGTGGGCGAAGGCAAGTCGGTCGTCGCGTACTCGGCCATCTGCGCGCACAAGATGACGTACCCCACGAAGCAGGTGAGCTTCATCGCCTACCGCGATGCGCCGAGCCCGGTGGCGGGCCCGGGCAAGGTCATCACCTGCTGCTCCGACCGCAGCGTCTACGACCCGGCCGCGGGCGCGCGCGTGGTCTCCGGGCCGGCGCCGCAGCCGCTCGCGAGCATCCTCCTCGAGCACGACCCGAAGGCCGACGAGGTCTTCGCGGTGGGCACGTTCGGCGGCGAGATGTTCGCGGAGTTCTTCCGCAAGTACGAGTTCCGCCTGCAGCTCGAGATGGGGCCGCGCGCGAAAACCGAAGTGGACGGCACCTCCGTCGTGCGTACGCTCGACAACTACAGCTCCCAGTGGGCGAAGTGCTGAAATTAATGGAGTCTGACCCCATTGATTCTCAGATCGAGAAGTTCTCCCCGCCCGCGCCGGCGAGCTGCTTGAGATCCTCCGCGCGGACCTTCGGCGCGAACAGCCGGATGAACTCCACGGTGTAGCCGCGCAGGTACGCGCCGCGCCGGAACGCCAGCCGCGTCGTCTGCGCCGGAAACAGGTGCTCGCACTCGAGGGCGACCAGGCCCTCGTCCTTGCCGGCGCGGTACGCGCGCGACGAGATGATGCCCACGCCCAGCCCGAGGCTCACGTACGACTTGATCACGTCCGAGTCGAGCGCCGTCAGCGCGAACTCGGGCTCGAGCCCGCGCGCCGCGAACGCCTTGTCGAGCGCGGTGCGCCCGGCGAACGTGGGATCGTAGGTCACGATCGGGTACGCGGCGATCGCTTCCAGCGTGAGCGGCCGCACCTTCACGAGCGGGTGACCGTCGGGCACGACCACGCAGTGGTGCCACGAGTAGCACGGCACCGTGACCAGCTCGTCGTACTGGTCGAGCGCTTCCGTCGCGATGGCCACGTCCGCCTCGCCGTCGAGCACCATGCGCGCGAGGTGGTGCGGGTTGCCCTGCAGCAGCTTCAGCTTCACGTCCGGGAAGCGCTTCTTGAACTCGGTGACGATCGCCGGCAGCGCGTATCGCGCCTGCGTATGCGTCACACCGATGGCGAGCGTGCCCTTCTCGTGATGCGAAAACTCGGCGCCGACGGCCCTCAGGTTGGCCACTTCCGCGAGGATGCGATCGACCGTAGCGATGATCTCGCGCCCGGCATCGGTGACCGCGATGAGCCGCCGGCCCTGCCGCACGAAGATGTCGGATCCGAGCTCTTCCTCCAGCGCGCGGATCTGCTTGGAGACGCCGGGCTGGGACGTATGCAGGGCAGCGGCCGCATCCGAGACGTTCAGGTTGCGCCGCGCAACCTCGCTCACGTACCTAAGTTGTTGAAGGTTCATGGGGAATTCTTTATACCGCCTAGTTATTAGGATAGTACAAAGAAGTATTTTTCAGGTATATGGGCGGGATCATACCATCGGCCTCATGTACCGATACGACAACTACGACAAGACGATCCAGCAGGAACGCGTCCGCCAGTTCCGCGAGCAGACGCGCCGGTACCTCGCCGGCGAGCTCTCGGAGGACGAGTTCCGTCCCCTTCGCCTGCAGAACGGCCTGTACATCCAGCGGCATGCGCCGATGTACCGAATCGCCGTGCCCTACGGGCTGCTCGCCTCGCGGCAGCTGCGCAAGCTCGCCGACGTCGTGCGCAAGTACGACCGCGGCTACGGCCACTTCAGCACGCGCACCAACCTGCAGCTCAACTGGCCGAAGCTCGAGCACGTGCCCGACATCCTCGAGGAGCTCGCGAGCGTCGAGATGCACTCGAACCAGACGAGCGGCAACGACATCCGCAACATCACCACCGACCACTTCGCCGGCGTGGCCCCCGACGAGCTCGTCGATCCGCGGCCCTATGCGGAGATCCTGCGCCAGTGGTCCACGTTCCACCCCGAGTTCGCCTACCTGCCGCGCAAGTTCAAGATCGCGCTGAACGCCGCGACGCAGGACCGCACGGTGCTCCGGATCCACGACATCGGCATCGAGTTCGTGCGCGACGAGGCGCGCGGGCTGGGGCTGCGCTTCTACGCGGGCGGCGGCATGGGCCGCACGCCGATCCTCGCGCCCGTCATCCGCGAGTTCGTGCCCTGGCGCCACATACTCACGTACTGCACGGCGATCCTGCGCGTCTACAACCGCTACGGCCGCCGCGACAACATCTGGAAGGCGCGCATCAAGATCCTCGTGAAATCCCTGGGCGCCGAAGAGTTCGCGCGCCGCGTCGACGAGGAATGGGCGCTGCTGCAGGACTCGCCGGACATCATCACGGACGCGGAGTTCGAGCGCGTGGCGAAGCACTTCGCGCCGCCGGCCTACGAATCGCTGCCCGACGTCGATCCCGCGTACGTGCAGGCGCTGGCGGCGAGCCGCGCGTTCTCGCGCTGGGCCGAGCGCAACGTGCATGCGCATCGCGTGCCCGGCCACGCGGCGGTCACGCTCTCGCTGAAGAAGCCCGGCGTGCCTCCCGGCGACATCACCGCCGCGCAGATGCAGGTCGTGGCCGACCTGGCCGATCGCTACAGCTTCGGCGAGCTGCGCGTCTCCCACGAGCAGAACCTGATCCTCGCCGACGTGCGCAAGCGCGACCTCTTCGCCGTATGGGAGGCGGCGAAGGCCGCGGGACTCGCGACTCCCACGGTCGGCCTGCTCACGAACATCATCTCCTGCCCGGGCGGCGACTTCTGCTCGCTCGCCAACGCCAAGTCCATCCCGATCGCGCTCGCCATCCAGGAGCGCTTCGACGACCTCGACTACCTGCACGACATCGGCGAGCTCGACCTCAACATCTCCGGCTGCATGAATTCCTGCGGACACCACCATGTGGGGCACATCGGCATCCTCGGCGTCGACAAGAACGGATCCGAGTGGTACCAGGTCTCCATCGGCGGGCGCCAGGGCAACAACGCCGCGCTCGGCCAGGTGATCGGGCCGTCCTTCGCCGCCGCCGAGATGCCCGACGTGGTCTCGAAGCTGATCGAGACCTATCTCGAGCTGCGCCACGAGGGTGAGCCTTTCGTCGATACGGTCGACCGCGTGGGCCTCGCGCCCTTCAAGGCGCGCGTCTACGGCGAACACAAGGAGCTCGCGCGTGCTGCCTGAACGCATCATCCGCCACGGGCACGTGGAGCCCGAATCGTGGCAATTCGTCGGCGTCGAGCCGCAGTCCACGATCGAGCCGCTGCCCGACGGCCCCATCGTCGTGCCGCTCGCCCTCTGGAAGGCGCAGCGCGACAACCTCCTTGCCCGCGGCGCTCCGGTCGGCGTGTGGCTCAAGCCGGACGACGAGCCCGCGGAGATCGCCCCCGACCTGCCGTGGCTGGAGCTGGTGGCGGTGCACTTTCCGAAGTTCACGGACGGCCGCGGCTATTCGATCGCCACGCTGCTGCGCAAGCGCTACGGCTACACACGCGAGCTGCGCGCGTTCGGCGACGTGGGCCGCGACCAGCTCTTCTACCTGAAGCGCGTCGGTTTCGACTCGTTCGGCCTGGCGCCGCATCGCGACCCGTTCAAGGCGCTCGACAGCTTCTCCGACTTCAGCGTGCGCTACCAGGGCGCGGTGGATGATGCCGTGCCGCTCTTCCGCAAGCGCCCGGCCGAGGGGCCGCGATGAGCCACGAGGCCCGCGTGCAACGGGCGCGTCGCCTGCTGGCGGGAATCGAGAAGAACCATTCGGCCGCCGCGCTCGAGTCGGCCTTCGGCGCCGAGGACATGGTGCTGCTCGACCTCATCGCGCGCGATGGCCTCGCGATCCGCGTGTTCACCGTGGACACGGGACGCCTGCCGTGGCAGACGCACGAGCTCATCGCCGACGTGCGGCGCCGCTACGGCATCGACGTGGACGTGTACTCGCCCTGGCCCGACTCGGTCTCGGCCTACGTCGAGGAAAACGGCCACGACGGCTTCTACGACGGCACGGCGCAGCGCGAAGCGTGCTGCAACGTGCGCAAGTCCGAGCCGCTGCGCCGCGCGCTGGCCGGCAAGCGCGCCTGGATCTCGTCGCTGCGCGACGAGCAAGCCGGCGCGCCGCTCGGCGAATCGGTGCACGACGCCGCCTTCGGCATCGCCAGGTTCCATCCGCTCGCCGCGTGGAGCGAGGACGACGTCTGGACCTACCTGCACGCGAACGCGGTGCCCTACAACGCGCTGCACAAGCTGGGCTACGTCTCCATCGGCTGCGAGCCGTGCACGCGCGCGCTGCGCCGCGGCGAGCATCCCCGCACTGCCCGCTGGTGGTGGGAGCAGCCCGACGCGCGCCACAACGTCATTCCCATCCGCCCGCTGGAGGAAGCCGCCTGATGGGCAAGGTGTACATCGTGGGTGCCGGTCCCGGGGCGCCCGACCTCCTCACGCTGCGCGCGGCGCGCCTGCTCGAGGCGGCCGACGTGGTGCTGCACGATGCGCTCGTGCACCCCGACACGCTGGCGCTCGCTCGCCGCGCCCGCCTCGTGGACGTGGGCAAGCGCTACGGCAAGGTCTCCACCGAGCAGCGTTTCATCAACCGCGCCCTGGTGGAAGCCGCGCGCACGCACGCCGTCGTCGTGCGCCTCAAGGGCGGCGATCCCATGCTCTTCGCCCGCGCGCAGGAGGAATTGAACGCGCTGGCCGCGGCCGGCATCGAATGCGAAGTGGTTCCAGGAGTGACTGCGGCGCTCGCGGCCGCGGCTTCGGTCCAGGTGTCCCTCACGCGGCGCGGCGTCGCACGCACCGTCGCATTCCTCACGCCGCGCGTCGGCCGCGACGAGGCTGCGTCCGCCTGGCTCCCCGCCGCCCTGGGCACCGATACCGTCGTGCTTTACATGGCCGCGGGCGCCTCGCAGTCCATCGCGGCGCAGCTGATCGGCGCCGGCAAGCCCGCCGCCACGCCCGCCGTGCTCGTCGAGAGCGCCACGCTCGCGGGCGAGCGCCGCCTCTTCACCACGCTCGCGGACCTCGCCGCCGAGCCCCTGCCCCGCGCCGAAGGCCCCGTGGTCATGGCCGTGGGCGAAGTCTTCAGCAATCGCGACACAGCCTCGCAACATGAGCACCTCCGACAAGTACACCATCGAGAAGATCACCGACGTTCGTCCGTGGACCGATAGCCTGTTTTCGTTTCGCACCACTCGCGACCGCGGCTACCGCTTCGTGCCCGGGCAGTTCGCCCGCCTCGGCGTGAAGGACCGGGAGGCGGGCAAGATCGTCTGGCGCGCCTACTCCATCGCCTCCGCAGCCCACGACGAGCACCTGGAATTCTTTTCCGTCGTCGTGCCCAACGGGGCGTTCACCAGCCGCCTGTCGAAGCTGAGGCAGGGCGACGAGATCCTCGTCGAGCGCAAGAGCTACGGATTCCTCACGACCGACCGCTTCGAGGCGGGGCGCGACCTCTGGATGCTCGCCACGGGCACGGGGCTGGCGCCGTTCCTGTCCATCCTCCACGACTTCGACACGTGGGAGAAATACGACAACCTCGTGCTGGTGCAGAGCGTGCGCACGCAGCCCGAGCTCGCCTACGAGGACATCATCCGCGGCTTCGAAGGCAGCGAGTACTATGGTGAATACGCGCACAAGCTTCGCTACGTGCGCATCGTGACGCGCGAGCCGGTGAACGGCGCGCTGCGCGACCGCGTGACGAAGCTGCTGGCGAGCGGCGTGCTCGAGGGGAACGTGGGCCTGAGGCTCGACCACGACCGCTCGCGCATCATGCTCTGCGGCAACCCGGAGATGGTCGAGGATTCGCGCCGGCTGCTCATCGACCGCGGGTTCAAGCTGTCGCGGCGCGGCGACCCGGGCCACCTCGCCGTGGAGAACTACTGGTGAGCAAACCGCTTCCTTTCGCGTGGGCGACGGTCATGGACGAATCTGCGCAAGCCATCTTCGAGCGCGCCGCCGCACGCGCGAGGACGCTCGGCCTCGGCTACGCGGGGGCGGTCACGCCGCAGGAAGCGTGGGCGCTCAAGCAGGCCGGAGCCGCCGACATCGTCGACGTGCGCACGCAACCCGAGTACGAGTACGTGGGCCGCGTGCCCGACACCGTGCTGGTCGAATGGCGCAAGCACGGCGAGCGCTCGCCGAGCCCCACGTTCATCGACGAGCTCGCCGAGCGCTTCCCGCGCGAGCGCGCGCTCCTCTTCCTGTGCCGCAGCGCCGTGCGCTCGCACCATGCGGCCACGCTCGCCACCGAGCGCGGTTTCGCGCGCGCCTACAACGTCCTCGAAGGCTTCGAGGGCGAGCTCGACAAGCAAGGCCATCGCGGCACCCTCGGCGGCTGGCGCCAGGCCGGCCTGCCGTGGCAGCAAAGCTAGTCCAGTCACAACCACCTTAGGAGGAACACATGTCTCTTCGCCTGGGGGACACGGCCCCCGACTTCACCCAGGAATCCACCGAAGGCACGATCCGCTTCCACGAATGGCTCGGAAACTCGTGGGGCGTGCTCTTCTCGCATCCCAAGGACTTCACGCCCGTGTGCACTACCGAGCTCGGCTACACGGCGAAGCTCGAGAGGGAATTCGCGAAGCGCAACGTGAAGGTGCTCGCCGTGAGCGTCGACCCGCTCGAGTCCCACAAGGGCTGGATCGGCGACATCGAGGAAACGCAGCATTGCACCATGAATTTCCCGATCCTCGCGGACCCCGACCGCAAGGTGGCGAACCTCTACGACATGATCCACCCGAACGCGAACGACACGCTCACGGTGCGCTCGGTGTTCATCGTCGATCCGAAGAAGAAGGTGCGCCTCATCATCACGTACCCCGCGAGCACCGGCCGCAACTTCGACGAGATCCTGCGCGTCATCGATTCGCTGCAGCTCACCGACAGGCACAGCGTGGCCACGCCGGTGAACTGGAAGCAGGGCGAGGACGTGATCATCGCCCCGTCGGTGCAGGACCCCGACGTGATCCGGCAGAAGTTTCCCAAGGGCTACAAGGCGCTCAAGCCGTACCTGCGCGTGACGCCGCAGCCGGACCGGTAAGCCGCAGCCGATAGAATCCGGGGGACATGATCCCCTGGCTGCGCGGCGACGCGCCGTTTCCCCCGGTCTCGAAGGCGCTGCGGTCGCCGAATGGCCTGCTCTGCGCGGGCGGCGACCTCTCCCCGCGGCGCCTCGTCGAGGCGTACCGGCACGGCATCTTCCCGTGGTTCTCCGAGGGCGACCCCATCCTGTGGTGGTCGCCCGATCCGCGCATGGTGCTCTTCCCGGGGGAGCTCAAGGTCTCCCGGTCGCTGCGCAAGGTGGTCCAGCGCGGCATCTACGAGACCCGCGTGGACACGGCATTCAGCGACGTGATGCAGGCCTGCGCCGAGCCGCGCGCCGGCCAGCACGGCACCTGGATCATGCCGGAGATGATCGCCGCCTATACGAAGCTGCACCACATGGGATTCGCCCACTCGGTCGAATCGTGGCGCGACGGCGAGCTCGTGGGCGGCCTCTACGGCGTGGCGCTCGGCCAGGTGTTCTTCGGCGAGTCGATGTTCGCGCGCGCGCCGGACGCCTCCAAGGTGGCGCTCGTCCGGCTGGTGGAGCGGCTCGAGGCGCAAGGCTGCCGGGTGATCGACTGCCAGCAGGCCACGGCGCACCTCGCCTCGCTCGGCGCCCGCGAGATCCCCCGCAAGGACTTCTCGAAATTGCTTCAGGAGTCGATACAATATCCCCCATCCGGCTCACGATGGTCCCAGGATTACCGGGACGACGAGAAAGCGTGATGGCCGTCCCGGCGGCAGGCTGCCGGGGTGTCAGGAGACTCATGGCGAAGCTCAACGACCTACCCATCGCGAACCTGCAGTTCTATGCCACGGCGCCCTACCCGTGCAGCTACCTGCCGGGCAAGCTCGCGCGATCGCAGGTGGCGACGCCGAGCTACCTCATCGACACGGATACGTACAGCGCCCTGGTCTCGGCCGGCTTCCGCCGCAGCGGCGCCTTCACCTATCGCCCCTACTGCGACCACTGTCATGCGTGCGTGCCCGTGCGCGTGGTGGTCGACGAGTTCGCGCCCAACCGCTCCCAGCGCCGCGCCGCCGCGCGCCACGGCTCGCTGCAGGCGCGGTATGCCGAGCTCAAGTTCAATGCCGAGCACTACGCGCTCTACCGCCTCTACCAGAGCGAGCGCCATCGCGGCGGCGGCATGGATCACGACAGCCGCGAGCAATACGCGCACTTCCTGCTGCAGTCGAACGTGGCCACCCGCCTCATCGAGTTCCGCGACCACGGCGAGCTGCGCATGGTCTCGATCGTGGACGAGCTGGTGGACGGCCTGTCCTCGGTGTACACGTTCTTCGACCCGCTCGTGCCCCAGGCATCCTTCGGCACGTACAACATCCTCTGGCAGATCGAGGAGGCGCGGCGCCGCGGCCTGCCCTACGTGTACCTGGGTTACTGGATCGGCCAGAGCCGCAAGATGAGCTACAAGAACCAGTTCCGCCCGATGGAGGGCCTGTCGCGCGGGGAGTGGAAGCGGCTCGCCTAGCGGCGCGGCGCGACGAAGTGCTCTACTCCCTTGCCCGCGCCGCCCTCTTCCAGCTCGACCCGGAGCGCGCGCACGACCTCACCCTGAAGTCGCTCGCCGCGCTCGGCCCCGGCACCGCGCTGCTGGGCGCGGGGACGGACACGCCCGCCGACGCGCGCAACGTGATGGGCCTGCAGTTCCCGAACGCGATCGGGCTCGCCGCCGGCCTCGACAAGAACGGCGCGTACATCGACGCGCTCGCCCTGCTCGGATTCGGCTTCATCGAGGTCGGCACGGTCACGCCGCGCCCGCAGCCCGGCAATCCGCGCCCGCGCATGTTCCGCCTCGAGGAGCACGAGGCGATCATCAACCGCCTGGGGTTCAACAACTGCGGCGTGGAGAAGCTGCTGCGCAACGTCGAGCGCGCGCGCTACCGCGGCATCCTCGGCATCAACATCGGCAAGAACTTCGACACGCCGATCGAGCGTGCCGCCGACGACTACCTCGCATGCCTCGACGCGGTGTACGAGCGCGCCTCCTACGTGACCGTGAACATCTCGTCGCCGAACACGAAGAACCTTCGCGACCTGCAATCGAGCGAGCGCCTCGACGAGCTGCTCGCCGCGGTCATGGCGCGTCGCGCGCAGCTCGCGGCGCGCGCGAAGCGCACCAAGCCGCTCCTGCTGAAGGTCGCGCCCGACCTCGACGCGAGCCAGGTCGAGGCCATCGCCGCGCTCGCCGCGAAGCACGCGATCGACGGCCTCATCGCGACCAACACGACGGTGAGCCGCGAGGCCGTGGCCGGCCACCGCCATGCATTGCAGACCGGGGGCCTCAGCGGCCGCCCGCTTTATCCGCTCGCCACGCGCGTGCTCGCGAAGCTCGCCGGCGCACTTGCCGGCCGCGTGCCGTTGATCGGCGTGGGCGGCATCCTGTCCGGCGCCGACGCCCGCGGAAAGATCGAAGCCGGTGCGAGCCTCGTGCAGCTCTACACCGGCTTCGTCTATCGCGGCCCCGCGCTCGTGGCCGAGGCGCGCGCGGCGCTACGCCAGCCTCATTGACCGGTCACGAGCTGGCCGCGGATCTCGCCCACGGGCAGCGCGGCGGAATGGACGTTCACGTACGTGCCCCCGGTGATGAAGGCGATGAGCTGCGCGTCGGTAAAGGCCGCGTTTGCCGCGGTGGTCCAGACGCCCGGCGAGGTCTGCGTCATGGGCACGATCACCGGCGACACCTGGCCGACCGGGCCCTGGTGGATGTGCGCGACGCTGCCCTCGATGCCCTGCGTCTCGATGCGGCCGGCGACGGCCTTCGTGTTGGGATTCACCCCGACGCACGCGGAGCCGGTGGCGCTGCTGCTGTTCGGGGGCGATTCCTGGGCGCCCGACAGCGTGGTGCACTTCGTCGGCAGGTATACCTGGCCGCGGATCTCGCCGCTCGGGTTGGCGGCGCTGTGCGCGTTCGCGTAGAAGTTGCCCGCGAGCAGCGCGGCGGCCTGCGTGTCGGTGAGCTTGGTGGGCGCGAGCGTCCACGTGGTGGGGCCGCCCGTGAAGGGAATCGCCACCGGGGCGGTGGTGCCCGCGGCGCCCGCGTGGAAGTGGCTCACCGTCGCGTTCATGCCGCTCACGGTCTCGGTGCCCGAGATGGTGTTGGTGTCGGGGTCGAACACCCAACGCCCGGTGCCCGTGGCCGTGGAGCCGGTTGCCGGCACTTCCTGCGAGCCCGTGAGCGTCGCGAAGAAGACCATGCGCCCGACCTGGCCGCGGATCTCGCCGTTCGGGTTCGCCGCGCTCGCCATGCTCACGTAGAGGTTGCCCGCCTTGAAGCTGGCGACCTGCGCCGAGGTGAGCGTGGTGCCTTCCGGGACGGACCAGGTGCCCGATTTGGCTTGCGTGAGCTCGACGATCGTGGCGCCGTTCGTGCCGGCCGCGCCTTCGTGCAGGTTCGCCGACGTGGCGTTGATCCCGAACGTGGAGATCGTGCCGCTGACCGCGCCGCTCTGCTCGTCGACGCTGATGAACCCATTGCCGGAGGAGGCCGTCGTCACCGCGGGGTTGACCTGCGCGCCGTTGAGCGTCACGTTCTTCGTCGTCGCGTTCGCGGGTATCGCCGGATTGCTGCTGCCCCCGCCACCGCCGCACGCCGCGACCGCGAGCGCCGTGCCAACCGCGAGGAGCCAATGCATTGCCTGCCGATCCATCGATGCCATCGCAACCTCCCTCAAGTCGCGCGCGACCGGGCGCTCGGTGACGGGGAAACATTTGCTCCGAAGGGACTATTCCCGCGGGAGTGGCGGTGATCGTCGGCATCCCGGCCGAGGTGAAGGACGGCGAGCGCCGCGTGGGGCTCGGCCCCGAAGAGGTGCATCGCCTCACGCACGGCGGGCACGAGGTGCGCGTGGAGCGCGGCGCCGGCCTCGGCGTGGGCATCGCGGACGCGCGCTACGTGGAAGCGGGCGCCAGGCTCGCGGATCGCGCCGCCGCGTGGTCGTCGGAGCTCATCGTCAAGGTGAAGGAGCTGCAGGACGAGGAGCTCGAGCGCCTGCCGGTGCGGCGCACGCTGTTCGGCTTCCAGCACCTGCCGCGCGAGCCCGGGCGCACGCGTGCGCTGGTCGCACGCGAGGCGACGGCGATCGCCTTCGAGATGGTCCGCGACGCGCGGGGAGGCTTTCCGTTGCTCGCGCCCATGTCGGTGATCGCCGGGCGCATGGCGATCGACGTTGCGCGCGAGCACATGGCGGTCCCCCTACGCAACGTCGTAGTCCTCGGCGCCGGCAACGCGGGACTCGCGGCCGCGCAGGCCGCAGCCGAATGCGGCGCCCGCGTCACCGTGCTTCGTCGCGCCAGCGCCACGCCGCGAGCCGTCGAGAACGCGGTGCTGGAATCGGACCTCGTGATCGGCGCCGTGTTCGTGCCCGGCGCCCCGACCCCCAGGCTCCTGCCGCGATCGCTCGTGCGGCGGATGCGGCCGGGATCGATGATCGTGGACATCTCCATCGATGCCGGCGGCGTCGCGGAGACTTCGCGCCCCACCACCCATGCGCAGCCCACGTTCGTGGAGGAAGGGGTGATCCACTACGCCGTGGCGAACATGCCGGCCGCGCGCCCCGCCGAGGCGGCGGCCGCGCTGTGGAGCGCGGCGCTGCCGTTCGTCGAGGAAATGGCGCGAAAGGGCATCGCCGCCGCGGTGCGCGATAATGAGGCCTTGCGCGCGGGCGTGCTGCTCTGGCGCGGACGCGTGTGCCATGCCGGCATTGCGGCCGAAGCCGGCGTGGCGCACGCCGCGCTCACTTCCGAAGACCTTTCATGAGCTCCGAACTGGCCCGGCGCATCGATGCGCTCCTGCCGCAGACGCAATGCACGCGCTGTGGCTACGAAGGCTGCCTGCCGTACGCGGAGGCGATCGCGGCGGGCGAGGCCGACATCGACCAGTGCCCGCCCGGCGGGGAGGCCGGCGTGCGCCAGCTGGCGCTGCTGCTGGGCCGCGAACCCAAGCCGGTGAATCCCGCCAACGGCGCGTGCACGCCTCCGCGCGTCGCCGTGATCGACGAGGCGACGTGCATCGGCTGCATGAAATGCATCCAGGCCTGCCCCGTCGATGCGATCGTCGGCGCCAGCAAGCGCATGCACACGGTGATCGCGGCGTGGTGCACGGGCTGCGAGCTGTGCGTGCCGCCCTGCCCCGTCGATTGCATCGCGTTCGCCGGCACGCAGGCCCTGCCGCCCGCGCACCTGTCGCGGGCCCGATTCCATTTCCACGACTTCCGCCGGGCCCGCGAGGAGAAGGAGCACGCC
>DASTGG010000353.1:0-13521 GCA_035719385.1 Usitatibacter sp.
TCGCCGCGAATTCCCGCTGCTCCTCGCCTGGGCGCGCGCGGTCGATCCCTCGCTCAGCCCCGACGCCGCCGATTACGTCCTCGAGGGCGCCGGCATCAAGGGCGAAGTCGTCGGCGCGGCCAGCATCGGCTTCAACCTCCAGCAGATGAGCGTCTCCATCGAAAGGCCCTGAAACCCGTGCAGAAAATCCGGCGCTACGCATTTACGGCGGCGTGCATCGCATCCACGTTGGCGGCGGCCGCCGCGATCGCGGCGCTGCCCGACGAGATCCAGGTCTACACCAGCGACATCAACAAGCCGGGCGAGGTCGGCCTGGAGATGCACGTCAACACGACGCCCAGCGGCCGGTCGGCGCCGGACTTCCCCGGCGAGATTGCGCCCGCGCCTGCATGGCGATTCACTCCCGAGCTCTCGTACGGCATCACGCGCACGCTGGAAGTGGGCCTCTACGTTCCGATGGTCGTCGCGCGCGACGAGCAGCGCATCGGCGGCGCGAAGCTGCGCTTCAAGTGGCTGCCGGTGCAGGTGGACGAGCAGGGCAACGGCGTCTTCGCAGGCGCGAACTTCGAGTACGCGTGGGTCTCGAGCCGGCTGGAGCAGGCGACGCAGGGCATCGAGCTGCGGCCCATCGTCGGATGGCGCGACGAGCGCTGGCTCCTCGCGACGAACCCGATCCTCGACTTCGACCGCGCCGGGCCGGACAGGAGCTGGACGCCGGCTTTCGTGCCGTCCGTGAAGGTGGCACGCACCCTTCGCGAAGGCATCGCGGCCGGCTTCGAATACTACGGCGACATCGGCCGGGTGAACGACACGCTGCCGCGCGCGGAGCAGTCCCACACGCTGTATCTCGCCTTCGATGTGGACAAGGGGCCGTTGCCCTTCAATTTCGGCATCGGGCGCGGGCTCAACGGCTCGACCGACCGGTGGACCGTGAAGGCGATCTTCGAGATCCCGCTCGGGTCCAAGTGACGTTCAACCCCAACCTGGAGAATCGCGATGGCCGAGCTGCAGAAGATCGACGTGGTGGAGGGCAACGGGACCGAGGCGAAAACGGGCCGCGTGCGGGTGCACTACACCGGCTGGCTGCACGACGCGTCGAAGCCCGACGGCCATGGGCGCAAGTTCGACAGCTCACACGACCGGCGCGAGCCCTTCGAATTCCGGCTCGGCGCGGGCGAGGTGATTCGCGGCTGGGACGAGGGCGTGGCGGGCATGAAGGTGGGCGGCAAGCGCACGCTCATCATTCCGCCGGAGCTCGGTTACGGAGCGCGCGGCGCCGGCGGCGTAATTCCGCCGAACGCCACTCTGGTGTTCGATGTGGAGTTGCTCGAGGTGCGGTAGGAGGATGGGATCCCGGGTCGTAGGCGCAACAGCGCCGCCCGGGATGACGGCCTTGGCGCAACAGCGCCGCCCGGGATGACGCGGCGCTTTGTGACTGCTGCGTGAAGCGGGTCGTTCTGGCCGGCCCATCGCCTGAAACTGTTTCCTGCGCCGGGGCTCAGATTGGCAGCCTCCACGGCGCAAGGAAAAATCACATGCACTCTCGGAAGGATGGGCCCCGCGGCTCGAATGCCGCCGGCCCGGGCTCGACGGCCGAGCCGGACGCGAACGAGCTTCGCGCGTGGCTGAAATCGCTCGGCGTGAGCCGCGAGCAACTCGAAAAGGCGTTCCGCGCTAGCGCTTCCCGCGCATACCCTGGGACTCGAGCGTCCGGTCGATCCACTGGGCGGTGAGCTTCTCCTGGAGCGAGTTCTGCCCGAGGCGCTGGCGCAGGCCCGGGAAGTCCACCTCGTCCAGCGGCTGGTCCTGGTTGAAGCAGGAGAACACGTAGCGCGTCTTGCCGGTCGCGGGATCGACCTGGGGCTGCAGGCACTGCGCGCAGATCTCCTTCATCATGCATTGCATCGGCGAGTTGATGGAGCCGATCGCGACGTGCGCTTCCTTGAGGTACGGCGCCAGGCTGCCGTGGCGTGCGCGCGCCACCGCGGCCATCATGCCGTCCGAGCCGATGGCGACGAGGCGGTCGGCCTCCTGCATGCGCACCTTCACGGGCCCGAGCGCGCCGCTCGCGTGCGCCGCCATGGCCTGAACGATGTTGCCCACGTACGTCTTGTCGCCCTCGCGTGAGGGCTCGAAGCCCGGGCCTTCGTCGCAGCACCAGACCACCTCGTCGGCCGCCGCCTCGATCTCGCGCACCTTGTAGCGGTCCACCATCTTCTTGTAGCCGGCGAAATAGAGCACGCGCGAGCCCGCCTCGCGCAGCGCCGCGCCGATCGAGAACAGCACCGCGTTTCCCAGCCCGCCGCCCACGAGCACCACGGTTTCGTCGCCCGGCGTGTGCGTCGGCGTGCCCGTGGGCCCCATGAGCACCACGGGCTCGCTGGGCCTGAGGAGCGAGCACAGGTCGCTCGACCCGCCCATCTCCAGCACGATGAGGGATACGAGCCCCTTCTCGCGATCGACCCACGCGCCCGTGAGCGCCAGGCCTTCCATCGCGAGCGTCGTGTCCTTGTCCTTCAGGGCGTACGTCTCGAAGTTCTGCAGCCGGTAGAACTGCCCCGGCCTGAACTGCCGCGCCGCGACCGGCGCATGCACGACCACCTCCACGATCTTGGGCGTGAGGCGCTCGACGCGCTCCACGCGCGCGCGCCACTCCTGGTTCAGGCGATCGACGAAGGCCTC
Source organism: Usitatibacter sp. (assembly GCA_035719385.1). Classification (GTDB taxonomy): domain Bacteria; phylum Pseudomonadota; class Gammaproteobacteria; order Burkholderiales; family Usitatibacteraceae; genus Usitatibacter. The sequence continues at coordinate 2,683 of DASTGG010000353.1, forward strand.
GTTCTCCTCCGCGCTGCGGCCCGGCCGTTGCGCGAGCACGCGGCTCACGATCGGATAGCCGCGCTTGGCCGAGCCCATGGCCTTCACGACGTTGCCGAAGAAGGACGGGTGCAGGTCGCCGAAGAAGCTCATGCAGCGGCCCTGGGCGTCGCGATACATCAGCACGCGCGTTTCCTCGGGCTTCGGGGATCGCTCGACGGCCACGACCTGGCCGTTCTCGTCGATCGCCTGGAAATAGCGGCCATCGAGCCGGAAGTGCGATGCGTCCTCGCGCGCGAGGACGGTGTTGGGTTGCGTGCCCGCCGCGATGAGGATGGTGCGCGCGGCAAGCTCGACCTCGCCGGCCTCGCTCTTCATGCGCAACGCGCGGGCGGCGCCGTATTCGTCGACTTCCACGCCCAGCGGCGTGAGGTTCTCGGCGAAGCGGATGCCTTCCTCGAGCGCCTTCTCCACCTCCTCGTGGTTCAGCGTGTACGACGGGCTGTCGATGAGGCGCTTGCGGTAGGCGATCGTCGAGCCGCCCCACGATTGCAGCAGCTCGAGGATGCGAGCCTCGCGCCCCTCGCGGGCGGCAGCCACGCGCTCGGCGCGGATGGCCTCCGCATGCATCAGGAATTCCTCGGCGATCGCCGTCTCTTCGTCGTTCCACTCGTTGCGCACGGCGCCCGCGCTGCGCTCGGCGGCGAGCTGCTCGTAGCGCGCGAGGAATTTCTCGACCTGGACGGGGTAGTACGCGAGCGATTCCGTGGCCGTGTCGATGGCGGTGAGACCGCCGCCCACGACGACGATGGGCAGCCGCACCTGCATGTTGGCGATCGAGTCGGTCCGCGCCGCGCCGGTGAGCTGCAGCCCCATCAGGAAATCCGAGGCCGTGCGCACGCCGCGCACGAGGCCGTTGGGCATGTCGATCACGGTCGGCTTGCCCGCGCCCGCGGCGAGCGCGATATGGTCGAAGCCGGCTTCGAATGCCGACTCCGCGGTGACGGTCCCGCCGAAGCGCACGCCGCCGAACATGCTGAACTCGGCGCGCCGCTCGACCAGCAGCCGCGCCATCTTGAGGAAGTTCTTGTCCCAGCGCACGGTGATGCCGTACTCCGCCACGCCGCCGAAGCCCGCCATCACGCGCCGGTCGAGCGGCTCGCGCAGGTCGGCGAGGTCCCGGATCGGCTCGAACGGCACGCGGTTGCCCAGGCGGTCGACGCCGGAGATGCGCGCGGCGAGCGGCTCGATCTTGAGGCCGTCGATGCCGACCACCGTGTGCCCGTCGTTCATGAGGTGGTGCGCGAGGGTGAAGCCGGCCGGGCCCATGCCGACGATGAGCACGCGCTTGCCCGTGGCAGCCAGGGGGAGGGGCCGGCGCAGGTTGAGCGGATTCCAGCGCGTGAGCAGCGAGTAGATCTCGAAGCCCCAGGGCAGCTCGAGCACGTCCTTGAGCGTGCGCGTCTCCGCCTGCGGGATGTCCACGGGATCCTGCCGCTGGTAGATGCACGACTTCATGCAGTCGTTGCAGATGCGATGGCCGGTGCCGCACACCGTCGGGTTGTCGATCACGATCATGGCGAGCGCGCCGATCGCCACCCCCTCGGTCTTGAGCTTGTGGAACTCCGAGATGCGCTCGTCGAGCGGGCAGCCGTGGAGCGGCACGCCGAAGGGGCTCTTCTTGAAGGCGATGCGGCCGTCCTCGGCGGGCTTGTCCTTCAGGCCCTTGGAGCACGAGTCCTTGCCCTGCTCGTGGCACCAGATGCAGTAGTTGGCCTCGTCGAGGGCGCCCGCGCGGTGCGTGCCCGGATCGGTGAGCGCGAAGCCCTCGCGCCGGCGCAGGTGGTGCGCCGGGAGCGTGTGCACGGAATATCCCGCACTCGTGTCTGTTTTCAGGGGTACGAGATGCAGCGGATCGACTCTTTGCGGAGGCTTGAACAGGACGCCATCGCGATGACGCCAGCGGCCCTCGGGCGTGTGTGCAGCCCAGGCCGCAAAGCGCTCGGCGAGCGCGATGTCGCCTGCGTGCATCTTCTCGTCGGCGAGCCACTCGGTGATGCGCGTGGCGAACGCGAGCTCGTCGAACGTGCCGCCGAGCAGGGCCGCGACCTGGGCCTCGAGCGCTGGCCCATCGAGCGTCGCGGCCTCCTCGGCTTTCACCTTGAGCATCGCGCGCCGCTGCACGAACTTGCGCTTCACGCGGAAGAGCGGCGCGAGCCGATGGTGGCTTTCGACCAGCTCCTCCCACGCCTCCTCGATGCCGAAGAGCTTCGCCATGAAGCGGTCGAGGTGCGGCGCCACGGCGAGGAGCAGCTCGGCTTCCTCCTTGTAGGCGAGCGTCGCCGGATCACGACGCGCGGCGCGGAAGCGCTCGTGCAGCGCCGCGTCCGCCGCCTCCAGGGCACGGCAGAACGCCTCGTCGAGTCGCACGAGGCCGGAACGGCGATAGAGGTCTTCGAACTCCAGCCCGAAGGCGAGCCGGAGCGCTGACGATGCGGACATCGAGGGAGGGACGGCGGTGGGTCGAATCCGGGATTTTATCGGATGCCGAACGCCCGGGACCAACCCTCGAGGGCCCGGAAGCACGACACGCGCCGTAACGATGGGAACGCCGGGCCTTTGATATGATTCAAATCACACTTCCGTACTGATTTCCAGGAGAACCCCATGGATCGCCGCAATTTCCTGCGACTCACCGGCGCGGCCTCGGCGGGCTTCGCGCTGCCCGGACTCTCCTCGACCGCTTTCGCGCAGGAGCGCGGTCCCGATCGCTGGCGCATGTTCGAAGTGACCACCCAGGTGGAAGTCATCAAGCCGAGGGGCACGACGCGCGTGTGGCTTCCCACGCCGCTCACGCAGGACGCGCGCTACGAGAAATCGCTCGGCAACCATTGGACGGCCGAGGGCGGCAAGATCGGCTTCATGGAAGACCCGCGCTACAAGGCGGGCATCGTGTGGGCGGAGTTTCCCGAGGGCGTGCGCCCGCAGCTCACGCTGGTGAGCCGCTTCGCCACGCAGAACGTCGCGGTGGACTTCTCCAGGCGCGGCGATGCGCCCGCGGAAGACGCGGCCACGCTGCGCCAGTACACGCAGGCCACGAAGCTGCTGCCGACCGACGGCGTCGTGAAGGACACGTCCTCGGGCATCGTGCGCGGCATCCGCGGCGACGTCGACAAGGCGCACGCGATCTACGAGTGGATCGTGGACAACACGTATCGCGACCCCAAGACGCGCGGCTGCGGCACCGGCGACATCAAGTTCATGCTCGAGAACAATGCGCTCGGCGGCAAGTGCGCGGACCTGAACGCGCTCTTCGTGGCGCTCGCGCGCGCCGAGGGCATCCCGGCCCGCGACGTGTACGGAATCCGCGTCGCCGATTCCGCGCTCGGGTACAAGAGCCTCGGCAAGTCCGGCGACATCACGAAGGCGCAGCACTGCCGCGCGGAGTTCTACACCGCCGGCTATGGCTGGGTGCCCGTGGATCCGGCGGATGTGCGCAAGGTCATCCTCGAGGAGGGCGGCGGCAAGAAGGCGGACGACCCGATGGTGCTCGCCGCGCGCAAGCGCCTCTTCGGCTCGTGGGAGATGAACTGGCTCGCGTACAACTACGCGCAGGATCTCGAGCTGCCCGGCTCGAGCCGCGGCGTGCACTTCCTGATGTATCCGCAGAGCGAGACCGCCGAGGGCCGCCTCGACGAGCTCGACCCGGAGAACTTCAAGTACACGATCTCCTCCAAAGAGATCGCCTGAGAGCCGGCGCGGCCTCGCGCCGCGCCCACTTCGACCATGCGCACGCACCGTTGGATCGCGGCCGCCGTGGCGTTCGCTGCCATCGCGGCATTCGCGGCCGCCGAGGCGCCGTTCAAGAAGTGGACGAAGCCCACGCCGGCGCTCGCGCTGCCGGATCTCTCGGGCCGCACCGTGGACCTGCGTGATTTCCGCGGCAAGGTCGTGGTCCTGAATTTCTGGGCCACGTGGTGCGAGCCGTGCCGCGAGGAGATGCCGTCGCTGCAGCGCCTGCGCGCCAGGATGAACGGCAAGCCTCTCGAGGTGCTCACGGTGAACTTCGGCGAGTTCCCGCAGAAGATCGAGCCCTTCATGAAGCGCGAGAAGATCGAATTGCCCGTGCTGCTCGATACGCAGAAGGACGCCGCGCGCGACTGGGGCGCGGGCGGGCTGCCCATCACGTTCCTCGTCGATGGCAAGGGCGAGGTGCGCTACTGGGTCTTCGGCGAGCGCGATTGGAGCGAGGGCGAGCCGCTGCGGCTGGTGGAGTCGCTCCTGGACGAGGGCGCCCGTGCTCGACGGTAAGCCCGACGGCTCCCGGGTCATCGACCGGCTCGAGGGTGCCGGTCGCGACGAGCGCGCGGAAGTGATCGCATCGTTGCTCGCCTCGCCGGCTTGCATCGCGCCGAAATATTTCTACGACGAGCTCGGCTGCGCCCTCTACGGCGCCATCTGCCACCTTCCCGAGTACTACCCGACGCGCACCGAAGCCGCGCTCTTCGCCGCGCGCCGCGACGAGATCGCGGCCGCCATGGGCAAGGCGCGCCAGTTCGTGGACTTGGGCTCGAGCGATTCGCGCAAGGCGCAGGAGTGGCTGCCGTACGTCGATCCCGTGCGCTACATCGCGGTCGATATCGCCGTCGCCGAGATGGAGCGAGCGCTGGCGCGGCTCGCGCCGGACATGCCGGGCATCGAGATGTTGGGCGTCGCGACCGACTTCACCCGCGGCTTGCCGCTCGCCGACGTGCTGGACGAGCGGCCGGCGACGTTCTTCTACCCCGGCTCGAGCATCGGCAACTTCACGCCGGAGGAAGCCGTGCAGTTCCTCGGCCGCATCCGCGAGCATTGCGCGGCGCGCCCGGGCAGCGGGCTGCTCATCGGCGTGGACGGCAAGAAGGAAAAGCGCCGGCTGGATCTCGCATACGACGATCCGCTGGGCGTGACGGCTGCCTTCAATCGCAACGTGCTCAGGCACCTGAACCGGCGCTTCGGCTTCGACTTCCCGGTGGAGGCGTTCGCGCACCGCGGCTTCTACGCGGAGGCGCGGGGGCGCATCGAGATGCACCTGCAGGCCCTGCACGACCAGTCGGTGAAGCTCGGCAGCGCGCAGCGCGAGTTCAAGGCGGGCGAGCGCATCCACACCGAGAACTCGTACAAGTACCACGCCGGGGAATTCGAGGCGCTGCTCGGGCGCGCCGGCTTCGGCGACGTTCGCCGCTGGACCAGCGCGACCGATGCGTACTACGTCTTCTACGCGTCCTGAGCGTCGCGGGCGAGGCGGATTCCCGAGAACTGCCAGCGGGCGTCCGCGGGAAAGAAATTGCGGTAGGTGGCGCGAATGTGCGAAGCCGGCGTGGCGCAGGAGCCGCCGCGAAGCACGTACTGGTTGGCCATGAACTTGCCGTTGTATTCGCCGACGGCGCCGGGTGCCACGCGGAATCCGGGATACGGCCCGTAGTCGCTTCGCGTCCACTCCCAGACGTCTCCGAAAAGCTGGCCGGGAACTCCGCACGCGGGCGCGTCCCGCGCCGCCAGCGGATGCAGCGCGCCGGATTCCAGGAAATTGCCTTCCAGCGGCGCCCCTTGCGCGGCGACTTCCCACTCCGCTTCGGTCGGCAGCCGCGCGCCCGCCCAGCGCGCATAGGCGTCCGCTTCGAAGAAGCTCACATGGCACACCGGCGTGTGCGGCTCGATCGGAGCCATGCCGTGAAGCGTGAAAGTCTGCCACTCGTCATCGGTCTTTTCCCAGTAGAGCGGCGCGTGCCAGCCACGCTGCACGACGAGATCCCACCCGAGCGACAGCCATAGCTCCGGCCGGCGATAGCCGCCATCCTCCATGAACGCGAGGTATTCGCCGTGCGTCACCGGGCGCGATGCGAGCGCGAAATCCTCCAGCCACACGGCATGCCGCGGCGCCTCGTTGTCGAAATGAAACGCGTCGCCCGCGTGACCGATCTCGTGCCTGCCGCCGGCGATGGCGATCCATTCGGGCGGCCGGGGATCGACGGTCGTGAGCGGCCAGGCCTTGCGATAGACCGGCCGCAGCGGGTTGCGCGAGAACAGGTGCTTCACGTCCGTCAGCAGCAACTCCTGATGCTGCTCCTCGTGGTTCAGGCCCAGGTTCACCAGCGCGAGCGATTCGTCGTCCAATTCGTGGCCCGCGAGCAGGGCGCCGAGCTCCTCGTCGATCGCCGATCGGTACGCGAGCACCTCGGCCAGGGACGGCCGCGAAAGCATGCCGCGCTCGGGGCGCGGGTGCCGGTCGCCCACGCCGTTGTAGTACGAGTTGAAGAGGACGCGGAAGGCGGGGTCGAAAGGCCTGCGACCCGGATCGTGCCGCTCGAGCAAGAACGTCTCGAAGAACCAGGTCGTATGCGCGAGGTGCCACTTGGCGGGACTCGCCTCCGGCATCGACTGGATCGCCGCATCCTCTGCGCTGAGGCATGCGGCGAGCTCGCGGGTCGCCCGGCGGACGGCCGCGAACCGTTCGCCGAGCGGCGAGGCGGCGTTACGTGACGATAACCTCGGGTTCACCCGCGGTAATCTCGCCAATGACCGTCGCGCGATCGAATCCGTCCGCGCGGAAAATCTCCAGCACTTCCTTCGTGGTTTCGGGGGCGCAAGCCACGAGCAGGCCGCCGCTGGTCTGCGGGTCCGTGAGCAGCGCCTTTTCCGCCTCGCCGAGGTTCGCCGCCAGCTTCACGCGCTCGCCATAACCCGTCCAGTTGCGGCCGGAGGCGCCCGTGAGGATGCCCTCGCGCGCGAGCTCCAGCGCATTCGCGAGCCGCGGCACGTCCTTCCAGCTCACGCGCGCGCCGGCCTTCGAGCCCTTCGCGATCTCGAGCAGGTGGCCCAGCAGCCCGAAGCCCGTGACGTCGGTGAGCGCGTGGACGCCCTCCAGCGTGCCGAGCTTGGTGCCGGGCGTGTTGAGCTGGGTGGTGTTGGCGATCATCTCGCGGTAGCCGGCCTCGTCCAGGCGGCCTTTCTTGAGCGCGGCGCTGAAGATCCCCACGCCGAGCGGCTTTCCGAGAACCAGCTGGTCGCCGGGTTTCGCGCCGGCATTGCGCTTGAGATTGCGCGGATCCACGAGGCCGATGGCAACCAGCCCGTAGATGGGCTCGACGGAATCGATCGTGTGGCCGCCCGCGATCGGGATGCCGGCGCGCGCGCACACCGACTCGCCGCCTTCGAGGATCTTGCGGATCACTTCGAGCGGGATCTGGCTCACGGGCATGCCGACCAGCGCCAGCGCGAAGAGCGGCTGGCCGCCCATCGCATAGACGTCGGAGATGGCGTTGGTCGCGGCGATGGCGCCGAAATCGAACGGGTCGTCAACGATCGGCATGAAGAAGTCGGTCGTCGCGACGATGGCCTGGCGCTCGTTGATCTTGTAGACCGCTGCGTCGTCGCTGGTCTCGATGCCGACCAGGAGCTCCTTCGGCAGGATCGACGGCCCGCCCTTGGCGAGGATCTGCTCCAGCACGCCGGGCGCGATCTTGCACCCGCAACCGCCGCCGTGGCTGAACTGGGTGAGGCGAACCTGCATGTCCATCGTGTTCTCCCGAAATTCCTTCAGTCGCGATTTTACCGCCTGGCCTTCAACAGGTCCGCAACGAGGCGACGTACGGCGGCCTGCTCGGCCTGGGGCCGGAAGAGCGCGCGGCGCTTGCGGCACGCCCGTTGGATGGACCGCCGGAAGCGCTCGTTCCCGGCGGCTTTCGCCAGCAGGCGCGCCAGCCCGCGCGCATCGCCCACCTTGAAGTAGCCGCCGTAGTCGCGCCCCAGCATGCCGACGTTGCCCGACATGCGGCTCGCGATGACCGGGGTGCCGGCTGTGATCGCCTCGACGATCACGTTGGCGCCTCCCTCCATGACGGACGGGTGGATGAGCGCGTGCGCCGCTCGCATGGCGGCCCGCGTCCGGGCGTGCGTCAGGGCGCCCACGTAGCGATAACGGTCGTCGGCCTGCTCGCATTCCCGTGCCCTTTCGCCGAGATCGGCTTCCAGGGCGGCGCCGATGTGCCGAATGCGCACCGGGAGGTCGTGTGGCAGCAGGGCGACGGCTTCCCAGACGGTTTGCGGGCTCTTCTCGGGCCGCAGGTGGCCCACGACGACGCAGTCCAGCCGCCCTTCCGGCTTGCGGCGCGGCTCGAGCGCCGCCGCCGACTGGAAGATCACGCGCGATTTGCGGCGCCAGCGCGGCTTCAGCAGCCGCGGCGCGTCATCCTGCAGCACCACGATCTGATCGGCGAGGTCGAGCGAGCGTTGCGCGTCGGGGCTGCGCGGCAGGTCGCGATAGAGGTCGGTGCCCGTGAGCACCACGGCGAGCGGGCCGCCGGGATGGCGTTCTCGGTAAGCGGCAATGGAAGCGGCGCTGCGGCGGGCATGCAGGGCGACCAGCGCGTCCACCGGATCGCCGTTCCAATCCGTCTGTACAATGACTCGGTAGCGATCGCGCAACATCTGCGACCACCGCGCCGCAGTGCGCCAATTGCCGTTGTTCGAGGAACTCGTCGCGGGCGTCACGATGCAAACCACAGGCTTGGCACGGGAAACCATCGCGGGATTATACGAAGGCGACCGTCTCGCGGCCGCGTTGCAGGATGCGCGGCGCCGCACGCTCGGCATCTACTCCCACCTCGACCTCGCGAAGGCGACGGTGCCGTGCATCGCGATCGTGAATCCGCCGGTCTGGGAGCTTTCGCACATCGCGTGGTTCCAGGAGTACTGGTGCCTGCGCTACGACCGCGACGCGGAGCGGGTCGTGAAGCCGCCGCTCCTGCCCGCGGCCGACGACCTTTTCGATTCGAGGAGCGTCGCGCACGACCTGCGATGGACGCTGCCTTACCCGCCGCTCGAGACGCTGCGCGCCTACATGGCCGACACCCTCGATGCGACGCTGGCCGCGCTCGCCGCGACCCCGGAGGACCAGCGCTATTTCTTCCGGCTGGCGCTGCTGCACGAGGACATGCACGGCGAAGCGCTCCTCATGACGTTGCAGACGATGGGATGGCCGTTGCCGCCGTTGGGCGCGCAATCGCCGCCCACCGCCAGCGGGCGCATCACGCGCGACGTGCGCTTCAGCGGCGGCGAGTTCGAGCAAGGCGCCACGGGCCGCGAGCGCGCGTTCGTCTTCGACAACGAGAAATGGGCGCACACGGTGCAGGTCGCTCCGTTCGCCATGGCCGAGTCGCCGGTCACCCAGCGCGAATATGCGCAGTTCGTCGACGACGGCGGCTATGCGCAGACGCAGTTCTGGACCGCCGAAGGCTGGCGCTGGCGCGAGTCGATGCGCCTGGAGGCGCCGCGCCATTGGTGCCTCGAGGGCTCGCGCTGGCTCGCGCGCCATTTCTCGCACTGGGCGCCGATCGATCCCACGGCGCCGATGATGCAGGTCTCGCTGCACGAGGCGCACGCTTTCTGCCGCTGGGCGCGGCGCCGCCTGCCCACCGAAGCCGAATGGGAATTCGCCGCCCGCAATGGCGGCCGCGACGATCGCTATCCGTGGGGCGACGATCCGCACCCCGGCGGCTGCCTCGATTTCCGCTTCAGCGGCCCTTCCGCCGCCGTCATGGATCCCGGCTACAGCGCCTCGGGCCTTCGGCAGATGATCGGCGGCGTGTGGGAATGGACCAGCACGCCGTTCTCCCCGTATCCCGGATTCCAGCCCGACCCGTACCGCGAATACTCCGAACCCTGGTTCCATTCGCACCACGTGCTGCGCGGCGGCTCGTTCGCCACGCGCGCGCGCCTGGTCCACAACCGCTTCCGCAATTTCTACCTTCCGGATCGCACGGACGTGTTCGCGGGATTTCGCACCTGCGCGTTGGATGCGCCTTAACGGTGTCATAATCGAGGTGGCGGGCCTCCCCGCATTGAAGGCCGATGAACCTGGTCAGGTCGGGAACGAAGCAGCCACAGTCGATCCCTTCAAGTGCCGGGGGTCAGGCTCGCCAAGAATTCGGCCTGAAGGCCACCCTCCCCGAAGAGCCTTTGGGCGCTGACGCCTCCCACGATCGCGTATGACGTATCAGGTACTCGCCCGGAAGTGGCGTCCCCGGCGCTTCGAGGACATCGTCGGCCAGTCGCACGTCGTGACGGCGCTGGTCAACGCGCTCCAATCGAAGCGCCTGCACCATGCCTATCTGTTCACGGGCACGCGCGGCGTCGGCAAGACCACGCTCGCGCGCATCCTCGCGAAGGCGATCAACTGCGAGACCGGCATCACGCCGAATCCGTGCGGCAAATGTCGCGCGTGCACCGAGATCGACGCCGGCCGCTTCGTCGACCTGCTCGAGGTGGACGCGGCGACCAACACCAAGGTCGACGAGATGCGCGAGCTGCTCGACACGGCGCAGTACATGCCCGTGACCGGGCGATTCAAGGTGTACATCATCGACGAGGTGCACATGCTCTCGCGGCATGCGTTCAACTCGATGCTGAAGACGCTCGAGGAGCCGCCGGAGCACGTGAAGTTCATCCTCGCGACGACGGATCCGCAGCGCCTGCCGGTCACGGTGTTGTCGCGCTGCCTGCAGTTCAACCTGAAGCCGCTCACGCCGCAGCTCATCACCGGGCACCTCAAGCACGTGCTCGAGGCCGAGAAGGTCGCGTTCGAGGAAGCGGCGCTCGTGCATCTCGGCAAGGCCGCCGCGGGCAGCCTGCGCGACAGCCTGAGCCTGCTGGACCAGGCGATCGCGCACGGCGGCGGCAAGGTCACCGCGGCGGACGTCACCGAGATGCTCGGCTCGTTGGGCAGCGACCTCATCTGGCCCTTGCTCGAGCGCGTCGCGGACGGTGACGGCAAAGGCTTGGTCGCCGAATGCGAGCGCATCGCCGCGAGGAGCATCTCGT
>DASTGG010000354.1:0-3898 GCA_035719385.1 Usitatibacter sp.
AGGCGACGAGCGCCGCGTCCGTGCAATTGAGCGTTCCCGCGATCGCCGCGTTCGGCGGGGTGATCTTTCTCGGCGAGGCAGTCACCGTGCGCCTCGTCGTCGCCTCCATCGCGATCCTCGGCGGTGTCGCGATGGCGATCCGGCCGCGCGGCCAGCCACGCGCCGCCGGAGTGCCGCAACAGCCGCGTTAGTGCCGCTTGAAGAACTGCACCTCGCGCTCGTGCTGCTTCGCGGCGGCGAGCGAGGCGAACGTGCCGAGGTTGCGGCGCTTGCCGGTCTTGGGGTTCGCCTTCCGCGAGTACAGGCGATAGCCGCCCGACTTGAGCTTGCGGATCATCAGCGTGGCGCCTGCTCGGCGTAGCGGGGCGCTTCGGGATGCGGGTGCGTGCGGGCGTAGTGCCGCTTGCGCGCCGCCGCTTGCCGCTGCTTCTTGACCTTCGCCTCGGCGTCGATGCGCTTCACGCGTTCCTTGTTGGCGTAGATCCCGACACCGCAGCCGACGGCGGCACCCAGCAGCGTGCCGTTACCGGCGATGGTGTGCCCGATGAGGCCGCCCGCGGCCCCGCCGACCAGGCAGCCCTTTTCGTTCGTGCCCAGCGCATACGAGGCGAGCGGCAGCGCGGCGAGCGCCGTCGCCAGGACGAGACGGATGACGTGTTTGCTCATGGCATGTTCCTCCTCGGAGTTTGAGCATGGCAGGCGCCGCGGGTTGCGCCTATCGGCGTGCGGCGCCATGCCTCGTCGGAAGAGTCCTCGGGCCGTGCTCCAAACGGCGTAAGAACCCGCTGGCCGCTCCCGGGGTCCATTTCCGATTGGCACTCGTCACTGGCCGAAAGGAGCGTGCGATGCCTGGATTGCCCGATCCGCCGAGCGAAGCCCGCCGACGCTTCCTCCTCGGAACCACCGCCATCGGCGCCGGCATCGCGGCCGTGGATGCGCTGGGCGCCGTCGCCGCGCCGGAAAGCAATGCGGGCGTGCCCGCCGGCGCGTATCGCGTGCGCTTCACGCTGAACGGCGAGCCGCGCGACCTCGCGCTCGACCCGCGCACGACCCTGCTCGACGTGCTGCGCGAGAACCTGCACCTCACCGGCACCAAGAAGGGTTGCGATCGCGGCCAGTGCGGGGCTTGCACCGTGATCGTGAACGGCCGGCGCGTGAATTCGTGCCTCACACTCGCCGTCACGCTGCAGGGCGCCGACGTGACGAGCGTCGAGGGCCTCTCCACGGCGGGCCCTCACCCGGTGCAGGTGGCCTTCCTCCAGAACGACGCGTTCCAGTGCGGCTATTGCACGCCGGGGCAGGTGATGTCCGCGGTGGCGTTGCTCGACGAGTACAAGCGCGGCGTGCCGAGCCACGCGACGCGGGACGTGGGCAGCCGCGCCGCGATGCCGCTCACCGACGACGAGATCCGCGAGCGCATGAGCGGCAACATCTGCCGATGCGGCGCGTACGTGAACATCGTGAAGGCGGTGCGCGACGTGGCCGGCCGCAAGGGAGCATGACATGCGCGCCTTCGAATACGCCGCCGCGCATACCGTCGACGAGGCGCTGGCGAGCATCGGCCCCGATGCGAAGTTCCTCGCGGGCGGCACGAACCTCGTGGACCTCATGAAGGGGGAAGTCGAGCGGCCCGCGAGGCTGGTCGATATCAATGCGCTTCCGCTCGCCGAGATCACGCCGCTGCCATCGGGCGGCGTGCGCATCGGCGCCATGGTGCGCAACAGCGACTGCGCTGCCGATGCGCTGATCCGCGACCGCTATCCGCTGCTCACGCAGGCGCTCGTCGCGGGCGCCTCGCCGCAGCTTCGCAACATGGCCTCCACCGGCGGCAACCTGCTGCAACGCACGCGCTGCTACTACTTCTACGACACGGCGTTCGACCGCTGCAACAAGCGCAATCCCGGATCGGGATGCGCCGCGCGCGAAGGCTACAACCGCATCCACGCCATCCTCGGGGCGAGCGAGCAATGCGTCGCGACGCATCCGTCGGACATGGCCGTGGCGCTCGCCGCCCTCGACGCGGTCGTGGAGGTTCGCAGCCGCACCGGCTCGCGCCGCATCCCGCTCGCCGACTTCCACCGGCTGCCCGGCGATACGCCGCAACGCGACACGAACCTCGAGCCGGGCGAGCTCATCGTGGCGGTCGAGCTGCCGCCCAACGCTTTCGCGCAACGCTCGCATTACCTCAAGGTGCGCGATCGCGCGAGCTACGCGTTCGCGCTGGTCTCGGTGGCCGCGGCGCTGGAGATGGACGGAAACACCGTGAGGGGCGCGCGCATCGCGCTCGGCGGCGTCGCGCACAAGCCATGGCGCGCGGTGCGGGCCGAGAAGCTTCTCGCCGGCGGCAAGCTCGATGCGCCCACGCTCGCGAAGGTTGCGCAGGCGAGCGTCGAGGGCGCGATGCCGCTCAAGGACAACGCGTTCAAGGTGGACCTCGCGAAGCGCAGCGTGGTGCGCGCGCTGCAGCAGGCCGGAGGCGTGGCATGAACGAGAAGCCGGATTCAACGCGTAACGGCGGGGCGATCGGCGTTCCACTGAACCGCGTCGATGGCCCGTTCAAGGTGACGGGGCGGGCGACGTATGCCGCCGAATTCGACGTTCCGCAGGTGTGCCATGGCGTGATGGTGCGCAGCACGATTCCCGCCGGCGCCATCGCCGCGATCGATGCGGAGGCGGCGCGCCGCATGCCGGGCGTGCTCCTCGTCATGACGCACGAGAACGCGCCGCAACTGCCCGAGAAGGGCCGCGCCGCGGTGAAGCCGCCGGCCGGGCGCGAGAATTCGCTGCTGCAGGAGCCCGTCGTGCGCTACAACGGCGAGCCGATCGCGGTGGTCGTGGCCGAGACGCTCGAGCAGGCGACCGAGGCCGCGGAGCAGGTGAAGGTGACGTACCGCGCCGCCGAGGCCGTGCTCGACTTCGACAAGGCGAAGAAGGATCCGAAGCCCGCGAAGATGATCCGCGGGCCGGCCGAGAAGAAATGGGGCTCGGACGTGCAACGCGCGCTCGCCCAGGCGCCGGTGAAAGTCGACCACGTCTACGAGACGCCGATGGAGCACCACAACCCGATGGAGCCCCACGGCACGATCGCGGCGTGGGACGGCGACCGGCTCACGCTGTACGACGCCACGCAGTACGTGTACGGCACGCGCGACACGGTCGCGAAGACCCTCGGCGTCCCGCCGGAGAACGTGCGCGTGGTCTGCCCGTATGTCGGCGGCGGGTTCGGCTGCAAGGGCTCGACGTGGTCGCACGTGACGCTCGCCGCGATGGCCGCGCGCAAGGCCGGCCGGCCGGTGAAGCTCGTCCTGCAGCGCCCGCAGATGTTCGGCCCGGTCGGCGGTCGCCCGTTGACCGAGCAGCACATCGTGCTCGGCGCCAGCCGCGACGGGAAGATCGTGGCGATGCGGCACGAGGTGATCTCGCACACCTCGCGATTCGAGGACTTCACGGAGCCCGCGACCGAGCCGACGCGCGCGCTCTACTCGTACCCGAACGGCTACACGATCCAGAAGCTCGCCGTGCTCAACGTCGGCACGCCCACCTTCCAGCGCGCACCGGGCGAGGCGACGGGCACGTTCGCGATGGAAAGCGCGATGGACGAGCTGGCCTACGAGCTGGGCATCGATCCGCTCAGGCTGCGCATCGTCAATCACGCGGACGTCGAGCCATCGAGCGGCAAGCCGTGGTCGAGCAAGAAGCTGCGCGAGTGCTACGAGCAGGGCGCGCGCCGCTTCGGCTGGTCGCGCCGGTCCGTGAAGCCGGGCTCCATGCGTGACGGCAAGTGGCTCGTCGGCTGGGGCGTGGCCACGGCGACCTATCCCGCGCATCGGCAGGAAGCCCACGCGACGGCGATCCTGAATGCCGACGGCACTTACGTGATCCGCTCCGGCACGCAGGA
>DASTGG010000355.1:0-2010 GCA_035719385.1 Usitatibacter sp.
ATCGACGTGGACCTCATGAACAAGCCCGAGGACCTCGCGGTGATGAACCCGTACAACCGCACGCCGGTGCTCGTGGAGCGCGACCTCGTCCTGTACGAGTCGAACATCATCCACGAGTACATCGACGAGCGCTTCCCGCACCCCCAGCTCATGCCGGCGGACCCGGTGATGCGGGCGCGCGCGCGCCTGTTCCTGTTCCGTTTCGAGCAGGAGCTGTTCAACCACGTGCAGACCCTCGAGTCGGGCACCCAGAAGGCGCAGGAGAAGGCGCGGCTCTACATCCGCGAGAACCTCATCCAGATCGCGCCCATCTTCGTGAAGCAGAAGTACATGCTGGGCGAGGAGTTCTCCATGCTCGACGTGGCGATCGCGCCGCTGCTCTGGCGCCTCGACCACTACCAGGTGCAGCTCAACAAGCAGTCCGCGCCCCTCCTGAAATACGCCGAACGGCTCTTCTCCAGGCAGGCCTTCATCGATTCGATGACCGCTTCCGAGAAGGCCATGCGCAGGTAAACTGCGCGCATGGCGGACGTCTCGACCAAACCGTACTTCATCCGGGCCATCTACGAGTGGTGCTCGGACTGCGGCTTCACCCCGTACCTCAGCGTGCGCGTGGACGACCGCACCCGCGTGCCCATGGAGTACGTGAAGAACGGCGAGATCGTGCTGAACGTCAGCCTGAACGCCACCCGCAACCTCACGATCAACAACGAGCTGATCCAGTTCTCGGCCCGCTTCAACGGCGTCTCCCGCGAGGTGAGCATCCCGGTCGATCGCGTCCAGGGCATCTTCGCGCGCGAAAACGGCCAGGGCGCCTTCTTCACGGTCGAGTCGCCGGCGGCCCTGGCCGCGGCGCCCAGCGCGCCGGTCGCATCGGGGGAGGCGGACGCGGAGCCGCCACGCCCGCCCGCCAACGGGAAGTCGCGCCTCAAGCTCGTTAAGTAAGCGCTAGCACGCAGCGCAAGTGCTTGAAAACGCCGGCATAGCTCAGCTGGTAGAGCAACCGCCTTGTAAGCGGTAGGTCCCCCGTTCGATTCGGGGTGCCGGCACCAGTGGATGGGGCGATTTTGGGGCAGGTCAAAGGCGCGGCGGCGCGGGCCGGGACAATGAGCGCTTCCGCCAGGACGCCCCGCGCACCATGATCGAAGTCGAGATCTGCCTGTTCAACAGCCTCGCCGCGTACCTGCCGCGATCCAACCCGTCGCTCCTCGAGCTGCCCCCGGGCACCGAGGCGAGCGAGCTGCCGCGGCGGCTCGGCATCCCGCCGCAGAAGATCTATGCCGCGTGGCGTAACGGCCGCGACATCATGACGACCTTCGGGGGCGCGCTTCTGCCGGGCGTGGTCCTGCAGCCCGGCGACCGCCTGGCGTTGTCCGGCCCCGTGCCGTTCTCGCGCGGATACGGCGCGCCGGTCTGCTGACGGGGGCCGCCGCGGCAAGCCGGCCCGCGAGCGCGCGCGAACGTGCGGGAAGCCCAAACTGCCTGTTTTACCAGCCCAAAAAGCCGATTTCGTTTGCCGGAAATCGGGAAATCATGGATAATTGAGAGTTTCCCGGAGGGGTGCCCGAGTGGTTAAAGGGGGCAGACTGTAAATCTGTTGGCCTTGCGCCTACGTTGGTTCGAATCCAACCCCCTCCACCAAGAATATCCGGGGGCGGAACTCTCGCGGGTGTAGCTCAATGGCAGAGCAGAAGCCTTCCAAGCTTACGACGAGGGTTCGATTCCCTTCACCCGCTCCAGAAGAAAGCGGTTCGCCCATGTAGCTCAGTGGCAGAGCACTCCCTTGGTAAGGGAGAGGTCATGCGTTCAATCCGCATCATGGGCACCAGTTAAAGCAGCGAAAGACGGCAAAAACACACAGGACAGGCAATCATGGCAAAGGGCAAGTTCGAGCGTACCAAGCCGCATGTGAACGTCGGCACGATCGGTCACGTGGACCACGGCAAGACGACGCTGACGGCGGCGATCACGTCGGTGCTGTCGAAGAAATACGGCGGCGAGGCGAAGGCC
>DASTGG010000356.1:0-2626 GCA_035719385.1 Usitatibacter sp.
GATCCACTTCATCAATCCCATCTCGAAGCGATGGGAAAGCTGCCGGTGGTACGGATACGCGCGGATGCGGTACTCGAGCTTGCCGCAGAGCTCCGGCGCCAGGTCCAGCTTGAACAGGTACTCGCCCGACTCGCCGCGCTCGCCGCTGTACTGGAACATGTAGCTCTTCGGCGTGCGCGAGTTCGGCAGCTCGCGCACGGAGCTCGTGAGCAGCAGCTCCACGGCGATGTCCTCGGGGCGAAGGCTCTCCGTCCTCACGCCCATCACGAAGCCCACCTTGTCGCCGTAGCGGTTGAGGCGCTGAGGCATGCCCGACGGGCGAAGCTGCACCTCGGGCCAGCCGGCGCGCACGCGCCGCTTCCACTCGGCGAGCTCGCGCGCGATGAAGAACTCGCCCTTCAGGAACTCGTGCCCGCGGCGCGCGGCAGGCATGTAGAAGCGCGTGAGGTACTCGCCCACCATCCGCTCGCTGTTGTACCGCGGCAGCAACGTCATGATCGAGCGCTTGGCCATGCGGATCCACTCGTGCGAGAAGCCCGCCTCGCCGCGCTGGTAGTAGAGCGGGATCACCTTGTCCTGCAGCAGCTCGTAGAGCGAGCGCGCCTCCTCGAGGTTGCGGCGCTCGTCGGAGAGCGTCTCCGAGGCGGGCTTCACGGCCCAACCGTTGTCGCCCGTGTAGCCCTCGCCCCACCAGCCGTCGAGCACGGACAGGTTGATCGTGCCGTTGAAGCCCGCCTTCATGCCGGAGGTTCCCGACGCTTCCAGCGGGAAGATCGGGTTGTTGAGCCACACGTCCACGCCGGCGACGAGGCGCCGCGCGAGCCGCAGGTCGTAGCCCTCCACGAGCAGGAAACGGCCCTCGAATTCCGGGCGCTGCGAATACTGCACGATGCGCCGCATGAACTCCTTGCCCGGCTCGTCGGCCGGGTGCGCCTTGCCCGCGAACAGGAAGAGCACCGGGCGGCCTTCTTCGCTCACGATCTCGCGCAGCCACTCGAGGTTCTCGAAGAGCAGCGTGGCGCGCTTGTAGGTCGCGAAGCGGCGCGCGAAGCCGATGGTGAGCACGTTCGGATTGTCCGGGTCCGCGTGCTTGAGCAGGCGATCGACGTGCGCCTCGCTGCCCTGGTTGCGCACGTTCTGCTGGCGCACGCGCCGGCGCACCAGGTGCAGCATGCGCGACTTCAGGTGCTGCTTCGTGCTCCAGAAGACGTGGTCCGGGATCTTCATCACCTCGTCCAGGCTGCCCGGCTGGTCGAGGCGCTGGTTCCATCCCGTGCCGATGAAGCGGTCGAAGATCTCCGCCATCTCGGGCGCGAGGAAGCTCGGCGCATGCACGCCGTTGGTGACGTAAGTGATCGGGTTTTCCTGCTCGGGCACCTCGGGCCAGAGGTCTCCGAGGATCAACGCGGAGACGTCGCCGTGGATGCGCGACACGCCGTTCATGAAGCGCGAGCCGCGCGCGGCGAGCGCTGTCATGTTGAAGTCGTTGGGCGAGCGCGGCGAGCGGCCGAGCCCGAGCAGGCGCTCGCGCGGCAGGTTCAGCTCCGTGCAGTAGCGGTGGAAATAGCGGTCCATCTTCTCGGGCTGGAAGTGGTCGTGCCCCGCCGCCACCGCCGTGTGCGTCGTGAAGATCATGTTCGCCGCGACGGCCTCGATCGCGGCGTCGAGCTCGAGCCCCTTGCGCATGAGCGCGCGCATGCGCTCGAGCACGAGGAACGCGGCGTGCCCCTCGTTCATGTGCCACACCGTGGGCTGGATGCCGAGCGCCTCGAGCGCGCGGAAGCCGCCCATGCCGAGCACGATCTCCTGCTGGATGCGCGTGTCGCGGTCGCCGCCATACAAACGATAGGCCGTGGCGCGATCCTCGGGCCGGTTGCGCTCGTGGTCCGTGTCCAGGAGATAGAGCACGATGCGGCCCACGCGCGCCTGCCACACCTTGCAGTACACGTCGTGCTCGCCGAACTCGACCTTCACCTCGAGCGGCTGGCCCTCCTTGAGCACCGGCGTGATCGGCAGGTCGCTGAAGTCGTTGTCCGTGTAATGCGCGTGCTGCGTGCCTTCCGCGTCGATCGTCTGCTGGAAGTAGCCCTGGCGATAGAGCAGGCCCACGGCGACGAAGGGCAGCGCCATGTCGCTCGCCGTCTTGCAGTGGTCGCCCGCGAGGATGCCCAGGCCGCCGGAGTAGATGGGCAGGCTTTCGTGGAAGCCGAACTCGGCGCAGAAGTAGGCGATGAGGTTGCCCGGCTCCATGTGCGGCTTGCCGTTCCGCACGAAGGGACGGTTGTGGTACGCGTCGTAGGTGGCGAGCGTGCGGTCGAGGTCGTGCAGGAACACCGGGTCCTGCGCCGCGTCGTCCAGCTTCTTCTGGTCGACCGCCTTCAGCAGGGCTTTCGGGTTCTGCCCGACCGCTTCCCAGAGCTGCGGGTCCAGCCGCGCGAAGAGCGCGCGCGTGGGCCGGTCCCAGCTGAACCACAGGTTGCTCGCGAGCTCCTGCAGGCGCGCGAGCTGCGGCGGAAGGCTCGGATTGACTTCGAGGGGGAACGCGGTGCCCGGACGGTCCATGGCGTTGTTTTTCGGGACAGGAGTTTGTGACGGCGCGCCGGCCGGGAAGTTCGTCGGGCAGCGG
>DASTGG010000357.1:0-16360 GCA_035719385.1 Usitatibacter sp.
GCCAAGGCCGCGGACGGCAAGACCACCTACGACACCGTCTGCATGGTCTGCCATGGCACGGGCGTTGCGGGAGCGCCGAAGTACGGCGACAAGGCCGCCTGGGCCCCGCGCATCGCGCAGGGCAAGGACGCGCTGTACAACAGCGCGCTGCACGGAAAGAACGCGATGCCGCCCAAGGGCGGCAATGCCGGCCTGTCCGACGACGCCGTGAAGGCGGCCGTCGACTACATGGCCGCCGCGGCGAAATAACATTCTCACGAGATCCAGAAAGCGGAGCACACGATGAGCGCCACTCCCGCAGACGTCCACGCCCACGGCCACGGCCACGACCACGCCCACGAGCACCACGGCCCGCCGCGCGGCTTCACGCGCTGGATGTACACGACGAACCACAAGGACATCGGCACGATGTACCTCTGGTTCTCGTTCTTCATGTTCCTCGTGGGCGGCACCATGGCGCTGCTCATCCGCGCCGAGCTCTTCAAGCCCGGGCTGCAGTTCTTCGAGCCGGACTTCTTCAACTCGCTCACCACGATCCACGGGCTGGTGATGATCTTCGGCGCGATCATGCCGGCGTTCGTCGGGCTCGCGAACTGGCTGATCCCGATGCAGGTCGGCGCCGCGGACATGGCCTTCCCGCGCATGAACAACTGGAGCTTCTGGCTGCTGATCCCGGCCTCGATCCTGCTGATGGGCTCGTTCTTCGTGCCGGGAGGCGCGATCGCCTCGGGCTGGACGCTCTACCCGCCGCTGTCGATCCAGCAGGGCATCTCCATGGACATGACGATCCTCGCGATCCACATCCTGGGCGCCTCGTCGATCATGGGCTCCATCAACATCATCACGACCATCCTCAACATGCGCGCCCCGGGCATGACGCTCATGAAGATGCCGATGTTCGTGTGGACGTGGCTCATCACCGCGTACCTGCTGATCGCCGTGATGCCGGTGCTCGCCGGCTCGATCACGATGCTGCTGACGGACCGGCACTTCGGCACGAGCTTCTTCAACGCGGCGGGCGGCGGCGACCCGACGATGTTCCTGCACGTGTTCTGGTTCTTCGGCCACCCCGAGGTCTACATCATGATCCTGCCCGCGTTCGGGATCATCTCGCAGATCATTCCCGCCTTCGCGCGCAAGCCGCTCTTCGGCTACGCGTCGATGGTGTACGCCACGGCCTCGATCGCGATCCTGTCGTTCATCGTGTGGGGCCACCACATGTTCACGGTGGGCATGCCGGCGGCCGGCAACCTCTTCTTCATGTACGCGACGATCCTCATCTCCGTGCCCACGGGCGTGAAGGTCTTCAACTGGATCTCGACGATGTGGCGCGGCTCGATGACGTTCGAGACGCCGATGCTCTTCGCGGTGGGATTCATCTGCCTGTTCACCATCGGCGGCTTCTCGGGCCTGGTGCTGGCGATCGCGCCGGTGGACATCACCCTGCACAACACGTACTACGTCGTGGCGCATTTCCACTACGTGCTCGTCTCCGGCGCGCTCTTCTCCATCATGGCGGCGGCCTACTTCTGGCTGCCCAAGTGGACCGGCCGCATGTACAACGAGAGCCTCGGCAAGGTGCACTTCTGGCTGTCGATGATCGGCTTCAACGTCGCGTTCTTCCCGCAGCACTTCCTGGGTCTCGCGGGCATGCCGCGGCGCATCCCGGACTACGCGCTGCAATTCGCCGAGTGGAACATGATCTCGTCCATCGGCGCGTTCATCTTCGGGTTCTCGCAGCTGCTCTTCCTCTACAACGTGATCTCGTGCATCCGCAGCGGCCGCACCGCCGAGCAGAGGCCGTGGGAGGGCGCCGACTCGCTCGAGTGGACGCACCTGCCGACGCCGGTGCCGTACCACACGTTCGAGACGCAGCCGGTCATCAAGTGATGGACAAGCAGCGCCGCAATGCCATCGTCACCGGCGTGGCCCTCGCCCTGATGGCGCTCGCCGTCTATGCGGTCGTGGTCGTCAAGTACATGGCCCGCTGATGAGCGCCCGGGCGGAGGTCGCGCTGCGCAACCGGCAGATGATGGGCAAGCTGCTCGTCGTCGCCGCCGGCATGCTCGCGTTCGCCTTCGCGCTGGTGCCGCTGTACCGGCAGATCTGCGATGCGGTCGGCATCTCGCAGCAGCGCGCGGTCGGCGCCGCGACCAACACGCAGGTCGACACGAGCCGCGACGTGAAGGTGGAGCTGCTCGCCAACACCGCCGGGCTGCCGTGGCGGTTCGAGGCCATGGAGCGCGCGGTCACGCTCCACC
Source organism: Usitatibacter sp. (assembly GCA_035719385.1). Lineage (GTDB taxonomy): Bacteria > Pseudomonadota > Gammaproteobacteria > Burkholderiales > Usitatibacteraceae > Usitatibacter. The sequence goes on from DASTGG010000357.1 coordinate 2,262, forward strand.
CGGGCGAGCTGCACACCGTGCACTATCGCGTGACCAACACCCTCGGCCGCCCGGTCACCGCGCAGGCGGTCATGAGCACGGCGCCCGCGGTCGCGGCGCGCTACATCGAGAAGCAGGCCTGCTTCTGCTTCACGACGCAGACGATCGCCGCCGGCGAAACGCGCGACATGCCCGTGGTCTTCCGGGTGAAGCCGGACGCGCCGGACGATCTCACGACGATCTCGCTCTCGTACACCTTCATGGAGCTGGCGAAGGGGACATCGTGATCGGCAAGGCCTTCAAGGCGGTGTTCTGGAGCTTCCTCGGCGTGCGCCGGAAGTCGGCGTACGAGGCGGACACGCGCGAGCTCAAGCCGCAGCACGTCATCGCGGCGGGGCTCGTGGCCGCGCTCGCCTTCGTGCTGATCCTGTTCGGCATCGTGAAGCTCGTCACGCATTAGCAGTGGGCAGCACGCAAAACAGTCATCCAAAGGGATCCAACGTGGCCAATACACAGACAACCGGTTACTACTTCGCTCCACCTTCCCACTGGCCCGTCGTCGGGGCGTGCGCGCTGTTCCTGCTCGCGAGCGGCGGCGTGCTGCTCTTCAACAGCTACGGCATCGGATGGCTGCCGTTCGGCGCCGGCTTCTTCGTGCTGGTGTACATGCTCTTCGGCTGGTTCGGCACCGTGATCCGCGAGAGCGAGGGCGGCCTGTTCAACAAGCAGGTGGACATGTCGTTCCGCTGGGCGATGAGCTGGTTCATCTTCTCGGAGGTGATGTTCTTCGCGGCGTTCTTCGGCGCGCTCTACTACGCGCGCGTGTACTCGCTGCCGTGGCTGGGCGATCCGGAGAACAAGCTGCTGTGGCCCGATTTCCAGGCGCACTGGCCGTCCGCGGGCCCCTACCGGCCGCCGGAATTCAGCCCGATGCACGCGTGGGGCATCCCGGCGATCAACACGCTGCTGCTGCTGTCCTCGGGCGTGACCGTCACGTGGGCCCACTGGGCGCTCAAGAAGAACGACCGCCGCAACCTGATCCTCGGCCTGTCGCTCACGATCCTGCTGGGCCTGCTGTTCATCACGCTGCAGGCCTACGAGTACGTGCACGCCTATTCGGAGCTCAACCTCAAGCTCTCCACGGGCGTGTTCGGCTCGACGTTCTTCCTGCTCACCGGCTTCCACGGCTTCCACGTGACGCTCGGCGTGACGATGCTCACGGTGATCCTCTTCCGCTGCGTGGCGGGGCACTTCCGTCCCGACCACCACTTCGGCTTCGAGGCGGTGTCCTGGTACTGGCACTTCGTGGACGTGGTGTGGCTGCTGCTCTTCGTGTTCGTGTACTGGCTGTAGGCGAAGGCGGCGGCAGCGAAACGCGAGGGAAAGCCGCACCGATGTGCGGCTTTTTTTCCGGGGCTACAGGCCGCGCTGGCCGATCCAGCCGAAGTAGTACGACGCGATGAGGATCGCGAAGACGAGCAGCGACAGCACGATGCGGATCGTGAGCGAGATCACGACGCGGTTGCTGTTGCCCTTGTCCTTGTAGACGAAGTACAGGCCCGAGAACAGACTGACCAGGACGGCGGCGAGCAGAACCAGGATGACGATGCGCATGGGTGCATTCTCCTTCGCTCCGCGGCCCGTGCCAACCGTCGCCGCATTGTTGATGATCGCGCTCACGGTCTGGCTCGGCCGCTGGCAGATGCACCGCGCCGAGGAGAAGGAGGCCCTCCAGGCGATGCTCGAATCGCGCATGGCAGAGCCGCCGGTGCGCCTCACGGGCGCGGTTCCCTCCGCCGAGCCGCTGCTTTTCCGCCGCGTCCAGGCCGAGGGCGAGTGGATCGGGCAGCAGCAGATCTACCTCGACAACCAGATCCACGAGGGGCGCGCGGGCTTCGCCGTGGTGACGCCGCTGCGCCTGCGAGGCTCGCCCAGCGCCGTCCTGGTGAACCGCGGCTGGGAGCCGCGCGGCGCCGGTTATCCGCAGGCCCCGCGGGTGGAGGCGCCGGCCGGCCCCGTCTCGGTGGAGGGCATCGCCACCGTGCCGCCGCGACGCTACCTCGAGCTGTCGCCCGAGACGGTGACGGGCAACGTGTGGCAGAACCTCTCGATCGAGCGCTACAGGGCGCGCACGGGGCTCGACGTGCTGCCCGTGGTGGTCGTGGCCAGCGCGCCGGCGCCCGGCCTGGCGGCCATCGTCGAGCGCCCCGACGCCGGCGTGGCGAAGCACCGCGAATACGAGCTCACGTGGTTCCTGCTGGCAGCGACGGTGCTCGTGCTCTGGCTCGCGCTCAACCTGCGGCGGGCGCGATGAAGCTCGGCCCGCGCGCGAAGCTCCTCATCCTGATGGGCCTTTTCGCGGCGCCCATCGTGGCCTCCCTGCTCGCGTACAACTTCATGGACATCCGTCCGAGCGCCAACTACGGTGAGCTCATCGTGCCGCCCGCGCAGGTCACCCCGCAGCGCTTCACGCGCCCGGACGGCTCCGCATTCGCCTTCGGGCAGCTCGCGGGCCGTTGGGTGCTCGTCGTCTCGGATTCGGGCGCCTGCGGGGCGCCATGCGAAAAGAAGCTGGCCAGCCTGCGGCAGGCGCGGCTCGCGCTGGGCCGCAACGCCTCGCGCGTCGAGCGGGTATTCGTGGTGGACGACGGCCAGGCGCCCGCCCCGGCGAGGCTGGAGCCCTTCGAGGGCACGATCGTCGCGGTCGCCGCGGCGGCCGATCCGTCACGCCCCGCCGCGGGGAACGACCGGTCGCACATCTACCTCGTGGATCCCCACGGCAACGTCATGATGCGGTGGCCCGAAGCGCCCGACGGCCGCCGCATGGTGAAGGACCTGGAGCGCCTGCTGAAGGCCTCCCAGATAGGTTGAACCGCTATAATTGAAGGCTATCCAACGCTCGGATCCCCGGGCGCGAACGCCACCGAAACCATGCTCGAAGCAATCGTTCCGAACCCGCCGTCGCTCCTGCTGCAGTTCTGGCGCCTGACCAAGCCGCGGGTCAATTCCCTCATCGTCTTCACGGCGGTCATCGGCATGCTGCTCGCCGCGCCGACCCTGCCGCCGCTGCCGTTGCTCGCCTACGCCACGCTCGGCATCGCGCTCGTGGCGGGCGCGGCCGCCGCTATCAACTGCCTGGTGGAGCGCACGATCGACGCCGTGATGGCGCGCACGCGCGCGCGCCCGACCGTGATGGGCACCATCTCCTCGCCGCAGATCCTGGCGCTGGCCGGGCTTGTCGGCGGCGTGGGCCTGGGCATCCTCTACCACGCGGTGAACCCGCTCACGATGTGGCTCACGTTCGGCACGTTCGTGGGCTATGCGGTCATCTACACCCTCGTGCTCAAGCCGGCGACGCCGCAGAACATCGTGATCGGCGGCGCCTCGGGCGCGATGCCGCCGTTGCTCGGGTGGGCCGCGGTCACCGGCGACGTTTCCTTCCAGCCGCTGCTGCTCTTCCTGATCATCTATGCGTGGACGCCGCCGCACTTCTGGGCGCTCGCGCTCTATCGCCGCAACGAATATGCGCGCGCCGGCATCCCCATGCTGCCGGTGACGCACGGCGAGGCGTTCACGCGCCTGCAGGTGCTCTTCTACACGCTGCTGCTCACCGCCGTGACGCTCCTGCCGTTCGCCACGCGCATGGCGGGCCTGTTCTACGTCGGCTCGGCCGTCGTGCTGGACGCGGTGTTCCTCGCGTACGCGGTGATGATCTGGCGCCGCTACAGCGACGACCTCGCGCGGGCCGCCTTCCGCTACTCGATCTTCTATCTCGCGATGCTCTTCGCCGCGCTGATGGTGGACCACTACCTCCCGCTGCTCGCCTCGTGATCGCACGCCGCGCCATCGCGGCCCTGATGGTTTCCGTGGCCGCGCTCCTCCTCGCCGGCTGCGACAAGCTGTTCGCGCCGGCGAAGAGCCCGTTCCAGGGCGTCGACGTCACGGGCAGCGACATGGGGCGCGAGCTGCGCCTTCGCGACGCCACGGGCCGGGAGCGCAGCCTGACGGATTTTCGCGGCAAGGTGGTGGTCGTCGCCTTCGGCTACACGCACTGCCCCGACGTCTGCCCGATGACGCTCTCGAACCTCGCCTCGGCACGCAAGAAGCTGGGCGCGGACGGCAAGGACGTGCAGGTGCTCTTCGTCACGGTCGATCCGAAGCGCGACAAGCCCGAGCTCCTCGCGCAGTACGTGCCCGCCTTCGATCCCACCTTCATCGGCCTCACGGGAACGCCCGAGGAGGTCGCGAAGGTCACGAAGGACTTCCACGTCTATGCCAATGCGCGCGAGGGCAAGCCCGGCGAGGACTACACCGTGGACCACTCCGCGCAGTCGTTCGCGCTCGACCGGCAGGGCAGCATGCGGCTCGTCTTCGCGCCGGACCTTGCGCCCGAGGCCATCGCTTCGGATCTGCGCGTACTGCTCAATGGGTAGTTTTCGCTGCTCGCGGGCAAGACGGTAAGAACGCAAAGAAAAACGGGGCCGAAGCCCCGTTCTCGTTCGAACCTGGCCGTGCGTCAGTGAAGCCCGGCGAGCTGCGCCTTCATCTTCTTCATCGCCTTCGCCTCGATCTGGCGGATGCGCTCGGCGGACACGCCGAATTCGTCGGCGAGCTCGTGCAGCGTCTTCGGCTCGCTCTCGGCCAGCCAGCGCGACTGGATGATGCGCCGGCTGCGCTCGTCGAGGTTCTCGAGCGCACGCACGAGGCCCTGGTGCTGGAGCGACTCGGCCTGCTCGCGCTCATAGACCTCCGACGGGCCTTCCGAAGCGTCCGCGAGGTACGCGATCGGCGTCACGACCTCATCGCCCTCGTCGGGCGAGGGCTCGAGCGCGATGTCGGCGCCCTGCATGCGCTGCTCCATCTCGACGACGTCGCTCTCCTTCACGTTGAGCGTGCGCGCCACTTCCTTGACCTGGCTGGGCGTGAGCGTCGCCGAGCTCGCCTTCATGCTGCGCAGGTTGAAGAACAGCTTGCGCTGCGCCTTGGTGGTCGCGACCTTCACGAGCCGCCAGTTGCGCAGGATGAATTCGTGGATCTCGGCCTTGATCCAGTGGATCGCGAACGAGGCGAGGCGCACGCCGCGGTCCGGGTCGAAGCGCTTCACCGCCTTCATGAGGCCGAGGTTGCCTTCCTGGATGAGGTCGGCCTGGGGCAGCCCGTAGCCCATGTAGTTGCGGGCGACGGACACGACGAGGCGCAGGTGCGAGACGACGAGGTCGCGGGCGGCGGTCAGGTCGTTGTCGCCCTTGAGGCGGCGCGCCAGCTCCGCCTCGCGCTCGGGCGTGAGCATCGGAACCGCGTTCACCGCGGACACGTAGGCTTCCAGACTCGAGACCGGCGGCAGGGCCGGAAGGGTCATGGCGGTCATTGGCTCGTAAATCCTCCTGAGGTGCCGATATTAGCACTCGCGTGTTTAGAGTGCTAAGGCGGTAAGAAGTTCACGCCTAGCGTCCTCGGGAGAAGCGTCGCACCTCGCGGCTGGCCGCGATGTAAGCGCCCGCCAACCCCAAGGCGGCAGATGCTGCGACGACGGCGATCCATATGTTCAGATCCGGTGAAACCACCTTAAGTTCAGTCGCATAGGCCGGGGCAAGCGCCTGCATCTCGATCCCGAGCCATGCCGAAACGCCCGCCGCTATCGCCATGGCCCCGACTCCCGCAAGGGCGCCCTGGAGGACGCCGTGATACGCGAACGGTCGGCGCACGTCCGCCGCCGTGGCGCCGATCAGCTGGCTCACCTGGATCTCGTCCTGCCGCGTGAGCACCTGCAGCCGGATCAGGTGGCCGACGATGAAGGCCACGGCGACCGCGAGGAAGGCGGCCAGGACGGCCAGCAGCCGGTTGCCGAACCGCACCCACCGGCCGAGCCGCTCGGCCCACTCGAAATCCGCCGAGACCGCGTCGACCTTCGGAAGCTTGCCCCACTCGCTGCGCAGCGCGGCGACACGGCCGGTCGCTTCGTTGCGCACGCGCACCGTGAACGCATGCGGCAGCGGATTGCGGTCGAGCGTCGCGAGCATCTCGGCCAGGTGGGTGGTGGCCTTGAGCTCGTCCAGGGCCTGCTGCCGCGGAATGAACCGCACCGCCGAGACCGCCGGCTCCGCGCGCAGCGCCTGCTCGACCCGCTTCACGTCGGCATCGGTCGCATCGAGCGAAAGATAGACGTTCATGTGCGGTTGCGTGTCCAGCGAGGCCGTGGCCGCGCCCGCGGTGGCGAGCGCCATCGCGGCCAGCACCGGCAGCGACAGCGCGACGGCGAGCACCACGATGGACAACGCGTTGGTCACGGGATTGGCGGCGAGGCGGCGCAGGGCCTCGGCGATCGCGAGCGCGTGCAGCCGCAGCCAGGTCATTGCACCAGCGTCCCGTTGGCCAGCGTCACGCGGCGGCAGCCGAGCTGGTCGAGCGCGGTCGCGTCATGCGTGGAGAGCACCACGGTCGCGCCCACGCGGTTGAACGAGACGAACAGGTCGAGGATGGCGCGCGCGTAATCGGCGTCGAGATTGCCCGTCGGCTCGTCGGCGATGAGCACGCTGGGACGGTTGACGATGGCGCGGGCGATGCACAGCCTCTGCTGCTCGCCGCCCGACAACGCGACCGGCAGCGCCTTCTCCCGTCCGAGCAGGCCCACCTTGTCGAGCGCCGCGCGCACGCGGCGGCCGGTTTCCTCGCGCGGCAATGCCGCGATGCGCAGCGGAAGCGCCACGTTGTCGAACGCGCTGCGGTCGTGCAGCAGCTTGTGGTCCTGGAAGACGAAGCCGATCCTGCGGCGCAGGATCGCGAGCGCGGTCTCGCCGAGCGCTCCGAGGTTCTGCCCGTTGACGAGCACCGTGCCGCCGGAAGCGCGCTCGATTCCCGCGGCGAGCTTGAGCAGCGTCGACTTGCCCGCGCCGGAATGGCCCGTGATCGCCACCATCTCGCCGTCGGCAATGGCGAGCGACACGCCGCGCAGCGCCTCGTGTCCTCCGGGGTAGCGCTTGGCTACCGAGGAAAACTGGATCACGCGAAAAGCGCCTCCACGAACTCCGCGGCGACGAAGGGCCTCAGGTCCCCCGCCTTCTCGCCCACGCCGATGAAGCGGATGGGGATGGGATGCTCGCGCGCGATCGCCGCCACCGCGCCGCCCTTGGCCGTGCCGTCGAGCTTGGTGACCACGAGCCCGGTGAGCGCGAGCGCCTCGTCGAAAGCCGTCACCTGCCGCACCGCGTTCTGGCCGGTGTTCGCGTCGAGCACGAGGAGCGTCTCGTGCGGCGCGGAGGCATCGGCCTTGGCGACGACGCGCTTCACCTTGCGGATCTCTTCCATGAGGTGCAGCTGCGTGGGCAGTCGTCCCGCCGTATCGGCGAGCACCACGTCGATGCCCTTGGCGCGCGCCGACGTGATGGCGTCGAAGATCACCGCCGCCGAATCGCCCTTGTCCTGCGAGATGACGGTGACGTTGTGGCGCGCCCCCCATTCGGCGAGTTGCTCGCGCGCCGCAGCGCGGAAGGTGTCGCCCGCGGCGAGGAGCACCGACTTGCCCTGCGCCTGGAAAAGCCGCGTGAGCTTGGCGATGGTCGTCGTCTTGCCGGCGCCGTTCACGCCCGCCAGGAGGATCACGAAGGGCTTCGCCGTCATCGCCGGCATCGGCTGCTCGAGCGGCGTCAGCAGCTCGACCAGCGCGTCCTTCAGCTCCTGCTCGAGCTCGGCACCATCCTCGAGGCGCTTGTCGCGCTGCGCCTTGCGCAGCCGCTGGATGAGCTGCTGCGTCGCCGCCACTCCCACGTCCGCGCCGATGAGCTGCGTCTCGAGCTCTTCGTAGAGCGCCTCGTCGATCTTCGGGTGCGCGCGCAGGACGTCGACCGCCTTCGACCAGCGCTCGCGCGTGAGCTCGAGGTCCTTCTTGAGGAATGCCTTGAGGCCGGCGGCGAACCCGGCCTTGGGCGGGGCGTCCGGCGGCTTCGCGGGCGCGTCCTTCTTGCCGAAGAGAGCCATGGGGAAACGCAGGGGGAAACGAAACATTTTACGGTATGATCGATCGACGATGACTGCCATGCGACGCTCCGCGAACCACGCATCCGCGGGCCGCGCCGCGGGCGCGGGCCGCAACCGCGTGCGCATCATCGGCGGCCGCTGGCGCAGCCGCCTCGTGAAGTTCCCCGCGCTGCCCACGCTTCGCCCCACGCCGGACCGCGTCCGCGAGACGCTATTCAACTGGCTCGGCCAGCGGCTGGACGGCCTCGCGTGCCTCGACCTCTTCGCCGGCAGCGGCGCGCTCGGCTTCGAGGCGCTTTCGCGCGGCGCGGCGCGCGTCGTCATGGTCGAGCGCGACCGCGAGGTCGCGCAGGCGCTTCGCGCCTCGGGCCTCGAGCTGGCCGCGGAGGGCCTCGAGGTCGTGCACGGCGAGGCGCTCGCCTTCCTGAAGGGCACCGCGGAGACGTTCGACGTGGTATTCCTGGATCCGCCGTATGCGAGCGACCTCGCGCATCGCGCGCTCGAGCGGCTCGCCCCGCACCTGAAGCCCGCGGCGCGCGTGTACGTCGAGAGCGCGCTTCCGGTCCACGCCGGCGACACCTGGCGCGTGCTGCGCGAGGATCGCGCCGGGACTGTACGCTATGCGCTTTTCGAGCTCGCGACGCCATGACCATCCGCGCCGTCTATCCCGGCACTTTCGATCCCATCACCAACGGCCACGAGGACCTCATCCAGCGCGCGTCGCGCATGTTCGACGAGATCGTGGTCGGCGTGGCGCAGAGCCAGGCGAAGCGGCCGTTCTTCTCGCTCGACGAGCGCCTGGCGCTCGCCACCGACGTGCTGGCGCCCTATTCCAACGTTCGCGTGCGCGGGTTCACGGGCCTGCTGTCGCAATTCGTGAAGGAGCAGGGGGCCACGGTGATCCTGCGCGGCCTGCGCGCCGTTTCCGATTTCGAGTACGAATTCCAGCTCGCGGGCATGAACCGGCGCCTCGCCCCCGGAGTCGAAACGTTGTTCCTCACGCCGTCGGACAAGTATCTGTTCCTGTCCGCCACCATCGTGCGCGAGATCGCCGTCCTGGGCGGGGATGTCTCCGCCTTCGTCCATCCGCTCACCGTCGAGCGCATGCGCGAGAAGGTCGGCCGCGCGAGCTGACGCATGGCACTCAAGATCACCGATCAGTGCATCAACTGCGACGTCTGCGAGCCGGAGTGCCCGAACGGGGCGATCTCCATGGGGCCGGAGATCTACATCATCGACCCCAGGAAGTGCACCGAGTGCGTCGGCCATTTCGACCAGCCGCAGTGCCGTGAGGTCTGCCCGGTCGATTGCATCCCGCTCGACGCGGAGCACGTGGAGTCGCGTGAAGAGCTGATGGCCAAGTACGAGCGCCTGCAGCTGCCTAAGAAAGACGCCGCGTAAACCCGGGGACGCACCCCGGGGACGCACCCCGGGGTGCGTCCCCGGGTTTACGCGAGCGACATTTCCTTCTCGACGTCGAGCAGCGCCATGAGGCGATCGTGATGCAGCTGCCATCCCTTGCGGTGGGCGGCGACCTCGGCGGTGAGCGCCTCCAGTTCCGCGATGCGCGCGGCGAGGTCGGTCTCGGCATTCTGCATGCGCGCCATGCCCTCCAGCCGGCTGTTGGTCTGCTCCTGGAGCGCGACGAGCTGCGCATCCAGCGGGCGGATGAAGCCGTTCATCCACGTGCGCACCTCGCGATCGGCGATCTCGAAGACGTGGACCACCTTGAGCGCGACGGTGTCGAAGAAGAGGCCGCCGAGCGTGGCGCGGCGGCGCATGAGCAGGCTGGAGGCGCCCTTGAAGTCGCGCGCGCAGCGTTCCTCGAGCCGGTCCAGCTCGACCAGGAAGCGCTCGGTGGCGAAGTCCGGGACCTCCACCGCCGCGATGCGGTACTCGTGCGAGAACTTGCGGCTCACCGACGACATCATCGCGCGCGCCTCGTCGATGACCCCGATCGCCTTCGAGATGCGCTCGCGCGACTCGCGGAAATAGGCGTCCATGGCCTCCACGATGCCCGTCGAGAATTTCGTGGCGAGCACCGCATGGCGCGCGCGGACGCCGGCCTCGCGCGCCGTGCCGGGATCGAGCAGGCGGGCGAGCTCGTCGGCCTGGCGGTTGTACACCGTCCGCAAACCCAGCATCACCGCGCGCGCCTGCTCGAGCCGGGCGCGCTCGGCGGAGGACTTCTTGCCCAGCGAGTCCACGAGCTTCTGGTTCTTGCCCTGCAGCGCGGTGAGCTCCGCGAGCTGCTGGGCGGCGAAGGCGAGGCGGCTCTCGATGAGCGCATGCGATTCGGCAAAGGCGGCGCGCGTCTCGGCGCCGAGCGCGGCGACGTGGTCCAGCCGCCGCTGGTGGACGACGCCCTGCGCGAGCGCCTGTTCCAGCCGGTAGAGGCGGCTCTTCACGAGCGCGTCCGGGTCGCCCTGGATCTTGGCGAGCAGGCCCTGCTTCGCGGACAGGGCGAACACGCGCTGCGGGTCGACCTTCAACGCCTCGGCGGTGTTGCGCACCTGCCGGTCGATCTCCTCGAGCACCTGCGTCTCGGGCTTGAAGCCGTCGCGCAGGCCGTCGATCTTGTTCAGCACCACGAAGCAGCTCTTGTCGAGGCCCTCGATGGGCTCGATCTGGTCGCCCCAGAGGTCGCGATCGGTCTTCGTGACGCCGGTGTCGGTGCCGAGCATGAAGACGATCGCCGCGGCATCGGGGATGCGGTGCATCGCGATCTCGGGCTCCGTGCCCATCGAGTTGTGCCCCGGCGTGTCGAGGATCGCGAGCCCGCGCTTGAGCAGCGGGTGGGGGAAGTTGAGGATGGCGTAGCGCCAGCGCGGGATGTCCACCGGGTCGTCACCCGCGCGCTCGAACCCGAAGTTCGCGGCGTCCACCGCGCTCACGCGCCGCGTCTCCGAGATCGAGTGGCACGCTCGAGCGATGCCCTCGGGGTCGCCCGGATCGATCGGGATCTCCTTCCACCCTTCGTGGCTCGCGATGTACTCGCGCAATGCCCTGCCGCTTTCGCGCGTCTCGATGGGCAGCAGCGAGAGCGAGGCGGGCCGCGCCGGCTCCCACAGGATCTCCGTGGGGCAGAGCGTCGTCTGCCCCATGCCCGAAGGCACGAGGCGCGCGCCCATGTCGCCGAAGAAGAGCGCGTTGACGAGCTCGCTCTTGCCGCGCGAGAACTCGCCCACGAATGCGATGGTGAGCCGTTCGTTGCCGAGCCGGCGCTCGAGGTGCGCGAGCCGCGCCCCCGTCTGCTCGTCGAGCAGCCGCGCCACGAGCGCCCAGCGGCGGAACTCGGCGAGGGCCGCGGTGATCGTCTCGCGCCAGCCGAGCAGCTCCTCGAGGCGTTGCTCGAACGGGTTGGCGCGCACGCGCAGGGTCGTGCTCATCGCTGGCACCTCGGGCAGTAGAAGGTGGAGCGCTGGCCCTGGCGCACGGCGCGGATCTTCGCGCCGCAGCGCGGGCATGGCTTGCCTTCGCGGCCGTACACCGCGCACTGCAGCTGGAAATGCCCGAGCTGGCCGTCGGCCCCCGCGAAATCGCGCAGCGTCGTGCCGCCCGCGTCGATGGCGCGCTCGAGGGTGGCGCGCACCGCATCGGCGAGGCGATTCCAGCGCTCGAGCGAGAGCGTGGCCACGCTTCGCGACGGGCGGATGCCCGCGCCGAAGAGCGCCTCGTTCGCGTAAATGTTGCCGACCCCGGTGACGATGCGCGAATTCATGAGGAACTGCTTCACGGCGACGCGGCGGCCCTGCGCGCGCTCCTGCAGCGCCTTCCCGGTGAAGCCGCGCTCGAGGGGCTCCAGGCCCAGGCCGCTCAGCAGGGCATGCCCCTCGGCGGGATCGGGAAGCCATAGCACGGCGCCGAAGCGCCGCGGGTCCGTGAGGCGCAGCGCCCGGTGCGCGCCGAACCGCAGGTCGAAGTGGTCGTGGCGGCGGGCGGGCGCGTCGTCGGCGATGAGCGAGAGCCTTCCCGACATGCCCAGATGGATGAGCAGGTGGCCCTTCGGGAAATCGAACAGGAGGTACTTGCCGCGGCGTCGCACGCCGAGCACCTTTTCGCCGCGCAGCCGCCGGCGCAGGTCGCCCGGAACCGGCCATCGCAGGTTCGGGTTGCGCACCACGACGTCGCTGATCGTGTGCCCCACCAGGTGTGGCAAAAGACCGCGTCTCGTGGTCTCGACCTCGGGCAGTTCGGGCATGGGCGCCTTGTGCGGAAAAGTGTCGATTTTTCCGCAAATTATACGTGCCGGCCACCCTCGCCGGACATGTCCTACGGAGCTACGTTCGAAACGATTACAAGGGCCTGATTCGTTTTATGATAGGTCCTCGATGGTTCGTGGCGGCGAGCGCCGGAGGCGGGCAAATGACGGGTAGCAGGATCTGGTGGGCCATCTTCGTGGCCGCCTTCGCGCTGGCGTTGGCGCCGGTGCACGCGCAGACCTCCGATGACGCGAACGACGCGGCCGAGGCGGACGGCGACGAATCGACTTCGACCTCGGACGCGGTCTTCGAATACCTCGCGGCCGAGATCGCGGCGCAGCGCGGCGACACGGAAGGCGCCCTCGAGGTCTACCAGCGCCTCGCGCGCGAGCTGCACGACCCGAACATCGCCCGCCGCGCGGTGGAGCTCGCCATCCGCGCGCGCCTCTATCCCAAGGCGCTGGAAAGCGCTTCGCTGCTCCTGCAGCTCGATGCCGACGCCACGCTGGCGCGCGAGATCATGGCCGCGCTGCTCGCCAACGAGGGCGACGTGAAGAAGGCCACCGCGACCCTCGCCGACATCATCGACAAGGCGAAGGAGCGCGCGCCCATCCTCATGCACCTGTCGCACCTCTTCTCCAAGTTCAGCGACAAGGCGGCGGTCCTCGAGGCGACGCGGGAGATCGCGGCGCGCTACGAGGACATGGCCGAGGCGCATTACGCGATCGGCGTGGCCGCCCTCGTGGCCTCGGACAACGACCTCGCGCTGAAGGAAGTGGACGTCGCGCTCGCACGCAAGCCCGCGTGGGAGCAGGGCGCCATCCTCAAGGCGCAGATCCTGCGCAAGACCGCGCCCGATACCGTCATCGCCTTCTACGAATCCTTCGTGAAGGAGCATCCGGCGACCTACGAGGTGCGCATGCACCTCGGGCGCGAGCTCGCCGCGGAGCGCAAGCTCGCGGAAGCGCGCGACGAGTTCCGCGACGCCGAGAAGCTGCAGCCGCGCGACCCGCAGGCCGCCTATGCGATCGGCCTGCTTTCGCTCCAGCTCGAGGAATTCGGCGAGGCGCAGAGCGCGTTCACGCGCTCGATGAAGCTCGGCTATCGCGAGGCGGCCGCCATCTACCTCGGCATGGGCCAGGCCTCGGAGGGGCTCAAGCGCTACGACGAGGCGATCAGCTGGTACCAGAAGGTCGACTCGGGCGACTGGGTGCGCGCGCAGCTCAAGATCGCGACGCTCATCTCCCGGCAGCAGGGCCTCGCCGCGGGCCGCGAGTACCTGCAGAAGATCGAGCCGAAGAACGCCGAGGATCGCATCCAGGTGATCCAGGTCGAGGCGCAGCTGCTGCGTGACGCGAAGGCGTGGAAGGAGACTTACGACCTGCTCACGAAGGCGGTGTCCGACTACCCCGATTCCTTCGAGCTGCTCTACGACCATGCGATGGCCGCGGAACGCGTCGAGAAGCTCGACGTGCTCGAGAGCGACCTGCGCAAGGTCATCAAGATGAAGCCCGACTACGCGCACGCGTACAACGCGCTGGGCTACACGCTCGCCGAGAAGACCGGGCGCCTCGCCGAGGCGCGCGACCTCATCGAGAAGGCCTACAAGCTCGCGCCCGAAGATCCTTTCATCCAGGACAGCCTCGGCTGGGTCCACTACCGCATGGGCGAAGTGGGCGTTGCGCTCAAGCACCTGCAGCAGGCGTATTCCGCGCGTCCCGATCCCGAGATCGCGGCCCACCTCGGCGAAGTGCTGTGGAAGAGCGGCCAACGCGACGAAGCGCAGAAGATCTGGCGCGCGGCGCTCACCGAGAATCCCAACCACGAGACGCTGCTCACGGTGATGCAGAAGTTCCGGCCCTGAGCCGGAAACCGCGGTGAAAATTGGGGTCGGACCCCAATTTCGTAGAATGGCGACAATGTCACCATTCCGAAATTGGGGTC
>DASTGG010000358.1:0-3818 GCA_035719385.1 Usitatibacter sp.
CCCCGGGGTGCGTCCCCGGGTTATTCTTGCGGGGTGTCGCTCGACGTCGTCATTCCGCACCTCCTCCTGCCCCCGCAAGCACCGGCCGCCCTGCGCGAGCTGCGCCTGCCGCACCTGGAGCGATGGATCGCGCGCGCGGACGTCGAGCGCCTGGACGTGCCGGGTCCCGAGGCCTGGCTCGCACGGCGCTTCGACCTTCCGGCGCCTTTCCCCGTCGCCGCCGTGACGCTCGCCGCCGACGATGCGCCGCAGCCCGGCATGTGGCTTCGCGCCGACCCGGTGCACCTGCAGATATCGCCCGAGGCGGTGGCCTTGCACGACGCGAGCGTGCTCGACGTGCAGGGCGACGAGGCGCGCTCCCTCGTGGACACGCTGCAGGCGCTCTTCGGCGCGGACGGGCTCGAGTTCCGCGCGCCGCATCCCGCGCGCTGGTACGTGCGCGTGCCGGCGGGCGAGCTGCCCGACACCACGCCGCTCGAATCCGCGCTGGGACGCAACGTCTTCGGCCTGCTGCCGCGCGGCCGCGGGCGCATCAACTGGCCCATGGCCATCACCGAGGCGCAGATGCTCTTCGCGAGCCACGAGGTGAACGCGCAACGCGAAGCCGCCGGGCGCCCGGCCATCAACAGCGTGTGGTTCTGGGGCGGCGGCGCGACACCTCGCATCGCCTCGCGGCCCTACGCGCTCGTCTATGCGCTCGATGCGTTCGCGCGCGGCCTGGGCACGCTCGCCGGCGCGCGCGTCGCCGAGCTGCCGTCGCGTCCCGAGCTCGTGGACGCCGTCGCCGAGGACGACAGCGTGCTCGTGGTGCTCGATACGCTCGGCGCCCCGCTGCATCGCGGCGACGCGAATGCCTGGCGCGAGGCGGCGCGCGCGCTCGACGAGGCCTGGTTCTCCGAGCTGGGCCGCCTGCTCGAGCGCTTCGAGCGCGTGCGCCTGGTGCTGCCCGCGCAGCACGAGACCCGCATGGCGACGATCGCCTCCGCTTCCCGCTGGCGGTGGTTCCGCCGCCGCTCGGCCGTCAATGCCTGAGATCCGCGAGCGCCCCGTCGATGCGGCCGCCTTCGAGCGGTTGGTGGCCGGCGGCTGCGAGCCGCGCCTCGCGCGGCTCTATGCGGCGCGCGGGCTCGACGACATGGCGGCGCTCGCCACGACGCTCAACGCGCTCGCCGCGCCGGACAAGCTGCAGCACGTCGATGATGCGGCACGCCTCCTCGCCGATGCGATCGGGAAGCGCGAGCGGCTGCTGATCGTGGCCGACTACGACGCCGACGGCGCCACCGCCTGCGCGGTCGGCGTGAAGGCCCTGCGCGCCATGGGCGCCACGGTGGACTTCATCGTGCCGAACCGCTTCGAGCACGCGTACGGCCTCTCGCCCGAGATCGTGCGCGAGGCGGCGCGGCGCGACCCCCACATCCTCATCACCGTCGACAACGGCATCGCCTCTCACGAGGGCATCGCGGAAGCCAACCGGCTCGGCATGCGCGTGCTGGTGACCGACCACCACCTGCCCGCGGCGACGCTGCCCGAGGCGGCGTGCATCGTGAACCCGAACCAGTCGGGCTGCGGTTTCCCGAGCAAGCACCTGGCGGGCGTGGGCGTGATCTTCTACGTGATGCTCGCGCTGCGCGCCGAGCTGCGCCGGCGCGGCGCATTCGCCTCGCGGCCGGAGCCCAACCTGGCCGAGCTGCTCGACCTCGTCGCGCTGGGCACCGTGGCGGACGTGGTGCGGCTCGATGCGAACAACCGCATCCTCGTCGCGCAGGGGCTCGCGCGCATCCGCGCGGGAAAGGCCTCGCCCGGCGTGGCGGCATTGCTCGAGGTCGCCGCGCGCGACCCGCGCCGCGTGAACGCCTACGACCTGGGCTTCTCCGTCGGCCCGCGCCTCAACGCCGCGGGGCGGCTCGACGACATGTCGCTCGGCATCGCCTGCCTGCTCGCGCCCGACGCCGCGCAGGCGATCGCGCTCGCCGGCCAGCTCGACCGCCTCAATCGCGAACGCCGCGAGATCGAAGGCGAGATGCAGGCCTCCGCGCTCGCGCTGGTCGCGGAAGTGCAGGCGGGCGACGGCTATACGCTCTCCCTGCACCGCGAGGACTGGCATGCGGGCGTGGTCGGCCTGCTCGCCTCGCGGCTCAAGGAGCGTTTCCACCGCCCGGCCTTCGCCTTCGCCGCCGACGGGCCGCACGGCCTCAAGGGCTCGGGCCGCTCCATCCCCGCGCTGCACCTGCGCGATGCGCTCGACCTCGTCGACAAGCGCCATCCCGGGCTTCTCATCCGCTTCGGCGGACACGCCGCGGCGGCCGGCGCCACGCTCCCGCGCGCGCGGCTGCCGGACTTCTGCGCGGCGTTCGAATCCGTCGCCCGCGAACGCCTCACGCCCGCCGACCTCGAGCAGACGGTCGATGTGGACGGCGAGCTGGCCGCGGGCGACATGACGTGCGAATTCGCGCAGGCGCTGCGCGAGCACGTGTGGGGCCAGGGATTTCCGGAGCCGCGCTTCGCCGGGCGTTTTCGCGTGGAAGCGCAGCGCGTCGTGGGCGACAAGCACCTCAAGCTCGCCCTCACCGCCGGCGGCCAGCGCTTCCAGGCGATCCGCTTCGGCTCTCCCGAGCCGCTTGCGGGCGACGTTCGCCTCGTCTATCGCCTGGACGTGAACGAGTGGCAGGGCGCCGCGTCGCTGCAGCTCGTGATCGAGCACGTCGAGAAATAATTGGGGTCAGACCCCCATTTCGATAATTCAGCTTCCTGAATTCCATGAATTGGGGTCTGACCCCAATTGGTTTCCGCGCCGGCCATATATAATTTGTCGTTTGCCGCTGCGATTCCCCATGGAAGCCGACCGCCTCAACCTCATCGACAACTCCCTCCAGGACCTCGCCTCCCGTAGCGCGGAACTGCGGAGGTATCTTTGACTACGACACGAAGAAGGCGCGTCTCGTAGAAGTCTCCAAGGCCCTCGAGGACCCCAACGTCTGGAACGACGCGAAACGCGCGCAGGACCTCGGCAAGGAACGCAGCACGCTCGAAGCGACCGTCGGCACGCTCGAGAAGATCGATTCCGCGCTCGGCGACTCGCGCGAGCTCTTCAACCTCGCCCGCGCCGAGAACGATGACGACACGCTCGTCGCCGTCGAGGGCGACGTCGCCGGCGCGCGCAAGCTCGTGGAGGAGCTCGAGTTCCAGCGGATGTTCTCCAATCCGATGGACGGCAACAACTGCTTCGTGGACATCAACGCCGGCCAGGGCGGCACCGAGGCCCAGGACTGGGCGCAGATGCTGCTGCGCATGTACCTCAAGTATTGCGACCGCCGCGGCTTCAAGGCAGAGCTGCTCGAGGAATCCGAGGGCGAGGTCGCCGGCCTCAAGAGCGCGTCCATCAAGGTGACCGGCCCCTATGCCTACGGCTACCTGCGCACCGAGACCGGCATCCACCGCCTCGTGCGCAAGTCCCCTTTCGACTCGAACGCGCGGCGCCATACCTCGTTCGCCAGCGTGTTCGTCTATCCCGAGGTCGACGAGACGATCGAGATCGAGATCAACCCGGCGGACCTGCGCATCGACACGTACCGCGCCTCGGGCGCGGGCGGCCAGCACGTGAACAAGACGGACTCGGCGGTGCGCATCACGCACCTGCCGACCAACATCGTGGTCTCGTCGCAGAACGACCGGTCGCAGCACCGCAACCGCGCCGAGGCGTTCTCGATGCTCAAGGCGAAGCTCTACGAGCTGGAGCTGCGCAAGCAGGCCGAGCAGAAGCAGAAGCTCGAGGACACGAAGACGGACATCGGGTGGGGACACCAGATCCGCTCGTACGT
>DASTGG010000359.1:0-7564 GCA_035719385.1 Usitatibacter sp.
TCGGCAACACCCCGCTGGTGCGCCTTCAGCGCCTGCCCGGCAAGACCGCCAACGTCGTCCTCGCCAAGCTGGAAGGCAACAATCCCGCGGGCTCCGTGAAGGACCGCCCGGCGCTGTCCATGGTGCTGGGCGCCGAGCGGCGCGGGCTCATCAAGCCGGGAGACACGCTCATCGAGGCGACGAGCGGCAACACCGGCATCGCGCTCGCGATGGTGGCCGCCATGCGCGGCTATCGCATGATCCTGGTGATGCCCGAGCACCTGTCGATGGAGCGGCGCCAGACGATGGCGGCGTACGGCGCGCAATTCGTGCTCACGCCGGAGAAGGGCGGCATGGAGCTCGCGCGCGACACGGCCGAGCGCATGCGCGACGCGGGCGAGGGCACGATCCTCGACCAGTTCGCCAATCCCGACAACCCGCTCGCCCACTACACCGGCACGGGCCCGGAGATCTGGCGCGACACCAACGGCAAGGTCACGCACTTCGTGGCCACGATGGGCACCACGGGCACGCTCATGGGGTGCTCGCAGTTCCTGAAGGAGAAGAACCCGAAGGTGCAGATCGTCGGCGTGCAACCGGCCGCCGGCCAGTCCGTGCCCGGCATCCGCAAGTGGCCCGAGGCCTACCTGCCGAAGATCTACGATCGCGCCCGCGTCGACCGCATCATCGAGGTCACCCAGCACGAGAGCGAGGACACGACGCGCCGCCTCGCGCGCGAGGAGGGCATCTTCGCCGGGATCTCGGCCGGCGGCGGCATGGCGGCGGCGCTCAAGCTGAGCGCCGAGGTGCGCGATGCGGTGATCGTGTCGATCATCCCCGACCGCGGCGATCGCTATCTCTCGACCGGCGTCTTCCCCGCGTAGCGATGACGCCCATCCTCGTCTTCGACATCGAGACCATTCCCGACGTCGAGGGACTCCGGCGTGTATGGGGGCTGGACCCCTCGATCAGCGAGTCGGCCGTCGTCGACCTCGCCACGCAGCGGCGGCGCCAGGCCACCGGCAGCGACTTCCTTCCGCACTACCTGCAGCGTGTCGTGGCGATCTCGTGCGCGCTGCGCGAGGGCACGAGCGTGCGCGTGTGGTCGCTCGGCTCGGCCGAGGAAAGCGAGGCGGAGATCGTGCGGCGCTTCTTCGACGGCATCGAGCGCTACACCCCGCAGCTCGTGTCGTGGAACGGCGGCAGCTTCGACCTGCCGGTGCTGCACTACCGCGCGCTCATCCACGGCATCGCCGGGTGCTGCTACTGGGACCTCGGCGACAACAACCGCGACTTCAAGTACAACAACTACCTCGGCCGGTTCCACACGCGCCACATGGACCTCATGGACCTGCTCGCGGGCTACGTGAACCGCGCGTGGGCGCCGCTCGACGAGATCGCGCAGCTCTGCGGGCTGCCCGGCAAGCTCGGCATGGACGGATCCCAGGTGTACGCCGCGTGGAAGCGCGGCGAGATCGCGGCGATCCGCAACTATTGCGAGACGGACGTCGCGAACACGTACCTTCTCTACCAGCGCTTCCAGCTCATCCGCGGCGTGCTCAACCCCGATGCGTACGCGGCCGAGGTGGAGCTCTTCCGCAATTTCCTCGCTTCGCAGGCTTCGCCGCACTGGCAGGAGTTTTCCACCGCGTGGAAGTAAGGCGAAAAGCGCGTTTCCGCTTTTCGCCTCACCCGCCGGATCGGCGAAAGGGCGTGCGCTCGTTCAGCTCGTCCACGTACGCGGCGATGTGCTGCCCCTCGCGCTCGAGGTAATCGTCGATCGCGCGGTTGAAGGCGGGATGCGCGAGCCAGTGGAAGGAGCGAGTCACCTCGGGCATGAACCCGCGCGCGTGCTTGTGCTCGCCCTGCGCGCCGCCTTCGAAGAGCGGGATGCGCCGCTCGATGCAGAACTCGATCGCCTGGTAGTAGCACGTCTCGAAGTGCAGTCCCGGCACCTGGTCGGTGCTGCCCCAGTAGCGGCCGTAGAGCGCGTCGGGGCCGAACAGATCCAGCGCGGAGGCGATGCGCTCGCCATCGCGGTAGGCCACGACCAGCAGCAGGTTGTCCGGCATGCGCTGGGCGAGCAGGTCGAAGAAGGCGCGATTGAGGTAGGGCGACGAATGGTGCTCGCGGTACGTGCGCCGGTAGCAGAGCGTGAAGAAGTCCCAGTCGGCCGCGGTCGCGTCGCGGCCGGTGAGCCGCCTGAAGGTGACGCCTGCGGCGGCCACGCGGCGCCGCTCCTGGCGGATCTTCTTGCGCTTGTCGTGCGCGAACGCGGCGAGGTATTCGTCGAAGCTCGCGTAGCCGGGGTTGCGCCAATGGAATTGCACGCCGGTGCGCTCGAGCAGCCCGAGCTCGCGCAGTGCCTCGGCGTCCTCCTCCTGCGGAAACAGCACGTGCAGCGACGACACCGACGAATTCCTCGCGGCGTCCACGAGCGCGCGGGCGAGGCGCTTGCGGCTCGCGGCGTCGCGCGCCAGCAGCCGGGCGCCCGCCGCGGGCGTGAACGGCACGGCGCACAGCAGCTTCGGGTAGTAGGCGATGCCGTGGCGCTCGTACGCGTCGGCCCACGCCCAGTCGAATACGTACTCGCCGTATGAATGGCTTTTCACGTAGAGGGGCGCGGCGGCGGCGAGCTCGCCGCCCTCCCAGAGCGTGAGGTACTGCGGCGACCAGCCGCGCGCCGCGCTCGCGCACCCGGCGCGGTGCAGGCTGTCCAGGAAGGCGTGCGCGAGCGTCGGATTGCCCGCGGCGAGCGCGTTCCAGCGCGCGGGATCGACGGCGTCGAGCGATTCGATGACGCGAAGCGACGGATGCACGGGCGAGCGCCGTTTATACTTCGGAGTTCATCTCGAATCATAGCGTGACCATGAAGATCGCCGTCGCCCAGATCAACACCACCGTGGGCGATTTCGCCGGAAACGCCGATCGCATCCGCAGGGCCATCGACGCCGCTCGCGCCGCGGGCGCGAGCCTCGTCGTGACGCCGGAGCTCGCCCTGTCGGGCTACCCGCCGGAGGACCTCCTCCTGCGCGACGATTTCTGCGACATGTGCCGCGACGAGCTGCTGGAGCTCGCGTCCTATTGCCTCGACGTGACGGTGATCGTCGGCCACCCGCACCGCGAGGGACGCACCCGCTACAACGCCGCCTCCGTGCTGAGGGCGGGGCGCATCGAGGCGATGTACTTCAAGCAGCGCCTGCCCAACTACCAGGTCTTCGACGAGAAGCGCTATTTCGCCACCGGCGACCGCCCGTGCGTGTTCACGATCGAGGGGCGGCGCATCGGCCTCGCGATCTGCGAGGACCTGTGGTTCCCGGAGCCCGCGGCGCAGGCGAAGGCGGCCGGCGCCGAGCTCCTCGTGACCATCAACGCCTCGCCTTTCCACCGCGCCAAGCTCGCCGAGCGCTACCAGAACATGGGCGCGCGGGTGAAGGAGACGAAGCTGCCGCTGCTGTACGTGCACTGGGTGGGGGGCCAGGACGAGCTGGTCTTCGACGGCGCCTCGTTCGCGCTCGACTCGGAAGGCATGCTGACCTACCAGGCCGAAACCTTCCGCGAGGCCGTGGACATCCTCGAATTCGAGGATGGCGCGGTGCGCGGCCCGATCGCGCGCCCGCTCACGGAGGAAGAGACCGTCTATCGCGCCCTGGTGACCGGCACGCGCGACTACGTGGACAAGAACGGCTTCCCCGGCGTGTTGCTGGGGCTGTCGGGCGGCATCGACTCGGCGCTGGTGCTCGCCATCGCCGTCGATGCGATCGGCGCGGACCGTGTGCATGCGGTGATGATGCCCTCGGATTACACCGCCTCGATGAGCATCGAGGACGCGCGCGAGATGGTGCGGATCCACGGGGTCAGGTACACCGAGATCGCGATCCGGCCCATCTTCGAGGCGTTCCGCGCGCAGCTCGCGCCCACCTTCGCCGGGCTCGCCGAGGACGCGACCGAGGAGAACCTGCAGGCGCGCATCCGCGGCACGCTGCTCATGGCGATGTCCAACAAGTTCGGCTCGATCGTCGTCACCACCGGCAACAAGAGCGAGATGGCCACCGGCTACTGCACGCTCTATGGGGACATGGCGGGCGGTTATGCCGTCATCAAGGACATCGTGAAGACGCTCGTCTACCGGCTGTCGAAATGGCGCAACAGCCAGGGCCGCGTCATTCCCGAGCGCGTGATCGACCGGCCCCCGAGCGCCGAGCTGCGGCCCGACCAGACCGACCAGGACAGCCTTCCGCCCTACGAGGTGCTGGACGCGGTGGTCGAGCGCTACATGGAGCGCGACATGGCGCCGGAGCAGATCGCCGGCCTCGGCTACGACATGGATGCGGTGCGCCAGGTGGTCCGCCTGATCCGGCTCAACGAATACAAGCGCCGTCAGGCCCCTCCCGGCGTGCGCATCACGCCGCGCGCGTTTGGCAAGGACTGGCGTTATCCGATAACATCCGGCTTCCGTCCGAAGTCCTGATGCGCCCCTTTCCATGAAGAAGATCGAAGCGATCGTGAAGCCGTTCAAGCTGGACGAGGTGCGCGAGGCCCTCTCCGAAATCGGCGTCACGGGCCTCACCGTGACCGAGGTCAAGGGCTTCGGCAGGCAGAAGGGGCACACCGAGCTCTATCGCGGCGCGGAGTACGTCGTCGACTTCCTGCCCAAGGTGAAGGTCGAGGTGGTCGTGGGCGACGCGCTCGTGGAGAAGGCCATGGACGCGATCGTGAAGGCGGCGCGCACGGGCAAGATCGGCGACGGCAAGATCTTCGTCTACGACGTGGGGCACGTCATGCGCATCCGCACCGGCGAGACCGGCGAGGACGCGGTCTAGGGTCGCAGTCTAGCGTCGCCAGAGCCCTTTCCGGTATCCTTGCGCCAGGCCAGAAGGCCGAGGGAGCCAACAAGAAATGCTGCTTGCCGCTTTCTATGTGTTCGCCATCGCGGCGATCATCCTGCATTACACCGGGCACCTGAAACGGTGGAACTGCGAGTGGATCCTCATCGTGCTCGCGATCGCCGTGTTCCCCGCCGTTCTGTTCCTCTGACACGTTCGCGCCACGGCCGCGCGGGCATTCGTCCTACGGGCCGCGCCGCATCCGTCCGATAACTTCCGGCACCCCCTGACTATAAGGTGGTGGGGTAGTCGCCCGTCGTGAAGCCGGGGCGACCCCTTGGAGAACGGACAATGAACCATGGACTCTGGAATGCCGTCGGCGCGCGCGTGATCGCCGTCACCTTCGTGCTCGCGGGCCTCACCGCGTGCGGCGAGCGGCTCTCGGACACGCACACGAGCAAGGCGCCCAGCAATGCCGCGGATCCTTCGGCGGTCGTGATCGGCACGGCGCCGGCGCAGCCCTCGGGCGACCCCCCGGGCACGACGCCGGTGGCCTCGCAGGAGACCGCCAACACGGCGCAGAGCAACAACAGCACCGAGATCAGCAAGAAGGAGGAGAGCTCGGAGAAGCCCCAGGAAGGCGACAGCAATGCGTTTTCCTCCGTCGCGAAGGACAATCCGCAGAAGGCGGGCGGCATCGACCCGCAGCAGCTCCCCGACCGGAAGAAGGACTGAGCCATGAAGGACAAGAGCAAGCAGCCGCAACCGCGCAGCCCCGGGCAGCCGCAGCAGCAACAGCAGGGCGGCGGCGACAACGTGCACGGCGAGGGCAACTACAAGGCCACGCGCGACTACAACCGCGGGGTTGCCGAGCACATGAAGTCCCACGACGTCGAGCGCGAGGCGCGCGAGGCCGCGCCGCGCTCCGAGGAAGAGGCCCGGCAGATGGAGCAGGCCGAGCGCGAGGGCCGCAAGCACTCGAAGGGCGAGGGCCGCTAGAGGCTTTCCAGGCGCCGGGCCGGGTCCTGCCGGTAGAACTGCCGCAGCTGCCCGTACACCGCGGGATACGCGGGCGCGAGCAGCTCCGGCGTCTCGAAGAACGCTTCCGACGCCACCGCGAAGAATTCGCCGGCGCTCTCCGCGGCATAGGGATCGAGCGGCAGGGCGTCCAGGGCCGCCTGCGCGCGCCGCGAGGGCAATGCCTCCGCCGCATCGACGCGGCCGCAGAAATCCGCGTACGCCTCCGTGAACGCCTTCTTCCAGGCCGCGCGGCTCATGTCGCGATGCAGCGGCGGAAAGCCGTTGGGATCGCCGTTGCGCATGTCGAGCTTGTGCGCGAACTCGTGGATCACGACGTTGTAGCCGGCCACGCGCGCCTGCGCGTCGGCGGTGAGGGCGACGTCCTCGTACGAGAGGATCACCGGGCCGCCCAGCCACGCCTCGCCCGCCATGGGGTCGCGCGTGAGGTGCACGACACCCGCCTCGTCCATCACTTCCCGCTCCGGCACGAACTGCGTCGGGTACACCACGATTTCCGTCCATCCCTCGTACCACTCGAGCCCGAGCTCGAGGACCAGGATGCACGCCTGCGCCGCGATCTCCACCTCCATGAGGCTGGTGACCTGCAGATCGTGCGTTCCCGAGAAATGCTTGGCGGCGAGGAAGCGCTCCGCGAGCGCCTTGAGGCGCGCGTTCTCGGCCTCGGGCATGCCGCGCATGAAGAGCCAGGATCGCGTGGCGGCCTGCCACAGCGCGGGCTCGATGGCGCGCGGCTCGTGCTTTCGCCGCCCGCGAAGCCAGCCGAGCATCAGGGTGCCGCGGCGACCCGGCGGATCTCGCCCGACCCGTGCACCGAGCGGGTCACCGAGGGATCGCCGTAGTAGCGCACGGTGCCGGCGCCCGAGATGGTGGCGGTGAGCTGCTCGCGGGCCCACAGCGTCATGTCGCCGGAACCCGCGATCGATACGGTGGCGCGGCGCGTCTCGAGCTTCGCCGCCGTCACGTCGCCGGAGCCCGAGATGTTCGCGGAGAGCTCGCCGGCGCGGCCGGCCAGCGCGATGTCGCCGCTGCCGCCGATGGAAAGCCGCGCGCTCTTCGCCTCGAGCTGCGCGATGTGCACCTTGCCCGAGCCCGATATCGAGACGACGAACGTGCCGGCCGCGATCGAAGGCGAGCGGATCTCGCCGCTCGCGGCGAGGCCCAGCGACTCCACCTTGCGCGCGTGCACGGTCCCGTGGACGCGGTGCGCCCAGGCGCCGCGAGTTCCCGGCTTGTAGCGGATCTCGAGCGTGCCGTCCTTCACGAACGTCTCCAGCCGTTCGAGCGCGCGCTCGTCGCCCTCGAGCGTGAGCGACTCCGTGCCGTCCTGCACCACGTCGAGCGCGAGGTCGGCGGCGAGCGCGATCGCCGAGAAGCCGGCGACGGGCCGGTCTTCGCGGCGATCCGCGGCCTGGGCGGCTGCGGCCGTGCAGGCGGCGGCGAGGGCGAGGATTGCGAGGCGTGCGCGCGTCATGGCGGTGTCTCCGGTCGGGCGGTTACAGGGCTTGGACCGCGTCCCCGATGCCGAGGTCGCGGCGGATGGCGAGCGCGACCTCGAGCGCGCGCTCGAGCGTCGGCTCGCAGACCGTGACGTGTCCCATCTTGCGCCCGGGCCGCGCCTCGCGCTTGCCGTAGAGATGCAGGTGCGCGCCGGGATGCTCCAGCACGGCTCCCCAGTCGGGCTCGCCCGACCGCCAGATGTCGCCCAGCAGGTTCACCAT
>DASTGG010000360.1:0-6088 GCA_035719385.1 Usitatibacter sp.
CATCACGCCGGGCGGGGCCATCGCCGCGTCCTTCATGGGCTACAACCTCGCGAAGCGCTTCTCGAAGGACAAGGATTCCTTCGGCAAGGGGCGCATCGAGGGCGTGTTCGCGCCGGAGACCGCGGCGCACGCCTCGGGCACTTCCGCGCTGCTGCCGATGCTCGCGCTCGGCATCCCCGGCTCCGGCACGGCGGCGATCCTGCTGGGCGGCCTCATGGTCTGGGGCCTCAATCCCGGGCCGCTGCTCTTCGTCGAGCACAAGGAGTTCGTCTGGGGGCTCATCGCGTCGATGTACCTCGGCAACATCGTGGGCCTCGTGATCGTGCTCACCACGGTGCCGTTCTTCGCCGCGGTCCTGCGCGTGCCGTTCGCGGCCATCGCGCCGATGATCGTGGTGTCGTGCGCCATCGGCGCGTTCGCGATCCAGAACGCGGTGTTCGACATCTGGCTCATGGTGCTCTTCGGCGTGATCGGCTACGTCTTCAAGAAGATCCACATCCCGCTCGCGCCGATGACGCTGGCGCTCGTGCTCGGCAGCCGCGCGGAGGATGCGTTCCGGCTCTCGATGATCGGCTCGGCGGGCGACATGAGCGTGTTCTGGTCGAACGGGCTCGTGGGCACGATCACGACGCTCGCGTTCCTGCTGCTCTTCTGGTCGTGGATCGGCAAGGCCTTCGGCTACGCCGGCCGCGCCTTCTCGCCCGCGGCGAACAAAGCCTGAGGGCGGAAACGCCCGTACCACAACCCAACCGCACGAAGGAGCCCTGGATGTCGATCAAGCTCTACTACGCCCCCGGCGCCTGCTCGCTCGCCTCGCACATCGTCCTCGAGGAAGTGGGCATCCCCTACGAGACGCAGAGGCTGAACACCGCGGCCGGCGAGCAGCGCAGCCCCGAGTACCTGAAGATCAACCCGCGCGGGCGCGTGCCGGCGCTGGTCGTGGACGGGCAGGTGCTGACCGAGAACATGGCGATCATCAGCTACCTCGGCGGCGGCTACCCGAAGGCGGGCCTGTGGCCGGAAAAGACCTGGGACCAGGCGAAGTTGCTCTCGATGATGGCGTGGTTCTCGAACACGGTGCATCCCGCGTACGGCCACTACTTCCGCGCGGAGCGCTACGCCGACGACGAGGCCGCGCAGCAGTCGGTCAAGGCCAGGGGGCGCACGATGTTCGAGGACTACCTGAAGGAGATCGACCGGCTGCTCGAGGGCCGCAAGTGGCTGGTCGCGAACCAGTACACCGTCGCCGACCCTTACGCGCTCGTGTTCTATCGCTGGGGCAACCGCGCGAAGCTGGACGTGAAGTCGCTGCAGAACTACACCGCGCTGGTCGAGCGCGTGCTGGCGCGCCCCGCGGTGAAGAAGGTGATGGCCGACGAGGGCATCACGCTGGACTGAAAACCGGGGGGCATGGTGCACGCGGCCCGCGACGCGCGCACAATACAGGCGTCGTCCCCCGCGGGAGGTCGCCATGGATGCGCAGCGTCGCAGGGTCGTTCGGGCCGTCGGTGGCGGCTCGTTGCTGTTCGCCTCGCGCCTGCTGGAGGCGGCCGGCCCGGAGCCCGCCTGGGACAGCGTCGCATTCGAGGCCCACTCGTTCGCGGATGCGGCGCGCGCGTTCGGCCGCGGCACGCCGGCCGAGAGCCGCGACATCGCGCTCACCTCGCCCGACCTCGCCGAGAACGGCGCGGTGGTGCCGTTCACCGTGGAGAGCCGCGTGCCCGCGACGGCGCACATCGCGCTCCTCGTCGAGAAGAACCCGTGGACCCTCGCGGTGAGCTTCGGGATCCCGCCGGGCACCGATCCGTGGGTGACCACGCGCGTGAAGATGGCGGAGACCTCGCGCGTCATCGCGCTCGTCGCGACGGCGGACGGCAATCTCTATTTCACCAGCAAGCAGGTGAAGGTCACCGCCGGCGGGTGCGGCGGCTAGGAGGCGGCGATGGCGGAACCCATGAAGATCCGCGCGCAGATGGCCGGCGACAAGGTCGAGGTGCGCGTGCTCGTGAAGCACGTGATGGAGACGGGCCTTCGCCGGGACCCGGGCGGCAGCGGCGGCTACATCGGCGCATGGTTCATCCAGAACCTCACCGCGATGCACAACGGGCGCACCGTTCTCACGGTGCAGATGGGGCCGGCCGTCTCGAAGGACCCGTTCCTCTCGTTCCGCTTCGCGGGCGGCAAGCCCGGCGACAAGGTGCGGATCGCCTGGACCGACAACCACGGCGAGCAGCGCAGCGACGAGACGACCGTCGCCTAGTTTTCAGGAGGCCGGCCGCCGATCGGCGAAGCGTGCCTCGATGCGCCGCATTCCCCAGGCCGCGAAGAGCAGGAACGCCACGAAGGCGAGCGTCCAGGCGCCCATGCCGATGCCCGTGACCGAAGGCAGGGTCATCTCGCCTTGCGCGGTCGCCTTGTACCAGGCATCCAGTCCCGGCGTGAGCTCCGCGTAGGCGAGCACCCCGCAGAGCATGCCGAGCGCGAACACGAGGCCGTCCTTGCTGCCGGTCGCGATCGCGGCGACCGCGGTTCCGGGGCAATAGCCGCCGATGATGAAGCCCGCGCCGAAGAGCAGCCCGCCGGCCACTTGCGCGCGCAGGTTGGTCGTCTCGAGGTTGATGTCGGGCAACGCGATCAGCCCGAGCGCGGACGCGAGCCACAGGCCCGCCATCGCCGTCACGATCGCGGTGAACATCACCTTCACCACCGACATGTCGCGCAGGTAGAACACCGCGGTGAGCCTGCGGGCGCTGCCGAATCCCGCGCGCTCGAGGCAGGCGCCGAACCCGGCACCCAGCCCGATCGCGATGGCGGCCTCGGCGGCGGGGGAGAAATCGATCGATCCGGCGAGCGGAAACATGGTCAGAGCCATTCCTTGCGCACGGCGTACGCGAGGGCATACGCCGCGACGAACACCGAGAGCATGAAGGCGAGGCTGCCCGCGTTGAGCATCGCGCCGCCCGTCAGCGCCTGGCCGCTGGTGCAGCCCTTCGCGATCTTCGCGCCGTACGCGGCGACGAACCCGCCCGCGAAAGCGAGGACGAGCCGCTGGCCGTCGGTGATGCGCGGGCCGCGCTCGATGCGCAGGCGCAGGCGCCGTGCCTGCCAGCCCGACAGGAGCGCGCCGATGAAGGCGCCGGCCATGAGGTAAACCAGGAAGGTGGCGAGCGGCGCACCGTGCCTCCAGAGCTTCGCATGCACCGCGTTCGCGTCGACATGCTCCGGCGACACGAGCCCCGTGATCCATGTCGCGACGGAAGCGAAGGCGCCGCTCGCGCCGAGGCCGCGGCCGGTGACGAGGAAGGTCGCGAGCAGCACGAGGCCGAGCGCGAATCCGGCGAGGTACGGGTTCGCGGGCGGGCGCGGCGCGGCGTCGCGCTTCGCGCCGGCCCCTCGTGATCGCAGCTCGGGGATCGCGGCCATGTCGTCCTGTCCAGCCTGGCAACGCCTGAATATTAGGCGCGACTGATATACGACGTGTTGCCGCGAGTCAACCCGACGAGCAGGCGGTCAGCCGGTGCTCCACGCCCTCGGGCGCTTCATGCCGGCGATGCGGCATGCCTGCCCCGGGTAGCCATAGGGGAACAGCTCGAAGAGGAGGTTGCGCGCCTCGGGGCCGTACACCTCGACCAGGTGGCGCACGACGTGGCGCGAATCGGGCGCGACGCGGCGCTCCTCGTAGGAGCGGCGCATGAACCGGATGACCTCCCAGTGCCGCTCGCCGAGCTCGATGCCCTCCTTGCGGGCGAGAGCCGCGGCGAGCTCCTCGGTCCAGTCTTCCGGGTCGATGAGGTAGCCATCCACGTCGAAGCGTGCCTGCGGCGCGTTCGTGCTCATGTTCCCCATGCTAGCAGGCGTCTGCATGTCCCACCTTGTACGAGTGCAAGGTTTCGTCAATCCGCGGCCGCGGCCGCGGTGCTCGCGCGGCCGGCGTAGCGCGCGGCCATCGCGGCCAGGGGCACGGGCTTGATGTGCGACGCCTGCCCGGCGCAGCCGAACGCCACGAACCGGTCGCGGCACAGCTCGCGCGCCGCCTTGCGCGCTTCCTTGAGGAACGCACGCGGGTCGAACTCCTCCGGGTGCGTGGCCATCGCGCGGCGCATGGCCCCGGTCATGGCGAGCCGGATGTCGGTGTCGATGTTGACCTTGCGCACGCCGTGACGGATGCCTTCCTGGATCTCCTCGACGGGCACGCCGTAGGTCTCGCGGATGGCGCCGCCGTTCTCGCGGATGACGTCGAGCCAGTATTGCGGGACGGAGGAAGAGCCGTGCATCACGAGGTGCGTGCCCGGGATGCGCGCATGGATCTCGCGGATGCGGCCGATCGCGAGGATGTCGCCCGTGGGCTTGCGCGAGAACTTGTAGGCGCCGTGCGAGGTGCCGATGGCGATGGCGAGCGCATCGACGCCGGTGGCGCGCACGAAGGCTTCGGCCTCGGCGGGATCGGTGAGGAGCTGCGCATGGGAGAGCTTGCCCGCGGCGCCCGAGCCGTCCTCCTCGCCCGCGGTGCCCGATTCGAGGGAGCCCAGGCATCCGAGCTCGCCCTCGACCGAGACGCCGGCGGCGTGCGCCATCTGCACCACCTCGCGCGTGACGCGCACGTTGTATTCGTAGCTCGCGGGCGTCTTCATGTCTTCCTCGAGCGAGCCGTCCATCATCACGCTCGAGAAGCCGGAGCGGATCGAGGCCGCGCACACCGCGGGGCTCGCGCCGTGGTCCTGGTGCATCACGATGGGCAGCTTCGGCCACGACTCGAGGGCCGCCTCGGCCATGCGCCGCAGGAACGGCTCGCCCGCGTATTTCCGCGCGCCGGCCGAGGCCTGCAGGATCACGGGGCTGTCCGTTTCCTGCGCCGCCTCGAGGATGGCCTGGAACTGCTCGAGGTTGTTCACGTTGAACGCGGGCACGCCGTAGCCGCGCTCGGCCGCATGATCCAGCACTTGCCGGAGGGAAACCAGGGGCATGGATCAGCTCCTCGAAAGCACGCGGCGCGCACGCGCCACGACGTTGTCGACCGTGAAACCGAAGTGCGCCATGAGCTGCGGGCCGGGCGCCGATTCGCCGAAGGACGCGATGCCGACGACGGCCGAGCCCGGGCCCAGCACGGAAGCGAGTCCCGCGGGATGCCCGGCTTCCACGCCGAGCGCGGGAACGCCGCGCGGCATCACGGCGTCGCGATACGCGTCCGGCTGCCACAGGAAGCGCTCGACGCACGGCAGCGAGACCACGCGCACGCCGAGGCCTTCCCTCTCGAGCGTCTCCGCGGCGCCGTCGGCGAGCGACACTTCCGAGCCGGTGGCGACGATGAGGAGGGCGAGGCGCCCGGTCTCGCGGCGCAGCACGTAGCCGCCGAGCGCGATGGCGGCGCAGGCGGCGTCGTCGCGCGCCATCGGCGGCAGCGCCTGGCGCGAGAGCACCAGCGCGCTCGGGCCGGCGCGGCGGGCGATCGCCTCGCGCCACGCCACCGTGGTCTCGACCGCGTCGCACGGCCGCCATACCTCGAGGTTCGGGATGAGGCGAAGCGAGGCGATGTGCTCGATCGGCTGGTGCGTGGGGCCGTCCTCGCCCAGCGCGATCGAATCGTGCGTGTACACGTGGATCACCCGCTGCTTCATCAGCGCCGACATGCGCACGGCGTTGCGGGCGTAGTCGGAGAACACGAGGAAGGTGCCGCCGAAGGGAATCAGGCCGCCGTGCAGCGCGAGCCCGTTCATCACGGCGGACATGCCGAATTCGCGCACGCCGTACGAGAGATAGTTGCCGCCGGCATCGGCCACCGCGGGGCGCGCTTGCGGCCAGTGCGTGAGGTTCGAATGCGTGAGGTCCGCGGAGCCGCCGAAGAGCTCGGAGAGCGCCGGCGCGAGCGCCGCCAGCGCCTGCTGCGAGGCCTGCCGGGTGGCCATGCTCGCGCGCTCGGCGCGCACCTTCGCGAGATGCGCATCGAAGGCGGCATGGAATTCCGGGGGAAGGTCGCCCGCCAGCGTGCGCGTGAATTCGGCGGCGAGCTCGGGATGCGCTTCGCGGTAGCGCGCGAAAAGATGCTTCCAGGTCGCCTCCGCGGCCGCGCCGCGCTGCCTCGCGTCGAAAC
>DASTGG010000361.1:0-6865 GCA_035719385.1 Usitatibacter sp.
CAGTATCTCGAGCCTGAAGACGACTTCCCTGCCGCAAAGCGGATTGTTGCCGTCGACGGTCAGCGTCTCGTCGTCCACATGCGTGACGAGGAAGCTGCGCGTCTGGCCCTTGTCGTTTTCCATGAGGATGGAAGTGCCGACCTGCCGGTACTCCTCGGGGACGTTGTCGATGTCGTCGGTAAAGACCAGCGACTCGTCCCTCGGGCCGAAGATGCGATTGCCGTCGATGGGCACTTCGATGACATCGCCGGCGGACTTGCCCTCCAGCTCCTTGTGGACCGACGGGGCCAGGATTTCGTTGTGTCCGTGAACGTAGCCCAAGGGGAATTCGACGCACGTGAGGACGTGCCCCGATTTCCTGTCGATCACCTTGTAGGTGAGCTCGACGAACTTGCCGTCGCGGATGGTTTCCTTCATCAGAAGATCGAGGCCGCGAAGATCCTGACCTCGCCGTCTTCGTAGCCGAGGACGAGCCGGCCGAGCCATTCGCCCGGCTTCTTCGTGCTCCTCTGCCGGTAGAGAACGGTCACGTGCTCGCCGCGGCGGATGATGCCGAGATAGTCGGCATCCTCGGACAGGTTGCGTGCCAGCTCGCTGTTCGCGAACTGGTGATTCACCGCGACTTGATTCATGGCCAGCGCGAAAGCGCGGGAAAAGTTCCTGACGAACTCCCCGTACTTGCCCTCGTTGGAGTTCCTGAGCAGATCGCGCCACAGCGGATCGGCGATGGCGCGAATCTCGGCGTCGGTCTTCTCGATGATGTTCACGCGCGTAGCCAGGGCTTCTGCGTTCATGCGCTACTCGTTCTCCGCCACCAGGTGGTAGCAGGGCGCCTTCTCCATGGTGTATTCCCCGGTTTCCGGATCGCGGCGCGAGACGGTCAGCACGTGCCAGTTCTCGTCGTCCACCTTCATGACATCGCCGCGGTAATAGTAGCCCGGCCAGCGCGTCTCCTTGCGGAACAGCGTGTGGTGCGTGACGCACTCCGCGGCCCGGTGACGGTGCTTCAGCTCCCATGCGCGCAGCAGCTCGTGAAGGTCCTTCGCGGCCAGGCTCTCGAGGTCCTCCTCCATGATCCTGAGCTTCTTGAGGCAGATGTTGAGGAGCTTTTCGTTGGTCATGTAGCCGACGGTATAGCCGGCGCAATACTCGTCCATGAGCTTCTGGAGGCGGTCCAGGCCCTGCTGGGGATTGATGTAGTGCGGGTTGACCGTGCCCGCCACGATCGCATTGCGGTACATCCGGTAATGCTCGAGCGGCTTGTAGATCTGCTTGCGGCGGCGCTCGATCTGCTCATCGGATACGACGATGCCTTCGGCCTTGCCGTCGTCGATGTACTTGCAGGCGGCCTTCGCGGCCAGCCGCCCTTCGGTGAACGAGCCCGACGAGAAGGCGTGCGGCGTGCCGCCGACCGCGTCACCCGCGCCGAAGAGGCCTTCGATCGTCGTCATGCGGTTGTAGCCCCAGAAATACTCGGGCGGCGACACGTCCTCCGGACCCGAGCACCACGCGCCCGAGCACGTCGCGTGCGAGCCCATGACGTACGGCTCCGACGTGGTGAGCTCCGGGTTCTCGTTCTTGGGATCCACGTCCGTGGCGGCCCACAGGACCGCCTGGCCCACGGTCATGCCGAGGAAGTTCTCCCAGCCGACCTCTTCGAGGTGAGGATCCTGGAAGGCATGCATCGTCACCATGTGGATGGGGCCGCGGCCGGCATTGACCTCGCTGATGATGCAATGGTTGCGCAGGCACGTCGGGATGGGCCGGTGCGTCAGGTGCGAAGCTTCCGGGTCGAGATATTCCTTGCCGACCATCTTCTGCAACGCGGGGAACCACTTGGATTCGTATTCCTCGCCGAGGGCGTTCTGCGTATAGGTCTTGAGGTGCAGGAAGTACGCCCCGACGGGGCCGTAGCCGTCCTTGAAGCGCGCCAGCACGATGCGGTTTTCCATCTGCGTCATCTTCGCGCCGGCGTCGATCATGAGCCCGTACGCGGACGCGGACGACCACGGCGCATACCAGGTGCGGCCGGCGCCTTCGCCCGTCGAGCGCGGCTTGAAGATGTTGGAGGCGCCGCCCGCGCCGCAGATCACGGTCTTCGACTTGAAGACGTGGTAGTTGCCCGTGCGCACGTTGAAGCCGACGGCACCGGCGATCCGGTTCGGCTTGCTTTCGTCCATCAGCAGGTGCGTCACGCAGATGCGGTTGAAGACCTTGTCCGCGGATTTCTTGGCGGCCTCGGCCACGATCGGCTTGTACGACTCGCCGTGGATCATGATCTGCCACCGCCCTTCCCGCATGTAGCGCCCCGTCTTGGGGTTCTTCATGATGGGCAGGCCCCAATCCTCGAACTGGTGCACGGTGGAGTCGACGTGGCGCGCCATGTCGAACAGCAGGTCTTCGCGCACGAGCCCCATCAGGTCGATGCGGGCGTAGCGGACGTGGTCCTCGGGATTGTTCTCGCCCCAGCGGGTGCCCATGTAGCAGTTGATGGCGTACAGGCCCTGGGCGACCGCGCCCGAGCGATCGATATTGGCCTTCTCGGCGATGACGATCTTCTTGTCCTGCCCCCAGAACCGGGCTTCCCACGCGGCACCCGTGCCGCCGAGGCCCGCGCCGACGACCAGGATGTCGATGCCGTCTTCGATGATCGTTTTGTAGGCCATCAGTAGTACACGCCTTTCTTCAGCTTGAGCCCGGCGTCCTTGAGCGTGCGCAGGCCGCCTTCATCGAGGCGGATCCATTTGGGCTCGTTGTACAGGAGTTGGCTGTCGCGCATTTCCTTGCTCGGGGCGGGAACGTCGGCGAGCCTGGGGATCGCCGTGCCCCAGGGCTTCGTGGTGATGGGCGACAGGAAATTCTTCTCGGTGCCGTCCCGGAACTTGATCTTCCACGCGATCGTGCCCTTGCGCTCGTCGCGGTCGACGCGGACGCTGTGGCCGAGCGGGGCGAAATCCGCGTATCCGCGCACGTCGATCGCATGCTGCGGGCAAGCCTTCACGCAGGAGTAGCACTCCCAGCACATGTTCGGCTCGATGTTGTAGGCGCGACGATAGGTCTCGTCGATGTGCATGATGTCCGAGGGACAGATGTCGACGCAGTGTCCGCATCCGTCGCACCTCGTCATGTACACGAAGGTAGGCATAGGTCGTTTCCTCGTCTTCTAGTAGTGGCGCGGCGCTTCGCGCTTGATGCCCAGCCCCATGTCCATCGGAGCGTCCCGCAACAGTTCCATGGAGTGCCGTTTCTGCTGCTCGGGATCGTCACGGGTCTGCAGCGGCAGGTTCTCGGCAGCGCCATTGGCCCTGGATACCCGCTTCTCGAACGCTGCTGCCGGCTTGAAGAACATGTGGGCGAACTTCGACCACGGCACGCCGAAGAAGAGCACCGCGGTGGCGAGCAGGTAGAGCCAGAAGAGCACTCCCGTGCCGCCACCCGACCACGCCCAGATCACTGCGAGCGTGACGCTCGCGAGCATCGAAAGGATGAAGAGGTCCGCCTTCACCACGCGCAAGGGCGAACGGCCCTCGGCCGCGACATCCACGCGGATGAAGAACCAGAACCAGTAGCCGCCCACCAGCACCATCAGGGCGCCGACCCACCAGAGCAACGGGACCACGCCCGTCTCCGGCTGCGTGGCGTCGCCGAACACCATGATGGCCGTGGTGACGACGTAGAGCACGAACCCGTACATCCCCAGCAGGTGCGCGATGCGGCGCCGCGGATTGCAGAACTCGCCCGAGGCGAGGACGTCCACGACGACGGTGTGCGCGGCGATCGACACGAGCTCGCCGCCGCCGACCTGCCGCCCCTTGTCCTTCGACTTGCGCCAGGTCGCGAAGAAGTACCGGCCGCTGCCCTTGTGCCAGACGTCGAAGAGCGTCCCCACGACCACCGCGAGGAACATGACGGCCAGGAACCACTTCAGGAAACCCGGGCCGAGTGCCTGCGTCGCCGCGGCGAATGGATTGGTGCCGAACATCTACGGTTCTCCTCCTGATTGTCGCAACCGATTGTCCATGACGCGGAACGACCCGGACCCCAAATAATTGCTATGCGGTTATAGATCGAGCGTATGCAGGTCGAAGGCCATCGTCCCGAGGTCGCCCAGCACCCACGTGGGCGGGGCGGCGAGCCCGGCGACGGTTCCGGGGTTCACCAGCCATGTGGCGCCGCCCTTCACATTGGCAACGCTGTCGGTCGCGGCCACGTGGGAATGGCCGCAACACACCACGTCCCAGTTGCCGGTGCACGCCATCGCATGGCCGTACTCGGGGTAATGGACGACGAAGACCCGGCGGCCGCCGAGATCCAGACGGGCATCGCCCCCGTGGTAGTGGAGCAGGCCTTCGCTCGCGCGCGCCACCTGATGCAGCATCTGGACGTCGCCCACGTTGTTGCCGTGGATGAGGTGGACGGGCAGCCCGACCTTCAACGACGCGCGCACCGTCTGCGCGCCGATGAGGTCGCCGCAATGCACGATGAGCTCGGCGCCGTGCTCCTTCGCCTCGCGCACGGCGCGCGCGAGCAGGTCGGCGCGGTCGTGGCTGTCGGAAACGATGCCGATCTTCATCGGGCGATTATCCGGGGCACGCCGCGCCTGCTCAATCGCCGTTCCTTATCGGGCCATCAGCGGATTTCGTGGGCGCGGCGCCGCCTGCGTGCTAGCGTAAACCTGCGCCCTGCCCACGAGGAGAGATTCGATGCCGCAACTCATCGCACCGCATGGCGGCCGCGGCCTGCGTCCGCTCCAGGTCCACGGCGAGGCCGCCGCGCAGGCGTCGCGCCGTGCGAAGACCCTGCGCCCGCTGCGGGTGACCTCGCGCGAGAAGGGCGACCTCATCATGCTGGGCATCGGCGGCTTCACGCCGCTCGAGGGCTTCATGACGCAGGCGGACTGGGCCGGGGTGTGCGCCGACATGCGCACAGCCGACGGCACGTTCTGGCCGATTCCGATCACGCTCTCCACCGACACGGCCACCGCGGACTCGATCGCCGTGGGCGAGGAGGTCGCGCTCATCGACCCGGACGACGGCTCGGTGCTCGCGCTCATGAAGGTGACCGAGAAGTACCGCATCGACAAGGCGCACGAGTGCGTCTCGGTGTTCAAGACCGCGGATGCCGCCCATCCGGGCGTGCAGATGGTGATGCAGCAAGGCGAGGTGAACCTGGCCGGCCCCGTCACCGTATTGTCCGACGGCGGCTTTTCGGGGCGGTATGGTGCGCTCTTCATGACGCCGGCCCAGACGCGCGCCGAATTCGAGCGGCTGGGATGGACGAAGGTCGCCGCCTTCCAGACCCGCAACCCCATGCACCGGTCCCACGAGTACCTCGCGAAGGTGGCGATCGAGGTCTGCGACGGCGTGCTCGTGCATTCGCTGCTCGGCAACCTCAAGCCCGGCGACATTCCCGCGGGCGTGCGCACGAGCGCGATCGCGGTGCTCATCGAGCGCTATTTCCGCCCCGGCACGGTCGTGCAGGCCGGCTACCCGCTGGACATGCGCTATGCCGGGCCGCGCGAGGCACTGTTGCACGCGGTCTTCCGGCAGAACTACGGATGCGCCTACCAGATCATCGGGCGCGACCATGCCGGTGTGGGCAGTTACTACGGGCCGTTCGACGCCCACCGGATCTTCGACGAGGTCCCGAAGGGGGCGCTCGAGATCCAGCCGATGAAGATCGACTGGACGTTCTGGTGCTACAAGTGCGGCGGCATGGCCTCCGCCCGCACCTGCCCGCACGGCGACGCCGACCGGCTGCTGGTGTCCGGCACCAAGCTTCGCAAGTGGCTCTCGGAGGGCAGCCCCGTGCCGGCCGAGTTCTCGCGCCCCGAGGTCCTGGAGCTGCTGCGCGCGTACTACGCGGGGTTGGACGATTCCGAGAGGGTCGAGGTCAAGCTCGCCGGTCACTCGGCACGCTGAGCGCGCCAGCTCGCGGCGCCCTGCGGGCGGGCGCGCGTCCGTTGGGATGATGGCGCGGCGGCCATCGGCGCGCGCAACATGGCAAACGGGAAGCGAGCAGCGAAGCGCAGTCGAGGAAGCGTTTCGTGTGTGAGCGCTTGCTTATAACCTCCCTGTAAGTCGCTACTTTCCGGGCTGTTTCCTTCCGTCCGGCCCTTGAAATGGGCGTGGTCCGGGCCTATTATTAGCACTCGCCGCAGGTGAGTGCTAAGCGCCCCACCTGCCTTGGATTTCGCAAGACCCCTGGTGGCAGCGGCTTTACCCAAGCCCCTCTGCCCCGAATCTCAAACCAACAGGAGCTGAAGTCATGAAACTGCGTCCGCTGCACGATCGCGTGATCATCAAGCGCCTCGAAGAGGAGCGTAAGACCGCCTCCGGCATCGTCATCCCCGACACCGCCGCCGAGAAACCCGACCAGGGCGAAGTGCTCGCCGTCGGCCCGGGCAAGAAGAACGAGGACGGCAAGGTCACTCCGTGCGACCTCAAGGTCGGCGACAAGGTGCTCTTCGGCAAGTACTCCGGCACCACCGTCAAGGTCGAAGGCGACGAGCTTCTCGTGATGCGCGAAGAAGACATCATGGCCGTCGTGAACCAGTAATCCAGACCAGCGAAGAGGAAATCACCATGGCAGCCAAAGACGTCAAATTCAAAGAGAACGCACGCGTTCGCATGATCGCGGGCGTGAACATCCTGGCCGACGCGGTCAAGGTCACGCTGGGCCCGAAGGGCCGCAACGTGGTCCTCGAGCGCTCCTTCGGCGCCCCCACCGTCACCAAGGACGGCGTGTCGGTCGCGAAGGAGATCGAGCTCAAGGACAAGTTCGAGAACATGGGCGCGCAGCTCGTGAAGGAAGTCGCCTCCAAGACTTCCGACGTGGCCGGTGACGGCACCACGACCGCGACCGT